>WRKX01000039.1 GCA_009777925.1 Betaproteobacteria bacterium | reverse complement strand
CAATTTCCATAATCCGGCGGTAAATCCCGCCATGGAGCGCCTGTGCGTAGAATCCAGAAAACCGCATTGATAAATTTGCGATTGTCGCGGGCATTTCCTCCCCAGGTTCCCTTACGACCAAGCAAATTAGGTTCCAAAATCTGCCAGACTGTATCGGATATGTCGTGCCGTCTGTGTGCCTGTTGCATAAAATTTCTCCCGGTTTCCAAAAACTCAGATATTATACAATCTATTGACTACACTGCCTAGGAAGTTTTGCTTTTGTGTCATCCGAAGCTGTTTCCCGCTGGCGGTCGATAAACCCATCGAGCCAGCGAACACTCTCAAGGTCATATGCAAGCTCAATGTTTACCTGTTCCTTGATTACCTGCCGAAAGATCTCGGCGTTTGATCGAATTTTGTCTTCCATATTTCTAACCTCCAAGGTCAGTGGCGGTCAACGATCATACATCTGAACCTAAACCTCCCTAACTAAACAACCGCCGCGCCAAAAAACTGCCTGCCGGCAAACCTTCGCTCAGCATATGCCCTTGCGGACGGATAACGTAATCCTGACGAATCTGCTCCAGCGTTTCATCCGACAGAGGATTACCCTGATCGTCAATCAAAACGCCGTCCATAACCTTGGCAAAGCGCCGGATAACGGCAAGCATCTGCGAAAAGGCGTGCTGGCCACGCGGCACACAGGGCACGTCAAACTGAAAGGTCAGATCGCTGCTTTTCAGATATTTCATGTCGTCCGCCCGGAAAGGATGCTCCTCATCCGTGTTCCAGAAACAAAACAGCGTCGTTCCATACTCGTCGCGCAAGGTATATATCCCGTCTTCCAACGTCATATTTTCCGCTTCCGCCAGGGCGCGAATCTGCGTTCCCGCAAAATTGCGCCCGCCCTCCGGCGCCAGATTCAGACACAACACAATATCCAGCCCAGCGCAGAAAACATCCAGTTGTTCGGCCTGCTCCAGCCATTCCGCCAGCCCCGCCTCCGGCACCTGGCAGGCCACCCCCAGTTTTTCCGCAAGCCGGGGGAAAAATTCGATAAAGTCGGAAATAAGCTCTGCCTTGACCACACCTTCCCGGTCAACCAACTGTAAGCCGACGCGCAAACGCCGATAGCTCCCCCCGCCTTGCGGCGCATTGCAGAGCATAAACTCCCATTTTCCTTCCGCCTCGTTCAGCACCGCCCAATTGAGGCGTTTCCCAAACGGCAAAAACGCCTCCGCGTAATCACGCCGCAAGGCCGCGAGATCAATGGGTGACGCGCCTTTCAATTCGATAATCAAATCAATCATCGGCGAGAGCAGATCATCTTCCGGCAGCGCCGTCGCGCCCGTAGACCAAGCAGGCTGTGATATTTCCGTCTGCGGCTCATCCGACTCATCCGGCTCATCCGGCTCTTCCGCTGCGTCCCATTCCGTATCCTCCTGCGGGACTGACTCATCCATTGCTTCCGTCTCCCAGGACGACGCAGTTTCCGACATGGCGGGAGAAATGGAAAAATCCGCCTCCCTACGGGCAAGGAGCACGTCATCCGTCCTCTCGGAACTATGAAAGCTCTTTTCCACGTTGCGACGGTGCTGGCGCTCCTGCCACTTGTTGTAGGCAATGACTCCCAGCACGATCAGACTTCCTAATACCAGAATTCCGATTTCGGTTTCGTTCATCAAACTTCCTCCGCCATCTTCAAGGCTGCTTCCCTATCTACCGCTACCACGCGGGACACCCCCGATTCCTGCATAGTCACGCCGACCAACTGCTCGGCCATTTCCATCGAAATCTTGTTGTGACTGATGAACAGGAACTGGGTCTGTCCGGACATTTTTTTCACCATCTGACAAAAACGTTCGGTGTTGGAATCATCAAGCGGCGCGTCTACCTCGTCCAGCAGGCAGAAAGGCGCCGGGTTCAATAAAAAGATGGAGAATACCAGAGCAATCGCCGTTAGGGCTTTTTCCCCGCCGGAAAGAAGGTGAATTGTGGAATTTTTCTTGCCCGGCGGCTGCGCGAACACCTGCACTCCGGTATCAAGTATTTCTTCCCCGGTCATGACCAGCGCCGCCTTGCCCCCGCCGAACAACTCCGGAAACAAGCGCGCGAAGTGGGCATTGATCGTATTGAACGTATTTTGCAGCAGGTCACGGGTTTCCCGGTCAATCCGGCGAATCGCCGCTTCCAGAATCTCCATCGCCTCGGTAAGATCGGCTGCCTGTTCATCCAGGAATCCCCGCCGCTCGCGCGCGTTTTCCAGCTCTTCCAGCGCGGCAAGGTTAACCAGCCCCAATTCGGCTATCGTCTTTTGCAAGCGCCCTATTTCCTGTGTAAGCGCCTGCGGTTTTACCCGCTTTGCCTCTTCCGAAAGCGTTGCCAGTTCCGTTTCATCACAGCCGGACGCAAAGAGTTGTTCCGCCCACTGCCTCGCGTTTATCTCCGCGCTATTCTCTTTCAGCTTCAATTCGCCGATGCGCTCGCGTAGCGGGGTTAGCCCCTGCTCCAGCCGCATCCGCTCTTCTTCCAGCTTGCGTAAGCCGGAAGTAGCCGTCTCCAGCGCGGCGCGACAGGATGCCATTTCTTTTTCCTGCAAACACTGCTTTGCCAGCGCCGCCTGCAAGGCTTCCGCAAAAACTTCCAGCGGCGCGTCCAGTTTCATGGCGCGACACTCAACAAGCCCGGTCTGAATGCGCTCCAGTTCGCGTGCCGCCGTATTCTGATTGGCAGCGAATTCCTCCAGTTTACCCACGCATTCACGCCTGGAAAATTCAGCCTCGTGCCGCTCACGCTCGACCGAGGCAAGCAGTTCCCGCGCCTCGCGCAGGGCGCGGGTTGCTTCTTCCAGTCGCAGCCGCGCTCCAGACGCTTCGCCATGCAGATGCTCAAGCTGTTCGCGCAAATGCCGACTCGCCTCCTCTGCGGCAAATTCCCGCTCCCGCTCTGTCTCCATCTCCACGTCCAGATCATGCTCTGCGCGTTGAAGGCGCTCTATCCGCTCGCGCTGCCGGGTCAGAGCTTCGTTCAGCCGCAAAATCTCCAGTTGCAGGGCGTGCGCCTTTGCCGTTATTTCGTTCTGTTCAAGACGAAGCTGGCGATCTTTTTCCTCCAGTTCCCTGCCTTCATGCGCCAGCGAATCCGCCTGTATCTGACTGGCCTGACGCGCCAGACGCAGGTGTTCCAGTTTGGCGGTCAACACTTCGATTTCCCGTCGTCGCTCCAGAAAACCCGCAGTATCCACCGCATCCGGCGCGAACATGGAAAGAGCATGGCCTTCCACAATGTCGCCTTCTTGCGTTACGAAACACTCGCCCAATAAAAGTTCAGAACGCGCCTGTAAAGCTGCTGCCAGACTTTCCGCCGTCCGTACCCCTCCCAGCCAGAGATGCAGCAATCCATGCCAGCTTGCATCGTCCGTCGTCACCCTGGTGTAGAGACTGTCCGGCGCGATTTTACCGTCGTGCGCCAACGCCGCAAGACGCGCATGCACCCGGCTGGCAGGCCGATCATCGCGCCAGTCCGCAACGGATTCCAGCAGTGATTCCGGCAGCGACATACTTTCCAGACGCTCGCGCAAAACCGCCGCCACCGCTGTTTCCCAACCAGCGTCAACCCGCAATACACGCCAGAGCGGCAGCGCATCCGCCAACCCTTGCCGCTGCAACCAGGCTTTTCTGTCCTCGCCGCCGCCCTGTTTTTCCTGCATTTGAGCCAGCGTCTCATGTCGCGCTTCCAGCGCCGCCATTTCACTGGCAAACTGCGCCATCTCCGATACAGCGCTCGCCCGCTGCGTTTCCAGCTCAGAACGGCTATCGCGCAGATTTTGCAGCGTCGTTTCCAGTTCCGGCAGCAGCGCCGCCATCCGGGAACGTTCTTCCTCTTTCTCTTTGGCTTCCCGCGCCAATCGTTCGCTGCTTTCCGTCCCGGCGCTTTCACCTTCCTTCTGGAGACGTTCGCGCCGCTGCGCGAGATTCTGCAAGGCGCGGCTTGCGTTGGCGCGATGCGCCAATTCCACCTGCAAACGCTGCTCAAGCCCCGCAACATCCCGCCGCATAGCTTCCACCCCGGCGCGCGCGGCATTTTCTTCCGCTTCCGCCTGCGGCAAACGTTCAGCCACGATTTTGTGTTTCGTTTCCGCCTGATGCAGGCGCGTCGTAGCGAGTTCCCGCAATCCTTCCCAACGCTCCTGGTCAGCGGCGAGCTTTTCCGCCTGCACCAGCCAATGCCGTTCTTCCTGTTCTAGTTGCGACAAGCGGGATTCTGTCTGCTGCTGCTGTTCCTTGCGATGGCGGATTTCCGCTTCCAGTCTCGCCACTTCCGCGTTAGCCGCATACAGATCAGCCTGCGCCCGATGAACCACGTCCCCTGCCGAAAAATGCGCTTCCCGCGCCGCTTCCAGTTTGCTTTCCGTCTCCCTGAGAGACGCCGTCATGCCCTCCTGCTCCACTTCCAGCCGGTTGACTTCCAGGTGGAGATTTTCCTGCTCAAAGAGGGCTTCATCCTGGCGTTTCAACCACAAAAGCCGCTGCTTCCGCACAAGCGCGTCATTACATTCATGATAGCGTTTTGCCACTTCCGCCTGCGCTTCCAGAGTTTGCATCCGTGCCGCCAACTCCAGACGAATATCCTCCACCCTTGCTAAATTTTCGCGCGTATCTTCCAGACGTCCTTCCGTTTCCCTGCGCCGTTCCTTGTAGCGCGTCACCCCAGCTGCTTCTTCCAGAAACACGCGCATATCGTCAGGCCGCGCCTCGATAATGCGCGAAATCATGCCCTGTCCGATAATCGCGTAGGCGCGAGGCCCAAGCCCGGTTCCCAGAAACAAATCGGTAATGTCTTTCCGGCGCACTCGCAGATTGTTGATGAAATAGTCGGACTGTCCGTTGCGAGTCAATACCCGCCTGACCGCCAGTTCCGCGTATTGACTCCACTGACCTTGAGCGCGTCCCAGAGAATTGTCGAACACCAATTCCACTGCGGCGCGCGCCGCTGGCTTACGGTTTGTCGACCCATTGAAAATAACATCCTGCATGGACTCCCCGCGCAACTCGGAAGCCTTCGACTCCCCCAGCACCCAGCGCGCCGCGTCCATGATGTTAGACTTGCCGCAACCGTTCGGCCCCACCACTCCCACCAGTTGCCCCGGCAACACAACCGTAGTGGGATCCACAAATGATTTGAAACCTGAGAGCTTGAGCCTGGTCAAACGCATGAACAGAACAGGATAAAAAACGGCAAAGACAAAAAATTGCCAGAAGATGAACAAAACACCCAAACGGACATCATCGCCGGATGCCTAACGAATATGTCTTGCTCCGTGAATTCAGGCCAATGTGAGAAAACTCATAGATAACACTGGCGCGCCCGAGACGACTTGAACGTCCGACCCCTGCCTTCGGAGTGGCTCAGAAAGACAAAAGCCGCTGTACGGCTTCTCTTGTCTGGCTTGGGGCAAGATGCGCGTAAATCTCAGTTTGCGTAACACTCGCATGTCCAAGTAATTCTTTTACTACATAAATACTCTCACCTTGCATAACAAGCCAACTGGCAAAAGTGTGGCGTAAATCATGAATCCTGAAATCCTCAATGCCCGCACACCTTCGCGCCGTCGTCCACGAAGTTTTGAAGGTCGTGATTTTACCCCACTCATAGCCAAAAACCCAAGGCATTTGCAAATTTCTCTCACATTGCCAGGAGCGCAATCTTTCCAACGGCCACAAGGCATCATCATTTAAAGGCACAGTACACCGCCGCGCCTTCGTGTGCCTAATAACAGTAAATTTATTTGCGGGAAGCACTATATTTATGCCATGCACAACGCAGTCAGTGGCTGGTTCCCGAGGAGCGCGTGGTCTTGTTGAACACGTTATATTTGCCGATGGGCTTGTTCATCGGGATACGCTTGACCTCGCGCAACGTGCGCGCGTCGTAGACGATGACCGCGCCCTTTGGCGCAGGCTCCATCAGACTGGCCAGCGCATAGCGGCCATCCTGCGTGAATTCGATGTGCGCCAGCGTCTGTCCAGGCTCGACCTTGACGCTGCCTACAACTTCGAGCTTGTCCCTGTCAATTATGGTCAATGTGTTCCTGAATTTGGGACTCATCATCGAATCCACCCAGACGTAGGGTGACTTTTCATGACCGCGAAGGAAAAAACCCGGGCCGGGAGTGGGTATCTCCTTGATCTTTTCCCAGGTATCCAGATCAATCACTGTAACCACGCCTTCACGCAGATTGGTGCTGGCCATTACGGTACGCGTTTGCCCCTGCGGGTTTTTCCACTCCCAGGTGATGCCTGAACCCAGATGCGGCATGCCGGGAATGTCCAGATCGGCAATCCTGCGCCGCACATCAAGATTGATGACCTGTCCCTTATGGGTGTCGCGCGAACTGCCCATCAGAGTGTCGTAGTCCTGAGTGAAGAAGAAGTCATCGAGGTAGTCGTTCAGATAAGTGCGGCGCGGGGTGAACAGGCCTGGTTTGAAGTCGCCTTCCTGATATTGGAAGTCGTGCACCAGACCGTCGGAAACAGGTTCGACATGGGGGTCGTAGCTGATTTCCCAAACCTCGGTAATGTCCTTCATCGCAGCGATGAAACTCTTGCGCGGCGCGGCGTCGTAAACCGCCGAAACGCGCGAGCTTTTGCCAATTGCGCGCAGGCTGACGGCAGGAATGATTTTTTGCAGCATCAGATCGTCCGCATCGAACAGCACCAGGTTATGCGGCAGATAATTGGCGGCCATGACCCAGCGACCATCGCCCGAGACAGCGATGTTGCGCATGTTGATGCCCGCGCGTACCTCGGCTACAACCTGGAGATTCCACATGTCATATTTGGTGACCCAGCCGTCGCGTGAGCCAAAATAGACGTAGCGCCCATCGGGCGTATATTTCGGCCCGCCGTGCAGCGAAAAGCGCGAAGGAAAGCGCGCGATGGGTGCGAGCTTGTCGCCATCGAGAACAGTTACGTGGCTGTCACCGGCCTCGACCACAACAAACAGATTTTTTGGATTGGCGGCGTAAACAGGTTTGGCGGGCAGCCTGGCGGCATCCGGGTTAACGGTGCGCGAGGCGCGAATCTGCGTCTCGTCCCACATCGGTTCGAATGCGACCGGGGTGTAGATCCAATCAGCGATGGCGGCGACATCCTCAGAAGTGAGCTGATCCTTGAAGCCCGCCATCTGCGTAGCCTCGCGCCCATCGGCAATGACCATCTGCGCCTCAGCGGGCTTGAGGCGATCCAGATTATCGGGAATCAGCGCCGGGCCAATGCCGCCCAACCGATCAGCGCCGTGACAGACGGCGCAAATTTGCTGATAAAGCTGCTGGGCGCGTGGCAGCGTGGCGGCGGTATCGACGGACGTTTCGGCATGCGCCACAGGCACAAAGAGCAGGGCGAATGCGGCGATGCTGAAGAAATGTTTGAGGTTCATGGCCGAAAATCTCATTGGTACTGGGAAATGCGCGACAGGGACTGCTCACGCGACAATTGTAGCAGCGCCGGGCGCAGCCGCCGCAACGGGCGCATACAGCGGATACAGTATTTCTTCCTCGCGGCGAATCCTCTCCGTAAGAATCGCGCCGACGTTTTCCAGATCCTTGCCGAACGATGCGGTGAGCTTGGGTCGCTTGCCGATGTTCTTCTGGTATTTGTCAAAGAACGCAAGCACGGACTTGCTGATCGTATTCATCTCGCGGCGAAAGCTGTACATCAGGTCGAAACTCTCCTGGTCTTTCTGCTTCAGCGTGCGTTCGAGATAAACATAAAAGCGAACGTTCTCGGTCAGAAGATGCTCCATAAGTTCACTGCGGAAAGTATCCAGATGTCTGGCTGTCGCCGCCATGTCGTTGTTGGCAAATGCCTTGCCGACCAGGCCGAATATTTCGAGCAGGCGTTGATGGTCTTCCTTGAGTTGCACAATCAGCTCAGGGTCATAGGAAATCCGCGTTCCCGGAGCCTGCCGCGACAAACTCGCGGACGCCTGCGTTCCCTCTTGTTTTTTCTTCTTTCTGCCGAACAAAAAGTTGATGAGCCACATTTTTATTTTCCTCCGCCGGGTATCGTCTGGTGAATAACCGTTCTCGATAGCTACATTTCATTTCCTGTTACGCGGCGCTGGTGTAGCCGTCGTACAGCGACCGGCATGCCAAGATGTGTCTGTTTGGCGAACGAACGAGGCAATCTGCGGAATTGATCAACGCTGGAAATGCCCCATGTCGTTGCGTGTTCAGACAAAATCCGCTGAAAAATATGCTGTATTGCGAAGAGAAAAGAGTGCTACCCATGCAGCCCGTGCGCACAGCAAACACACGGGCTGCATTGGCGATTATTGTTTGGTAGCAACAATGTCGGCCTTACTGTCGATGCCCAGCTTAAAGTTAAGCGAAACGTGGTGATAACGGCCTATCGTGTTATCGTCATGTATGGCGAAACCGAAGTTATAAACCTGGCCTGCTTTCAGCTCGACATCACCTTTGTCGCTACCGGCGAGCTTACGCTTAAATTCGACCGTCCACGTATCGCCGTTAAGCTTGCCGGTCGCGCTTTGCAAAGCCTGTCCGCCTTCCATGACGCGTTTCTCGGCTACATAACCGTCAAAAGCCTTGTTTTCGCCGCTGCGCCATTGATTGAGGTCGTAGAAAATGCCGTTTGCCAGCGAGCCGTTCTTGACATATTTTGTCTTGTTATCATCCGCGCCCGGCATTGTACGGGCATCGCCATGGCAGCTTGACCAGCAACCGCTTATGTTGGCCATCTCCACCTTGGAGCCAGCCTCAATCATATAAGCTATCTTGACCGGGTTTACTGTGTCCATTTTTGCCGCGCCGGATGCTTTCGGCTGCTTCCATGTGAAACGCAAGTAAAGGTGTTCGTCATCGCGCGCGGCCTGAACCTTGACGTTAATGGCGGCAGCTTTGCCAGGGATAGGATTGGGTTCGATTTTTTGCCCGGACACCATTTTACCGCCCATGTCGGCGATTTCCTCAGAATGGCAATCCATACAGGTCTCGCCCTTCTTCATGCCGCGCGCGCCGCCATGCTCAGTGCCTTTGTTAATCCATTCCATTGGAGACACGCCGGGATAAAACAACGTGGTATCGAGCGCCTTTATTTTGCTCCAGTCGCTCGGCGCTTCAGCCAGCGCATTGGATGCGGCAAAACAAAGAACGGAACCCAGAATACTGGCCAATACGCTTTTTTTCATAACTGTTTTCTCCTAATCAAGTTCCTGAACAGAAGACATTTCATCTTTGCAGCCGGGAGGATTATCCGTCCTCGTCTTCCTCGGTCATGCCTTCCGGTTTTTTGTGCGCTATGCCCTTATGGCAATTTATGCAGGTCATGTTGTCTTCGACAGCCATCTCATGCTGCTTGCGCGCCCGCTGTTTCTGCACCTCGCTGTTCATGCTCTCAAGGCTGTGGCAATTACGGCATTCGATGGAATTGGAGGATTTCATCCGCTGCCATTCATTGCGCGCCAGCGTTAAGCGTTTGGCTTCGAATTTCTCCGGCGTATCAATCGTGCCGACAAGCTTGCCCCATACCTCTTTCGACGCCTTAGCCTTACGGATCATCTTGTAAGTCCAGTCTCTAGGAACATGACAATCCGGGCAGGTAGCACGCACGCCGGTACGATTGCTGTAGTGAATCGTCTCTTTGTATTCGGGATAAACGTTATCGCGCATCTCATGACAGGAGATGCAGAATGACTCGGTGTTGGTCGCTTCCAGAGCGGTGTTGAAACCGCCCCATAAAACGACGCCGCTTACAATTCCCGCCACCAGAAGAAATCCAAGCGAATAACGCGAACTTGGACGTCTCAAAAAGGCGAGGAATTTACCGAATGCGCGTTGTTTATTGATGACGTCTTCTGTCATTGTAGATTCTCCTTCGACCCCCCCCCGCAGAAAGAGCGCGGGAGGGGTATCGGCAGATGATCAGGAGTTGATCAATAGACGTCGTGCATCGTATTGAAGACGTTGAACTTGCCAGTCGGGGTGATGACCGCCGGATCGGTGATGACGCGCTTGACTTTCAGCGTCTTGTCGTCATAGACAACGATTGCGGATTGATCGGTTTTGCCGCCCCACAGAGAAATCCAGACTTCGTCGCCCGCCTTGTTGTACTCAGGCTGCACTGCGCGGCGAATCGCCTGACTTGCCGGCAAACCTGAGTCCTTGGCGACATCAATGCGAACCGGATCTTTCGACAGATCATTCATATCGTACACATATACCGCTTCGGCAATCGAACGATCCGGATTCATCGGCGCGTCGGCCCAGAAATGCCTGGATTTCGGATGCGTCTTGACGAACAGGTTGCCCGCGCCCGGCATCTTCAGTTCCTGCACCACTTTCCAGTTGTGCGCCTTGTATTTCGCATCAGCCGCTTTATCCGATGGCGTCGAGATGAGCGATACTACGGCGTCGCCAAGGTGACCGGTAGCCCATACCGGGCCAAACTGTTTGTGCACGAAGTTCGCGCCGCGCCCCGGGTGGGGAATCTTGGCCGTATCAACGAGGGCGGCAAGTTTGCCAGTCTTGGTGTCTACCGCAGCAACCTTGTGGGAAGCATTGGCGGCCACCAGGAAGTAACGCCCGGACGCATCCCAACCGCCGTCATGCAGGAACTTCGCCGAGGCAACGGAAGTCGTCTTGAGGTTATCGATGTCGGTATAGTCGACCAGCAGAATCTGTCCGGTTTCCTTGACGTTGATGACCCATTCCGGCTTCAGGCGCGAAGCGACAATTGACGCCACACGCGGTTCCGGATGGTATTCGCCGTCGACAGTCTGACCACGGGTCGAAACAACCTTGATCGGCTCAAGCGTTGCGCCATCCATGATCGCATACTGCGGCGGCCAGTAAGTGCCGCCAACCAGATATTTATCCTCGTAACCGGCAAATTTCGACACGTCGACCGAGCGGGCGTCGGAACCCAGACGCACGGTGGCAACCGTCTGCGGGTCTTCGAACCACATATCAATAACCGTCACCAGACCATCACGGCCGACGGTATAGACATAACGCCCGGAAGCGGACAGACGGGAAATGTGTACCGCGTACCCGGTATCCAGGATTTTCCAGATCTTGTGGGTATCGCCGTCAACCAACGCCAGCTTGCCGGCGTCACGCAACGTGATAGCGAAGATGTTATCCAGATTGATTTTGCTCATCTGTTTCTTCGGCCGCTTGTCTACCGGAACGAGCAGCTTCCAGCTATTGCGCATATCCTGCAACGAAAATTCGGGCGGAACATCCGGGACGTTCTGGATATAACGCGCCATCATGTCAATTTCGGCCGTGGTTAGAATGTCATCGTAGTTGACCATGCCGCCTTCCGTGCCATACGCAATAATGTTTGTCAGGCGTTTAGTGCCGAGTTTGAGCATACCCCCTTCGGTTTTGACGCCCTTGTCGTCGGTTCTCGACCAGTGCGGTTCCAGGTTCTTGCCGGTAGCGCCTTTACGGAGAACGCCATGACAGCCGGCGCAGCGTTCGAAGTAAATCTTCTTTGCGGCCTCTTTTTCCGCGTCTGTCATCGCGGGTGCCGCAGGGTCGTTTGCCTGCGCAACTGCAACTCCCGCGCACAGCAGAGAAAAACTGGCAATCAGACCTGCCAGCAGCGGTTTAACTACATTGCTCATGGTTTACTCCTTTTTTCGATGGAACGCTCAAATCGGCTCCTGCCTGTCATGGCAGAAACATCCCGCTTTACAACCTATGCGACGCCATTCTATTAAGACATTCTGTGAAAATACTTGATCTTAATTAAGTTTGTTGTTTTTCCCTGTCTTTACAATCTGTACCGAATCGGCGCGATATCTTGCTTATATCTGATATTGATCTGTCGGCGGTTGTTGTAAACACAGACTGCGGCATCGTTTCCGGTACGACTGCAATCCCTTCCCCCGGCATGGCGCAAGGATGTCGGTAAAAATGATCTAATATTGGACATTATGAATCTTTTCCCCTTGTTCGCTAATCTCTCGCAACGGTGTGTACTGGTCGTCGGCGGCGGCGAGATCGCTGAGCGCAAAATACGTCTGCTAACGGCTGCCGGCGCGCAGGTTCGCGTCGTGGCCCCGACATTCAGCGATTCGGTGCGCCGCCTGGAAAACAGCGGCGACGTGCGGTTGCATGAAGGCGCGTTTGACGCCATATGGCTGGATAACGTGTGGTTTGTCGTCGCCGCAACAGACGACAGGGAAGTCAACCAGACTATCGCGCAATTGGCAAATGAGCGGCGTCTTCTCGTCAATGTCGTGGACGACGCCGAACTATCGTCCTGCCATATCCCAGCAATCATTGACCGTTCCCCGATTACCATTGCTATCTCGTCGTCGGGCGCCGCGCCAATGATTGCGCGCTGGGTGCGCGAACGTATCGAAACGATGTTCGATGACTCGCTCGGAAAACTAACCACGCTGGCGCAGAAATATCGTAAGCGCATCTGCGCGGCACGACCGGCGATGGCGGCGCGGCGTAACTTCTACGAATGGATGCTGAACGGGACAGTCGCGGAGAACATACGCGCCTGCCGTTTTGAGCAGGCGGAACAAGCGCTGTTGCAGGCGCTATCCGAAGAAAGCGAACCGCGCCAGGGGCGGGTCGCGCTGGTCGAAACAGGCGCAAACGTCCCCGGCTTACTAACATTGGACGCCTTACGCGCCCTGAATCACGCCGAACTGATCCTGCACGACAATGCGGTTTCCGCCGATATTCTCGAACTCGCCCGGCGTGACGCGAAACGTATTGCGCTGGACGTTGGCGTGGACGGAATTGCCGATCGCGTGGCATTACATACCCTGCTGGCGGAACACGCTGAACAGGGTGAATATGTTGTTTTGTTGCGAAGCGGGAATGTTTTTTCTCTGGGCGATGACGGCAGCGATGTTGTCTTTCTCGCGCAACGCGGCATTCCTTTCCGCATCATTCCCGGCGTTCCACGATTGGCCGGCGCGACGGTTGTACCAGACTGTCATGTAAACTGAGCGAAGAGGACAACCCAATGCGTCATGCCCTGAAAGTAAGCGCTGCCATTCCTGTTACAAAACTGTCTGCCGCCCTGCTGATAGCATTAAGCACACTGTTGTTTTCGTCGGCCTGTGTCGCGGAAGAAGAGATCACCGACCCCGCGCATCAGAAACGCCTGCTGAATCTTCTGATACAGGACTGTGGCTCCTGTCACGGTCTGCGCATGATGGGAGGTCTGGGGCCTGCGTTGTTGCCACAGACGCTTGAAGGCAAACCGCGCGAAAACCTGATTGCGTTGATAATGACGGGGATGCCGGGAACGGCAATGCCGCCCTGGAAACCGCTGCTGTCCGAGGCTGAAGCGGGATGGATGCTGGATCGTCTGCTTGAAGGAGTCAAACCATGACCCGTTTGTTGCTATTGATTTTTTCCTGTTTGGTACTGGCCGCCTGTGCCCATTCGCCCGTTCCGCGCGGCACGGGTGATCTCGGAGTCATTATTGAGCGAACTACCGGCAGCGTCCAGATCGTGCAGGTTGACCCGCCTCTCAGTCTGGGTCGGGTGGAAGGACTTGGCGACCTGTCCCACGCAACAGCCGTCTTTTCGAGAGACCAGCGCTATGCCTACATCTTCGGGCGTGACGGCGGCCTCACCAAACTGGATTTGCTGACAAAAAGCATTGCCATCCGCGTAATTCAGGGTGGCAACAGCATCGGCGGCGCGATCAGCCAGGATGGCAAGCTGATTGCCGTCGGCAATTACGAACCCGGCGGAGTGAAAGTATTCGACGCCGAAACGCTGAAGCTGGTCGCCGATATTCCCGCAACGCCGGTACCGACCAAGAATCAGAACGCGCGTGTCGTCGGTATCGTTGACGCGCCGGGTCAATGTTTTTTATTCAGCCTGTTTGATACGGGGGAGATTTGGCTGGCTGATTTCAGCAAGGGCGTGGAGCCTGAGCTTACCCGCTATCCCGATATTGGCAAGCAACCTTACGACGCGCTGATAACAATGGACGGGCGTTATTACATCGCCGGACTGTTTGGCGAGGATGGTCTGGCAAAACTTGATTTGTGGCATCTTGAGCGTGGCGTAGAACGGATTTTGCCCAATTACGGGCAGGGAGAGCAGAAACTTCCGGTTTATAAAATGCCGCATCTTGAAGGCTGGACGGCTGCGGGCGACAAAATGTTCGTCCCCGCCGTGGGAATTCACCGGGTACTGGTCGTGGAAAATAGTACCTGGCAACAGATTGGCGCGATTGATGTAGCGGGACAACCGATCTTTGTCGTCGCAAGGCCGGATTCGCGTCAGGTCTGGGTCAATTTCGCCCATCCCAACAACGACAAGGTTCAAGTGATCGACACCGAATCCCAGCGGATCATAGCAACGCTGGATACCGGCCCGGCTGTCATGCACATGGAATTCACCTCGCGCGGCGACCAACTCTGGTTATCAGTCCGCGACGCCAATGAAGTACAGGTATGGAATCCCTACACGCTGGAAAAGATCGCTACGTTACCGGCAAAAACTCCCAGCGGCATTTTCTTCAGCAGCCGGGCGCATAAGATAGGGCTTTGATACATGCTCGACGAACTCGACCTCCGCTTGCTCGACAGCTTTCAGCATGGTATGCCGATCTGCGAAAAGCCTTACGAAGCCATGGCGGCCACGCTGAATTGCGGCGAAGACGAACTGATTTGCCGTCTGCAACGCCTTCTGGATGAGCGCATCCTGTCCAGAATCGGCCCGGTGTTCGACCACGGCGTTGCCGGCGCGAGCACACTGGCGGCGCTGGCTGTTCCGGCGCAGCGTATCGAAGAGGTGGCTGTTCTGGTCAATGCCTGCCCGGAAGTCAATCACAACTACCTGCGGGAGCATCACTGGAACATGTGGTTTGTGCTGACGGCGGCCGATCAGGAGAAGCTGGACGCGGCGCTGAAGCGAATCGAACAACAGACAGAACTCGAAGCGCTGAACCTGCCGATGCAATCAGCCTATTTTATTGATCTGGGCTTTCCTGTCGGCTCGGACGCGAGAATGGCGGTATGAACAACGACCGCATCCGCCAGGACAAAGAAGAAGCGCCCGCTTCCTCTGCTAATAACCGTTATCCGCGCCTGCGTGGCCTGCTGGAAAGCGGCCTGCCCGTTCATCCAAGGCCATATAGCTTATTGGCGGAGCAAACCGGCCTGACCGAAAGGGAGGTACTGGAAAAGGTACGGCAATGGCAGTCAGACGGGTTGTTTCGCCGCTTTGGTCTCGTGGTCAGGCATCGCGCCCTCGGCTTCAACGCCAACGCCATGCTGGTGATTGACGTTGATGATAGTGAGGTCGACGCAGTCGGAGAGCTTCTGGCAAAAACTGACGCGGTGACGTTGTGCTACAGACGCAAAAAGCAGCCGCCCGCGTGGACGTACAACCTGTTCTGCATGATACATGGCCGCGACCGGGAGATTGTGCGTACACAGGCGGAGTCCCTGCTGGCACGGCATGGTCTGGATAAACTCCCCCATGCGCTGCTATTCAGCCTGCGTGAATTCAAACAACGCGGCGCGCGCTACTTTCATGACGGAAAAATGGACGATGCCTGAAATGAAAGAAACGCCTCTACGCAATCTTGATGCTTTCGATAGGCGTCTGCTGAATACGTTGCAGCGCGGCTTGCCATTGGTTCGCCATCCGTGGGAAGAGCTGGCGCATTCGCTATCTTCCACACCCGAACAGATACGCCAGCGTCTTCAGGAATTGCTGGACGACGGCGTATTGACCCGTTTCGGTCCCATGTTCGATATTGAATCACTCGACGGCGCATTCACCCTGGCCGCGCTGGCCGTGCCGGAAGATCGTTTTGATACTGTAGCCGAACAACTGAACGCAATGCCCGAAGTAGCGCACAACTATCGGCGCGACCATACCTGGAACATGTGGTTTGTTTTGGCGTGCGCCAGCCCGGAGGCGCTTGCGGCTACACTCGCGCGTATCGAATCGGAAACCGGCCTCTTAATCCTGAATCTTCCCAAGGAAAAGACCTACCATGTCGGATTGCATTTCCCTCTCTGACCAACCGGTCGATCCGACGCTGGCGCGGCGGCTGATTGAGCTGACCCAGGCAGGTCTGCCGCTGGTCGATGATCCCTGGGCATGGCTTGCCGCGCGTCTCAACATGACGCCCGAAGAGGCGCTGCTTCTGCTGAAACAACTACAAGCGAACGGCTTGATTCGACGGATCGCCGCCGTACCCAATCATTACCGTCTTGGCTACCGGCATAACGGCATGACGGTATGGGATGTCGACGACGCTCGTATCGACGAACTCGGCCACAGCATCGGCTCGCTGCCGTATGTCAGTCATTGCTATCAACGCCCCCGGCGCGAAGGCTGGCCTTACAACCTGTTTGCGATGGTGCACGGTCTTGACGCGACCGACATTGAGCATTACCGCTACTCTATTAGCGCCATGCTGGGCGATGCCTGCCGCGCCCACGAAATGCTGGTAAGCACCCGTATTCTCAAGAAAACCGGCCTGCGTTTGCCACCACCTGCGTCATGTTGAGGATCAGCCAATACCTTCGCGCCATTGCCGGACACGCTCCCGCGCCGAGAGCAGCCGTGCCGGGGAGTACCCGCGCCCCCGTGGTCATCTGGAATCTGCTCAGGCGCTGCAATCTGACGTGCAAGCACTGCTACGCCACTTCGACCGACACCCATTTTCGCGGAGAGCTGGATACTAGCGAAGCGTTGGCAGTGATCGACGAACTACACGCGGCGGGCGTCAAAGTATTGGTGTTGAGCGGTGGCGAGCCGTTAATGCGCCCGGACTGTCTGGAGTTGGCACGCTACGCGGCGAGTAAAGGCTTTTATGTCGCCCTGTCGACCAATGGCACGCTGATTGACGAAGCCAACATTGGCGAAATCAACGCTGTCGGCTTCGATTATGTCGGCATAAGTATTGACGGACTGCAACCCATTCATGACGCATTCCGCCAGATGCAGGGCGCGTTCGCCACGTCCATGCAAGCCGTCAGCCTGTGCCGGGAAAACAACATCCGTGTCGGTTTACGCACGACGCTAACCCGGCACAATTACCCGCAACTGCCAGCGCTTCTTGACATGATGCGAGAATACGACGTGCAAAAGTATTACCTGTCGCATCTCAACTATAGCGGTCGGGGCAAGCGTAGCCGCAACGTTGACGCCGACATGGCCATGACACGCAACGCCATGACTCAAATATTCGAGCGCGCCTGGCAGGACATTGAGCGCGGCATTGAAACCGATTTCGTCAGCGGCAACAATGACGCCGACGCTATACTGCTCTTACAATGGGTAGAAGAGCGTTTTCCCCAGCATAGAGAGCAACTGGAAAAGATGCTGCGCGCCTGGGGCGGCAATGCCTCCGGCGCGGGAGTGGTGAATATAGACAACGTTGGCGACGTTCACCCCGATACTTACTGGTGGCAGCATACGGTGGGCAATGTCCGTCAACGCGCGTTTCGTGACATCTGGTTTGACCAACCCGACCCGCTGCTGCCGCAACTGCGCCAACACCCGCGCCGGATTGGCGGACGCTGCGGCCAATGCCGCTGGCTGCCGATCTGTAACGGCAATACCCGCACCCGCGCCTGGGCAGAGGGTGATCTGTGGGGCGAAGACCCCGGCTGCTATTTGAGCGATACCGAAATCGGCATCGCGTTTTCCGAATCTGCTGTTGAAGCCCGCGACTCATGAATATAGTAGTTTACGCAAATAAATTGACTGCCGGGAGCGCCGGGCGCCAGCCCGGCTATGAGGTTAGTCCAGACCGTGATGCCACGCTAGCGCGCGGCGCTCCCAGGTACGGCGTTAATAAAATTACAGGAATCACTATAAACGCATTTCCGCCTCTCATCTTTCTCCCGGAGCCGTCATGATTTCCCAATCCTCCATCCCTGCGTTTCCGCATGTCAGTTTCAATGCGGGTGAAGTCGCCCTGATTGGAGCCGGCCCCGGCGATCCCGGTCTGCTCACCATCCGAGCCTGGAGCCTGCTGCAACAGGCAGAGGCCGTTGTTTACGACAGACTGGTCAGCGAGCAACTGCTGGTGTTGCTGCCCGCCGACTGCAAACTCTACTACACCGGCAAATCCAGCGGATATCACACTCTCCCCCAGGAAGAAATCAACGCCCTGCTGGGACGGCTTGCGCTGGAAAAACTGCGCGTCGTTAGGTTAAAAGGCGGCGATCCGTTCGTTTTCGGCAGAGGCGCTGAAGAAGTAGATTATCTCCTGGGAATAGGCGTCAATTGCCAGATCGTACCCGGCATAACCGCGGCGATAGGGTGTACCACCTATGCGGGCATTCCCCTGACGCACCGCGACCTCGCGCATTCCTGCCAGTTCATCACCGGCCATATGCGGGAAAACGGCGAACTCTGTCTGCCGTGGGAAGTATTCAGTTGCGAAAACCAGACGCTGGTGTTCTACATGGGACTGGCGAATCTAGCCGAAATCTCGTCCCGGCTGATTAAGGCGGGGTTGCCCGCCGACACCCCGGCGGCGTTAATCAACAAAGGCGCGTCACCGGAACAGAAAGTGGCGCGGGGTACGCTGGCGAGCCTGCACACTATTTCCCAGACGCATGACATGACGCCTCCAACGCTTATCGTCATCGGCAAGGTTGTCGCCCTGTTTTCCGACGCGAGCATCCAGTATCCCGCCAGAATGCTGGCAGACCGGCAAGAGGCAACGGAGGCGGTATGCGCTGAACGTCTGGGATGACGACGGCGCGCTAATTTTATTGTTTGGGTTCGCCCCGACAAGGGGAATATTCCCGCGCCACGGCAGAGATTATCTTGGTTGGTAGTTGGCTAGCCGCGCAGTATCGGGGATGCTGATGTCGCGCCTGTTCACCTTGATCAGGCCGGCGGTTTCCAGTTCGTGCAGCACGCGCGAAAAATATTCCGGTGTCAACGACAGGCGCGAAGCGATGGCGCCCTTGCTCACCGGCAACGAAACGGTGATTGACTCGGAAGCGACCTGGCTCTCGCTGATGCGCTTACCCAACAGGTAGCCGATGACGCGTTGTATGCCGCTGTGCAACGCGTAAGCCTCCACATCCTTAATCAGGCCATGCAGGCGCCGCGACAGACCGGCCAGCATACGCAACGCGAAGTTGGGACAGTTGATAAGCTCGTCCATCACCACTTTCTTTTCGATCTTTATCAGTAACGCCTCAGACAATGCTTGCGCGGACACGGCGTAGGGCATGCCAATGAACATCACCGCCTCGGCGAAACTGCGGTTTGGGCCGCACAGTTCGATGACCTTCTCGCTCCCCGATGGCGACAACACGAACAGCTTGACCTGTCCCGTGACGACGATGTAGAACCCTTCGCACGCTTCGCCCTGGCGGAACACCAGCTTGCCGCGCTCAAGGCGGCGCAGCGTGCATCCAGTGGCCAGCCGCTCCAGCTCGGCCTGTTCCAGGTGCGAAAACAGCGGTAGCGTAGCCAGGTGGCGTGGAATATCGAGTTGTTCGAGGTTCACGGCTCATTGATGTGTTTGCGACTGAATCTGAAGTATAACTGAACAGGTGTCTAGCGCAACCCTTGCTGTTACCGGTTTTCAATCTGTCCGGTTTTGTGGCATGCAAGTTGTCCGGTCGTCATACTGTCCGAAAGGAGGGCAGCTATGACAAAGGCACAGTTGTTACAGGAGATTCGGAAGATGAGATTCGAAGAAGCCTACGCTAGCTGGAACCAGGCTCGTTTGACCCAATCTGAAGCGGCCCAGTTGTTGGGTCTG
>WRKX01000038.1 GCA_009777925.1 Betaproteobacteria bacterium | reverse complement strand
TCATCTACACGACCAATGCCATCGAATCGTTGAACGCGAGCTTGCGTAAGCTGACGCGAAACCGCAAAATCTTCCCTAACGACGAAAGCGTGTTCAAGGCGATGTATCTGGCAATACGGCAATGCGCTGACAAATGGAAGACGATTCATCACTGGAAGTCAGCTTTGCAGGTCTTTCAAATCGTCTTCGGCGAAGACAGAGTTCCAGTAAATGAGTTATGAAACAAACCAAATTGACACAGTTCGATTTACACACCCGTATAAACCAAGTTCCGCAGCTTTGCGATACCAATTGAGGGCTTCCGCATAATTCTTGCGTAGCATGTGGCGTGCCCCATTTTTAAACTGTATGGATGCAAGTTCCTGTTCCTCTGCTTGGAAGAACCATCTTAGAGCTTCCGCAGAATTTCGCATAACACCCCGGCCTTCGCCGTACATCAGGCCAAGGTTATATTGGGCAGGCGTATGCCCCTGTTCCGCTGCTTTGCGGTACCATTTGACGGCTTCCGCATAATCCTGCGCGACGCCATGACCATTGTCGTACATTAGGCCAAGGTTGAATTGGGCAGGCGCAAGTCCCTGTTCCGCTGCTTTGCGATACCAATTGACGGCTTCCGCATAATCCTGCGCGACACCCCGCCCGTATTCGTACATAAAACCAAGGTTAGTTTGGGCTTTCGCATATTCCTGTTCCACTGCTTTGCGGTACCACTTTTCGGCTTCAGCATAATCCTGCGCGACACCACGACCATTGTCGTACATCAGGCCAAGATTGAATTGCGCTTCTGCATTCCCATGCTCCGCCGCTTGCAAGTACCATCTTGCCGCCTCCGCAAAATCTCGCGTAACACCCCGGCCTTTGTCGTACATCAGGCCAAGATTAAATTGCGCTTTTGCATCCCCCTGCTCCGCAGCGCGTTTGATGGTTTCAAAAGTATGACCACACCCATGTAAGGCAAAACAAAGGGCAAACAACCCTATCCATCCACGTAGCGCGCGAAGCATTTTATTTCTCCCGATAGCCTTGCATAACCAAATTATTCTACCCGCACTCTATCCGCTTGCGTCGCTTCGAGCAAAGTTGGCGGGGCAATTGCATGACCGGTCTTGCAAACCATTGCCGTCTGCAAGACCGATAAATCGCGCCCCTACGTTTGAGCAGGCATTTTATTCATGTCCGTCGTTCTGCCGCCCGCCCGTATGCGGGTTATTTCAGGCGCTCGTGCAGCTTTTGCAGCGGATAAACTTCCAGTTTGCTGCCCGCAAGGATTCCTTCCACTGCCGCTTCCGCGCCCCAGAGGGTGGTATACATGGCAACCCGCGCTTGCAGGCCGGAAACGCGAATGGAACGGGAGTCATTGATCGCCTGCCGCTTTTCTTCCACCGTATTGACGATGAGCGAGATTTCATGGTTCTTTATCATGTCAACAATATGCGGACGCCCTTCGGTGATCTTGTTAACCGCCTGCGCCGGGATGCCCGCCGCCTGAATAACGGTAGCGGTTCCCCGCGTCGCCACAAGGGAGAATCCGGCGTTAACAAGCAGTTGGGCAATCTCCACAACCTTGGGCTTGTCGCTGTCTTTCATGGAGAGAAAAGCCTTGCCGCCAGCAGGAAGAATTACCCCCGCCGCCAGTTGCGATTTGACAAAGGCTTCGGCAAAAGTCTCCCCCACGCCCATGACTTCGCCAGTTGATTTCATTTCCGGCCCCAGGATGGTATCTACGCCGGGGAATTTGACGAACGGGAAAACCGCTTCTTTCACCGAAAAGAAAGGCGGCACAACTTCCTCGGTCATGCCTTGCGCGGCAAGCGTCCTGCCGACCATGCAGCGGGCAGCGATCTTGGCAAGCGGCAGGCCAATCGCCTTGGAAACAAAAGGCACAGTGCGCGAGGCTCTTGGGTTGACTTCCAGCACATAAACTGTGTTGTCCTGCACGGCGAACTGCACATTCATGAGACCGACGACATTCAACGCCCTGGCCATTAACCCGGTTTGCCGCCGCAATTCATCCGCGATTTCGGCAGAAAGAGAATAAGGCGGCAGCGAACAGGCAGAATCGCCGGAATGCACGCCCGCCTGCTCAATATGCTCCATAATCCCGCCGATGATGACATCTGTGCCATCCGACAAGGCGTCCACATCAACTTCGCAGGCGTCGTTCAGGAAACGGTCAAGCAGCACCGGCGAATCGTTGGAAACCTTGACCGCCTCTCGCATGTAACGCTCAAGGTCCTGGTGTCCGTGCACAATCTCCATCGCGCGCCCGCCAAGCACGTAAGAAGGACGCACCACCAGCGGATAACCGATTTCATCCGCCAGGCGCAACGCCTCTTCTTCAGTACGGGCGGTACGGTTGGGCGGTTGCTTCAAATCCAGCGTGTGCAGAAGTTGCTGGAAACGCTCGCGGTCTTCGGCAATGTCAATGGATTCCGGGGAGGTTCCGATAATGGGCACGCCATTAGCCTCAAGAGCAAGCGCCAGCTTTAAGGGCGTCTGCCCGCCGTACTGGACAATGACGCCAACGGGTTTTTCCACCGCGACGATTTCCAGCACATCTTCAAGCGTCAGCGGCTCGAAGTACAGACGGTCGGAAGTGTCGTAATCGGTCGATACTGTCTCCGGGTTGCAGTTGACCATGATGGTTTCGTAGCCGTCCTCGCGCATTGCCATCGCCGCATGAACGCAGCAATAGTCAAATTCAATCCCCTGCCCAATCCGGTTCGGCCCGCCGCCCAGCACCATGATCTTTTTGCGCTCGGTGGGCATGGCCTCGCATTCATCCTCATAGGTGGAATAAAGATAGGCGGTATCGCTGGCAAATTCAGCGGCGCAGGTATCCACTCGCTTGTAAACCGGACGCACGCCGAGCGCGTGCCGATGCGCGCGCGCTTCCTGCTCACTCGTTTTGGTAAGGTGGGCAAGGCGCCTATCCGAAAAACCCTTCTGTTTTAGGAAGCGCATTTCCCCTTCGGTAATGGAAGCGAGGGCGCGTTCCTCAAGTTGCAGTTCCAGGTCTACGATTTCCTTGATCTGCGCGAGAAACCAGGGGTCAATACGAGTGAGGTCAGCCACTTTTTCCAGCGGCATGCCAATGCCGAAAGCGTCCGCCACATACCACAGACGCTCAGGGGAAGGTCGCGCCAGTTGTTCGTCAATGGCCGCCGAATCAACCGATTTAAGATTAAAACCGTCCACTCCCACTTCCAGCCCGCGCAGCGCCTTTTGCAGGGATTCCTGAAAAGTGCGCCCGATAGCCATGACCTCGCCGACCGATTTCATCTGGGTGGTCAGAGTGGAGTCAGCCTCGGTAAATTTTTCAAAGGCAAAGCGCGGCACCTTGGTAACCACGTAGTCAATCGCCGGCTCAAACGAAGCGGGGGTTCTGCCGCCGGTAATTTCGTTCGCCAGTTCGTCCAGGGTATACCCGACCGCGAGCTTGGCGGCGACCTTGGCAATCGGGAAGCCGGTGGCCTTGGAGGCCAGCGCCGAGGAACGGGAAACGCGGGGATTCATCTCGATGACGATGATTCGCCCATCCTTCGGGCTGACGGCAAACTGGACATTGGAGCCTCCCGTATCCACCCCGATTTCCCGCAGGATGGCGATGGAGGCGTTACGCATGATCTGATACTCCTTGTCGGTCATGGTCTGCGCCGGGGCGACGGTGATGGAATCGCCGGTATGTACGCCCATCGGGTCGAAGTTTTCGATCGAGCAGACGATGATGCAGTTATCCGCCTTGTCGCGGATAACTTCCATCTCCATTTCCTTCCAGCCGATGACCGACTCCTCGATCAGCAGCTCATGATTGGGCGAGGCTGCCATGCCGCGTTTGCAGATGATCTCAAACTCTTCCATGTTGTAGGCAACGCCGCCGCCCGTGCCGCCCAGGGTGAAGGATGGGCGGATGATAGCCGGAAAGCCAATTTCTGTATGAATTTGCAAGGCTTCTTCCATCGAGTAGGCGACGCCGGAGCGGGCGGAAGCAAGGCCGATTCTTTCCATTGCGGCCTTGAATTTTTTTCGGTCCTCGGCTTTTTCTATAGCGTCGCGGGAAGCGCCGATCAGTTCCACCCCATAGGTTTCCAATATGCCTTCCCGATCCAGATCAAGGGCGGTATTGAGCGCGGTCTGACCGCCCATGGTCGGCAGAATCGCGTCCGGGCGCTCTTTTTCGATAATGCGGGCAAGCACCTGCCAGGTTATCGGCTCAATGTAGGTAACGTCCGCCATTTCCGGATCGGTCATGATAGTGGCGGGATTCGAGTTGACCAGAATTACCCGATAGCCTTCCTGGCGCAACGCCTTGCAGGCTTGTGCGCCGGAATAGTCGAATTCACATGCCTGCCCGATGACGATGGGGCCGGCGCCGATAATCAGGATGCTTTTGAGGTCTGTCCGCTTGGGCATGATTGTTCTCTAACCTTACGTGCTTGTTTTTAGGGGGTTGGCTTGGGACGGGTGATCGGGATTCAGACGGGCTGAAGCGCGGCAACTCCTCTGGTCATCATGTCCAGAAAGCGGTCGAACAGGCTGGCCTTGTCGTGCGGGCCGGGACTGGCTTCAGGATGTCCCTGAAAGGAAAAAGCCGGTACATCGGCGCAGGCAATGCCTTGCAGGGAGCCATCGAACAGGGATATGTGGGTTTTCCGCACGTTTGCGGGCAGGCTATCCGCATCTACCGCAAAGCCGTGATTTTGACTGGTAATCAGCACCTGTCCGGTGTCGAGGTCTTTTACCGGATGATTGGCGCCATGATGGCCGAATTTCATTTTCATGGTCTTCGCGCCAGCGGCGAGCGCCAGCAACTGATGCCCCAGGCAGATTCCGAACATGGGCACGCCCTCGGCCATAAGTTCCCGAATGGCGGCGACCGCATAGTCGCAAGGTTCAGGGTCGCCTGGACCGTTGGAGAGGAAAACGCCGTCCGGCTTCATCGCCAGCACTTCGGCAGCAGGGGTATGCGCGGGTACGACGGTCAAGCGGCAGCCGCGGGAGGCAAGCATTCTGAGGATGTTGCGCTTGATGCCGAAATCATAGACAACCACATGAAAGCGCGGTTCCGGCGCTGCCATGTAGCCAGATTCAAGTGACCAGCAACCGGAGTCCCAGGTGTATGGCTCCTGGGTGGTGATGACTTTGGCGAGATCCAGCCCGGCCAATCCCGGAAAAGACTGCGCCATGGCGAGCGCCCTGGCTTCGTCCGTTTCTCCGGCAAGGATGCAGCCGGGCTGCGCGCCCTGGTCACGCAGAATCCGGGTCAACTGCCGGGTATCAATGCCGGCAATGGCGACGACGCCATGTTTTTTCAGGTAATCAGGCAATGTCTGCTCCGCGCGCCAATTGGACATGCAGGGCGGCAGGTCGCGGATGACAAGGCCCGCCGCATGATTGGCGGCGGACTCGAAGTCTTCCTCATTACAGCCGGTATTGCCAATATGCGGGTAGGTAAGGGTGACGATTTGGCGCGCGTAGGAGGGGTCGGTGAGAATCTCCTGATAGCCGGCCATGGCGGTATTGAATACGACTTCGCCGCTGGTTACGCCCTGCGCGCCGATAGCGGCTCCCTTAAATACTGTGCCATTGGCGAGCGCCAACAGGGCGGGAGGAAAGTTAGGTAAGAGCGACACAGGTAAACTCCTGGAAAAGATTGCGCATTGAGCGCAGAATACGCGCGTTGAGCGCAAGCCGGAATAAATCCGGGAAGCCTCAATGCCCAAAACGCCGGGTTCGCTCACCTTGCCATAAGCGGCATATCTTGCGCTCTGCACCCGGTCAGACCGAATGCTAACCTTTCTATTCTATATGAAGCTCGCCTGATCGGGCAAATAGTGCTGGGTGAATATGACATTAGGCGCAGTCGCCCAACGCGCCTGCCGACCTCTGTCATTTCCTGTGATGTGGAGAGCATATCAACGCTCAGGCATGGCGAATAAAGCCTTCTGCCATCTCGCCTTTTCGGCTCAGGCGCATGTTTTTGAACGCCACCGAAAGCATCAGCTTGATGCGGTTCAACTGGTTGACTTCTGAAGCGCCGGGGTCGTAGTCAATGGCGGTGATGTTGGCCTCCGGGTAATGCGCCTTCAACGCCTTGATGACCCCCTTGCCGCTGATGTGGTTGGGCATACAGGCAAAAGGCTGCATACAGACGATGTTGGGGACGCCATGCTCTATAAGTTCCGCCATTTCGCCGGTCAGAAACCAGCCTTCCCCGGTCTGATTGCCGCGTGACAGGAACGGAGCCGCGCAATTCGCAATCTGGTCAATGGTCGGCGGCGCGGAAAAGCGTTTGCTCGCCGAGAGCGCCTTTCGCATGTCACGGCGATAAAAATCCATCGCCCTGATGGCCGCGTTGCCCGCCAGAGCCGCCAGCCTGCTGTGCGACAGGACGCGGTAGTTGAAATCGTGGTCGTAGGCGCAGTAGAGCAGAAAATCCATGAGTCCCGGCATTACGGCTTCGCCGCCTTCCTGCTCAATGATGCGCACGATGTCGTTGTTGGCGCCGGGATTGAACTTCACGAGAATCTCACCCACCAAACCGATGCGCGGCTTGATCTCATCGGTTAACGGCAGGGCGTCGAAATCCCGCACTATGTCGTAGATAAGCCGCCGGAACTGCCTGAAACTGCCTTTGGAAACAGCTTTCTTGCAGCGTTCAACCCACTTTTCATAGAGGGCGTCCGCTGACCCGGCCTCTTTCTCGTAAGGGCGGGTACGGAACAACACATTCTTGAACAAATCGCCATACACCGTTGCCATCATCAGGCGGTTCAACATCGGCAGGCTCAGTTTGAAACCATCGTGCTTTTCCAGACCAAGTGTGTTGAACGAAATGACCGGCACATTGGCAAATCCGGCGTCCTGCAACGCTTTGCGCATGAAAGCAATGTAGTTGGTGGCGCGACAGCCGCCTCCGGTCTGCGAAATCATTACCGCCGTTTCGTCCAGAGCGTATTCGCCGGATTTCAGCGCCTCGATGATTTGTCCGACAACGATGATAGAGGGATAGCAGGCGTCGTTGTTTACGTAGCGCAACCCCAGATCAATGGCTTCTGCTGAAGACTCTTCCAGCACCTTCACCCGGTAGCCGCAAGGCAGAAGCGCCGATTCGATAAACTGGAAATGCATCGGCGACATCTGCGGGATGAGGATGGTTGAGCGCGCGCGCATTTCCCTGGTGAATGTCGGGCGCGTTTTTCCCTGCTGCGGATGAAAATGGATGATTTGCGCCGGCGGACGGGCGCTCCTTTCTTCCAGCGCCGCCTTCAGCGAACGGATGCGGATGCGCGCCGCGCCCAGATTACTGCCTTCGTCAATCTTGATGCCGGTATAAATCCGGTTGCGGTAAGCGAGGATTTCCTGCACCTGCTCGACCGAGACCGAATCGAGCCCACAGCCAAAAGAATTCAGGTGAATCACATCCAGCACGGACTCATGCGCCGCCAGCGCGGCGGCGCGGTAAAGACGCGCGTGGTAAGTCCACTGATCTACCACCCGCAATGGCGCTTCTAGTTTGCCCAGATGCGCTACTGAATCCTCGGTTAATACGGCCATACCCAGCGAAGTGATGAGTTGCGGGATGCCGTGGTGAATGGCCGGGTCAATGTGATAGGGCCGTCCGGCGAGAATGATGCCTTGCTTGCCCGTTTCCTTAAGGTAAGCAATGACCTCTTCGCCCTTTTGAGCAATCTCGGCTTTTACGCGCGCCTGCTCGGCCCACGCGAGACCAAGGGCGCGGCGGATCTCATTAGCCGCAATATCCGGGAAAACCAGCGTCAATTGTTTGGCGAGTTTTTTCTCGTCCTCCAGCGACAGGAAAGGCTGAATCAGGGCGACGTTATTTTCTTTCAGGTAATCAATATTGTTGCGAATTAGCTCCGGGTATGAAGTAACCACCGGGCAATTGTAATTATTGTCGCTGTCGGCAAATTCCTTTTGCTCGTAAGGAATGCAGGGATAGAAAATGCGTTTTACCCCCTGCTTGATGAGATCCACGATATGCCCGTGTACCAGTTTGGCCGGGTAACACACTGTGTCCGACGGCAGGGTGTCCGCTCCCTGCTCCAGCAACGCGCGAGAGGAGGGCGCGGATAACAGTACCTCGAACCCCAGTTCACTGAGAAAAGTGAACCACAGCGGGTAATTCTCGAACATGTTTAACGCGCGCGGTACGCCGATAACCCCGCGAGGAGAGTCTTTTATCGGCTCGTAAGCAAACGTGCGCTCATATTTGTAGGTATAGAGATCGGGCAAGTCTCCCGCTGTTTTCTGCTTGCCCAGACCGCGCTCGCAACGATTGCCGGAAATCAGCTTCCTCCCGTCCGGGAAACGGTTTACGATCATCGCGCAGGTGTTGGTACACAAACGGCAGCGCGCCTGGGAATGCTTAACTTCAAAGCCGCGCAAGTCTTCGGCTTGCAACATCGAGCTTAGGTTCTGCCCCTGCCAGCGTTCCCTGGCAATCAGCGCCGAGCCGAACGCGCCCATCAATCCGGCAATATCGGGGCGCACCGCTTCGCGCCCGGAAATCAGCTCAAAGGCGCGTAGCACCGAGTCATTGTAGAACGTGCCGCCCTGCACGACGATGTTCTGCCCCAGTTCTTCGGGGCTTTTGATCTTGATGACCTTGATGAGGGCGTTCTTGATGACCGCGTAAGATAGGCCAGCGGAAATATCGCCTACCGATGCGCCTTCCTTTTGCGCCTGCTTGACGCTGGAATTCATGAAAACCGTACAGCGCGACCCAAGATCAGACGGCGCGCGTGACAAAAGCGCCTCGCGGGCGAATTCCGCGACCGGCATTCCCAGCGACTGCGCGAAGGTTTCGATGAACGAGCCGCAGCCCGAAGAACAGGCTTCATTCAACAGGATGTTGTCGATCACCCCGTCCCGAATCCGCAGACATTTCATGTCCTGCCCGCCGATGTCCAGAATGAAATCCACTTCCGGCAGAAAATGCTTCGCCGCCTTGTAGTGCGCGATGGTTTCCACTTCCGAATGATCGAGCCTGAACGCCTCCCGGATCAGCGCCTCGCCATAACCCGTCACGGAAGAAGCAACGATATATGCCTCTTCGGGCAGCAGCCCATAGATGTCTTCGAGAATGCTGCTGACAATCTTGACGGGGTTACCTTCGTTGCTGCTGTAATGCGTGTAGAGCAATTCCTGGTTTTCCCCGAGCAGCACCGCCTTGGTCGTGGTCGAGCCGCCATCAATGCCCAGAAACACCGGCCCCTTATAGTCCGCAAGCCTGCCGCGCCTAATCTCTGCCTTTGCGTGCCGCGCGTAAAACGTCTGGCGCTCCGCGTCATCAAGAAAGAACGGGCGCAGGGCGCTTGCCCCTACCACGGTCAAAGTCGCCAGTTTCCTGAACGCTGCCAAAGTTTCGCCGAACGGGCGCGTCGCCGACTCCTCCCCGTGCAGGGCCGCGCCAATGGCGACGAACAGCTCGCTGTCTTCGATGTGTACCTGATTTTCCGGCTGGACGGCGAGCGTCTCGATAAAGCGGTTCTTTAATTCCGGCAGGAAGTTGAGCGGCCCGCCCAGAAACGCGATATTGCCGCGAATCTTGCGTCCACAGGCCAGCCCGCTGATTGTCTGATTCACGACCGCCTGCAGAACCGAGCGGGCAATGTCCTCACGCGCCACGCCCTCATTCAACAGGGGTTGCACGTCCGTCTTGGCGAACACGCCGCACCGCGCCGCTATTGAGTATATGTTTTTGGCGCGGCTCGACAATTCATCCAGCCCGGTGGCGTCGGTCTTCAGCAACACCGCCATCTGGTCAATGAACGCCCCCGTTCCCCCGGCGCAGGAGCCGTTCATCCGCTGCTCGACGCCATTGGTGAAGAATGTGATCTTGGCGTCTTCGCCGCCCAGTTCGATGGCTACGTCTGTATGCGGCGCGCGCGCCTCGACGGCCTCTGCGCAGGCAATGACCTCCTGCACGAAAGGAAATCCGAGCATCTCGGCCACGCTCACGCCGCCGGAACCGGTCAATACCACGGAAACATCGGTATCCGGGTTTAATACGCCTTCTGCCGCAAGAGCCTCAAGGCTGCTCTCCGCCGTCTTGCGCACTTCGGAAAAATGGCGGGCGTATGACTTGAATACCAGTTCACCTCGCCCATCCAACACAACTACCTTGACGGTCGTTGACCCAACGTCAATACCGACGCGATACCAATCTCTGCTCACATCTGCCTCGCAAAATTCCTTAAATCCCATGTGAAAGCCACTGACTAAAATTATGCATTGTACCAAACATTGACAGGCGGGTAAAAATGCTCCAACCCCTCTCGCGCTGGAATGGGCATGATGTCTTCAGAGAAAACGAGCGGGCGCGATGGCGCGGACAAGATCATATTCCAGCGGCAGCGGCTCACCCGCGATCAGGCTGGCAAGATAATCCGCCATCAATGCCGACCAGACTATGCCGCGCGAGCCGTAGCCCTGCAAACACCAGAGGTCGGGGTGTATCGTCGGATGGCGCGAATTTGGGGCATCGGGGATTGGAATCGCGCCGACTATGGGCAAACGATCAGGCGACATGGGGCGAAAGCCGACTCGCCCCGGTAAAAGCGTTGTCGCATCTATCGGGTAATTGGCGGCAAAACCCGGCAGCAGCAGGTCGAGTTTGGCAAGGTTTTCTTCCTGATCGGCAAGGCGCATGGCTGCGTCGTCATCATCCAGTTGGAAGCTCGCGCCCATAACACGGATTCCGTCAACTTCCGGGGTCAGATAACCGCGCCCACAGATAAGTGGGGCAAAAGCGGGGAGTTTGTCGGCAGAAAGCCAGGTAATCTGACCACGCGCCCTTTTTTGCGGCAACCATGCCAGTTGGGAAAAGCTAGTGCCGTCCGCCCCGCCTGCCACTATTAAATGCGGCGCGGCAGCCAGAATTTTTCCGTCCGCGTCGAACAGCCGCCACACCTCATGCTCGCGGGTAAAACCGGCAACTGTAGTAGAGAATATCAAGCGTATACGCTCCGGGAAGGCCGTCAAATTGGCATGGCACAAAGATAAAGGTTGTACCCAGCCGCCTTTGGGGAAAAACCAGCCGCCAAGAGATACCGGCCAGCCAAAGAGCTTGCTGGCGGTTTCCCGATTGAGAAACTGGACGAATTCCGGCGGCAGTTGTTGCTTGATAATCCCTGCCTGCACTGCCTCATGCGCTTCATCCCGCGCCAGATGAAACGCGCCGGGAGTATCGAAGCGCGCCGGAAGTCCGGCGGCGGCAACGCTTTTGAGATGATTTAAGGTGGCAAGGAATCCGGCGCGGGTTAGACGGGCGAGAAAGTTGTCATCCATTGATGGCAGCGGACGCATGACTCCGGCAAGGTTGCCGGAAGCGCCCATCCTGGATTCCGGATGGCGTTCCAGCACGGTAACTTGCCAGCCTCGCGCGGCAAGGGCGTAAGCGACGGAACTACCCGCAAGACCTGCGCCGAGCACAATAACTTGCCGGTTTTCCGGCGGGACGATTTTATAGCGGACAGGCTTTCTGGATTGATAACGCCCGACCAGCATATGCCGCTTCCCGGCAAAGCCCGGCTTTCTCTCCAGCGCGAATTCGTGGGCGGCAAGATTGCGGCGCAACGCGCCACACGCCGACCAGGTTGCCAGAGTCGCGCCCGGCGCGGCAAGGCGGGCGATAGCGTGACAAATTTCCGGCGACCACATTTCCGGGTTTTTATCCGGGGAAAAACCATCCAGATAAATGGCGTCCGCTGCCAGCATCAAACGGCGCAGCGTTTTTTGCGCGTCGCCGAATACCAGCGTCAGGACAAGCTCGCCGCCTTCAAGGACGATGCGATGGATACCCGGCACGAGTTCCGGCCAGTTGGCCTGTAATTCGGCGGTCAGTGGCGCAAATTCCGGCCAGAGCGCCTGGCCTTTCTGCAAATCCTCGCGTGAGAATGGATGTGCCTCGACGGAGACAAAATGAAGATTGCAAGGTCTCCCCGCTTCCCGCCAGGCTGCCCAGGTCGTCAGGAAATTAAGCCCCAGACCAAATCCGGTTTCCAAAATGACGAAACGCTCGCAACTCTGCCAGCGTTCCGGCAAGCCATTCCCGCCGAGAAAGACATGCCGCGCCTGTTCTGCCCCGCCTTGCTGGGCGTGGTAAATATCGCCATAGCGTTCCGACCAGGGCGTGCCGTTGGCGTCAAAGCAAAGTGTGGCGGGAGTAAGGGGCATGGTTTGGAGTGTTTCTGTAAATAAAATTGTTATTAGGGAGAGTGTTTTACTCCCTCTCCCACTTGTAGGAGAGGGGTCGGGGGAGAGGGTCATGACGTTGAAAATTTAATGAGCATAAATTCCAACCTGTTCCGCCGCCCAACGCGCGGCTTGTTCGGCTTCGTCTTCGGCAAGCCTGCGGGCATAGGCCGCGTACAACAGGCAACGATGCGCGCTTAAATCCTGATACAGCCCGAAGTGGTCGGGCAGATAACCCATGAGCCGGCGCGCCTCGCGCGGAGTCTCCCAGATATTGAGGCCATTGATGAAAATCTCGCCGTGCATCGGCTCTTCCAATGCCGCCATCGCGCGGAGCAGGGTGGTTTTTCCGGCTCCGTTTGGGCCTACCAGCGCCGTGATGGAAGCGGGCGGCAGCTCGAAACTGACGTTATCGAGCGCCCGACATCCGGTATAATCGTAACTGACATGGCGCGCGGAAATCATCGCGGGCGACGCAGCAAGGGAGGAAGGCATAACGGCTTCAGCCAAAAGGCAATGGTCGGGGAAGGCGGAACTTTACCAGCAGTCCTGTCAGATGACAAAGAACTTTCTACTGCTTTCCAAGCAATCCTTTGGCATCCTTATCGCCCAACGCCAATTTTGGCGTTGCCGCTTTCAGCCGCTTTTCGACTTCCTTTATATGTTCGGCTGGGGGGATGTCTTCAGGCAGAGCGCCGCCGATGCGTCGGATGGCCTGCCGCACCTCCTGCCCGACCTCTTCATGCGTTCGGATTGCCTCGGCCTGACCATGTGCGCGGTCGCGTTCCAGCTTGTCGCGGGTTTGGGTCATGCGGAATTGATTGGCGGCAAGTTCAGTGGCATTCATGCGGTCGAGCAGATTGTCCTTATCGGGAATGGCTTTGCGCTGCTTGATGGCGTCGCGCCCCAAGCCGCCATACAGTCCTTTATAGCCCGCGTCATGAAATACGCCGAACATCCGGCTTTGCACACCCGCGTCCTGCGCCGCGCCGGAAAGCGCCTTAAACTCCTCAGAGGTTTGTTTACGCAGTTCCAGCCGTTCCTGATCGGCGGCGGCCTGGTCGCTCAATTCCTGGCGGCGAGTTTGAATAGCAAAGTATTTCTGGGCATTGGCAATCTCAGGTTTACGCGGGTCGCCGTTCTGGGCAATCAGATAGCAGGCGAAGCGGGAAAGGTGGTAGTCGTCAACATCTCTTTGTCCACCTTTGCCCAAGTCGATCATTTTGCCGGCGCCGGCAAAATGATGCTCTGGCGGATTTCCTGATGATTTACAGGAACTTACCGCGCGTTCGATCGCCTGCTCGAAGCGCCGCCACTGGCTGTACCCCAGCATAGATTGCAAGTCGCGTGCACTCCAGTATTCCGCGCCGTGCTCATTTACTTTTTTCAGGCTCTCGAAAGATCGCCCGTTGGCACTGAGTTCCATTTTCGCTGCAATGGTCATTTGTGATTCTTCCTTTAAGGTCGGGTTGTGATTTCACGCTTGTTGATGCTGACGGCAATCCTGGTTTAGCTGCTTTTCCCATCTTGAAACGGCATTTTTGCGTCAGGCCAGTTGCGGAGCAGGCGGGCAAGATCGCGGCGGCGGGCGCGTTGCCAGGCAAAATCACAGCGGTGCGCCCGCATACTATCGAGATCAAGCAAGGCCCATTTTTCGGATTCCGCGCGCCAGATGAGGTTGGTTCCCTTCATGTCGCCGTGGCTCAAACGAGCTGCTTCAAGTTCGGCAAGCAGGGTTTTAATGGCTTCGATTTCCTGGTGCTGTTCAGGGCTTTGCAATTGAGCCAGCGCGTTTTCGCCCTCGACATGTTCCATAATCAGCCAGGCGCGGCCGCGTAGCCAAAAACTCCGTTCCTCGATTACCGCCAGAGGTTTTGCGGTTTCTATGCCCAGGGCGAGCATCCGGTTTCCTTCCCGCCAGGAAACCCAGGCGCGGCTCTCCCGCCAGCAACGCTTCAAACGATGACGCAGGTTTTTGATGTTGTAGCGTTTTATGACAAGTTGGCGGTCATTCAGGGTCACGCGGGCAACGGTTGCCGCGCCCTTGTCCTTGTAAATTTCCCCTTCCGCGATGAAAGCGTCAGGATCAGCCAGCAGCGGTGCAAGCGCCTCGGCCTCTTCCCGGCGCGTCATTGTCAGACCAAACGCGCCGCGCCAACCTTTTTGCCGACGCGCAAAATTGCTGCAATCCCTTTTGATTTTGCGTAACCAGTCTCGCACTCTTGCCTGTCGCCAGTAGGTTACAGCCTCTATGAGCGTGGACGGCAACCATCCTTTTGCCGAAAGCGGGTTGGCGGTGTGATAAGCGGCGCATAAAGCGGTGAGCACATTTTCCGCCAAGGTCTGACGAAGGGGCAATTGCGCCAGAAACAAGGCGTAATTATCCAAGGCGCGTGGGGCAGAAAGCGCCTGTCCCGGCTGCTCGGCGCGAATGCCGCCGCCGTCAATCCAGAACAGTTTGCCATCCTGCTCCAGCAAATTGCCCGGATGCAGGTCTTCCTGCCATAAACCCCGCGCGTGCAATTGGGCAATGGCGGCGGCGGCGCGAAACACCGATTCCCGGTATTGTTCAGTCGTCAGTTTATCCGCCAGCGTTTTTGCGTCGATGAGATATTCAAATAAGAGCCAGCCTGCCTGCTCCTCCAGCGCAAAGTCGCCATCCAGCAGGGATGGAGTAGGCAGGGCTTGCGCGGCCAGTAGGAGCGCCCCCGCTTTTTCCGCCGCGAAACGTTTTGCCGCCTTGTTGCCGACAAAGAGTTTGGCAAGCACTGTCCGCCCGGCAAAGGACGCGACGCCGACATAACGTTGTCCCGGCAGAACGCGCCGGATTTCCTCCAGACGCAGGGCGCGTCCATCGGGCAGGATGATGTCGAGCGGCAGGGCAAGTTCCCGCCCGGCGTGCCGCAGGCGCTTGAGCGGCAGGGCAAGTTCCCGCCCGGCGTGCCGCAGGCGCTTGAGCGGCAGGGCAGGCAAAACGGCGGGCGCAGCCACTTACGCCTCGCTGAAATGGAGATGGCGCAGCGTCCGGCGGATCGGCGGGCGGTCGCGTTGCCCGCTATCCCGCCCCGGATGCTGAATAGCGCTCATTTCCGCCAGGGCGCGGGCAACCCGCTCGTTGATGCTGCCTTTGGGTAGACGCCCATGCGTGTCTGGTTGCCCGGCGGCAATTCCGGTCAGATATTCCATCGTTTCATCCACCGTCGTAACCGGATAGACATGGAAGCGTCCCGAAGCAACAGCTTCCACCACATCCGGGCGCAGCATCAGATAAGCCACGCTGGCGGCGGGAATCAGGACGCCCTGCTCGCCAGTAAGTCCCCGCGCGACACAGAGATCATAAAAACCTTCGATTTTTTCATTTACCCCGCCGATGACCTGAACTTCGCCGAACTGGTTGACCGAGCCGGTCAGCGCCAGACTTTGCCGGATGGGGGCGCGCGCCAGAGCGGAGAGCAGGGCGCACAATTCGGCCAGGGAAGCGGAATCGCCCTCCACTTCGCCGTAAGATTGCTCGAATACCAGACTGGCAGCGAGGGAAAGCGGCTGCTGGCGAGCGTAGCGGGCGGCAAGAAAAGCGGTGAGGATCAGCACGCCCTTGGAATGGAGCGAGCCGCCCAGATCGGCCTCCCGCTCAATGTCTACCACATCGCCGTCGCCAACCCGCGCCGTGGCGGTAATTCGCGCCGGATGGCCGTGCAGGACGCCTGCCACCTCCACCACGACCAGGGCATTTACCTGCCCGATTCGCTCGCCGTCGGTCGAGATTAGTACGCTGCCTTCCAGCATGTCTTCCAGAACGTTTTCCGGGTAACGCCCGGCGCGACGAGCGCGAGCGGCAAGCGCGGCGTCAATGTCCGCCCGCTCGATAACCCAGCCTTCGTGAGTCTTGGCATGAAATTCAGCCTCGCGCATCAAATCCGTCATGAAGTGAATATCGAGGGAAAGACGGCGGGCATGACCGGCATGACGCGCCGCCTCTTCGATCAGGCGGGCGATAGCGGCGGCGGCAAAAGGCGGCAAGCCGGCTTTCTGGCCAACGCCTGCCAGCAGACGGGCAAAATGGCGCTCGTTTTCTGCCGTGCGCGCAATTTCATCGGAAAAATCGGCGGAAACTTTGAAGAGGTCACGAAAATCAGGATCGTTCTCCATCAGCAATTCGTAGAGATGCCTCTCCCCGATCAGGATGACCTTCACCGCGCAGGGCGCTTCTTCCGGGCGCAGGGAAACCTGGGTCGACCAGCCTTGCGCCTCGGCTGGCGGTTCAATGGCGATGCGCCCGCTTTTCAAGGCGCGTTTCAAGCCATCCCAGGCAAAAGGTTGCGCCAGCAGGCGCTGCGCGTCCAGTATAAGATAGCCGCCATTGGCCCGATGCAGGGCGCCGGGACGAATCATGTCGAAGCTGGTGTTTTGCCCATGCGCGGAAGTGGTGTGCTCAATGCTGCCGATCAGGTTGCCAAAGCCGGGGTTGTCCTCTGAAACCACCGGCGCGCCCTGGGTTAAGCCATGCCCGACCAGCAGATTGACCTGATAGTTGCGTAACGCGGCGCGTAGGCTTACCTCTCCGCCGCCCGCTTCTTCTTCCTCGCCAAAGGTTTCTTCGTCGCCTTCGCTGGCGTCCGGGCGCGAGCCGCCCCGAACCACACGCTCAATAACGTCATCGCATACGGCGTCAATAAAATAGATGACTTCGGCGAGATCGGCGTGGGCGCGGCGCAGGGCGCGGGTCAAATGCGCCATGGTCGGACGCAGGACATGCCTTGCGGCGCGGGCAACCGCGCGATTTAAATCATGCCGCCAGCCGGGAAAATCCAGCAGCAGGTCGGAGAGGCGATTACCCCAGACGGTAGCCAGTTCTTCGTATTTTTGCCGTTCATTTTCGGCGAGCGCCTCAAAGGCTTCCGTCGGCATGGCTTTGTCACCGGCAAGCGGAGCGAAGACAAAGCCTTCCGCCGTGTTCAACAGGCACAGTCCGTCCTGCCGACATGCCGCGTCAAGCCCGGCTAACGCTTCCTCTTCCCGTTTTTTGTGTTGCTCTCGCAAGGCTTCAATGCGCTGGCGGTAGCTGTCGGCTTCCAGCGCCGCTTCAATGGCGGGTGGAAGGTCGCGGCAAAAACGCTGCAAATCCGCTTTCAGGAGAGCGCCGCGTCCGGCGGGCAACCGCAAAAGGCGCGGCGCGCGCGGGTCGGCAAAATTGTGCAGATAACAAAAATCGGGCGGCGTCCGTTCCCCGGCGGCCTTTGCGCGGGTTAAGCGAAAGGCGGCGGCATGGCGGCCTTCGCCCGGCCTGCCCATGACAAAGACGTTATAGCCGGGGTGGTTCATGGCAAGGGCAAAGGCAATCGCTTCTTCCGCCCGCTTCTGGCCGAGCGCGAAAGGGAGAGGTTCCAGTTCGTCGCTGCGGGAGAAACCCAGCGATTCCGGCATGGTCACTTGGCGCAAGCGCGTATCGGGGAGCGAGGTCATGTCTTACATCAGGACAATATCGTATTGTTCGGCGGCGTAGCTTGCCTCTGCCTGTAGGGAAATGGGCTTGCCGATTTCATCGGAGAGGAGAGCCAACGCCTGCGATTCCTCCTCCTGCAACAGATCAATGATCTCAGGCCCCGCCAGCACCCGATATTCACGGGCGTCAAACTGCCTTGCCTCGCGCAGCAGTTCGCGCAAAATCGCGTGCGCCATCGTCCTTGCCGTCTTCACTTCGCCCCGCCCGCCACAGGTGGGGCATAGCTCGCACAGGATGTGGGAGAGGGATTCGCGGGTGCGCTTTCTGGTCATCTCCACCAGTCCCAGGGCGGTAAAGCCATTGACCGTGATGCGGGTGTGGTCATTGGCAAGCGCCTTGTTGAATTCTGAGAGTACCGCGTTGCGATGTTCCGGGTTTTCCATGTCAATGAAATCAATAACGATTATGCCGCCCAGGTTACGCAGGCGAAGCTGGCGGGCAATGGCTTGCGCCGCTTCCAGATTGGTCTTGAAGATGGTGTCGTCGAAATTCCTGATGCCGACGAAGCCGCCGGTATTGACATCAATGGTAGTCATGGCCTCGTTCTGGTCGAGGATCAGATAACCGCCCGATTTCAGGTCGACGCGGCGGGCGAGCGCTTTTTCCATTTCTTCTTCCACGCCGTACAGATCAAAGAGCGGGCGTTGATTGCCGTAATATTCCAGCAGGGGTAAAACCGCCGGGGTGTATTCGGCGGCGAATTCCCGCAATTGCTGGAGTTTGCTTTCCGCGTCAATCACGATTCGGGAGGTTTCCGGGCTGACGCAATCACGCAACACCCGGTGCGCCAGGTCCAGTTCGAGATAAAGCGGTGACGGCGCGCTCGCGCATTTGGCGCGTTCACGAATATCGTGCCAGAGCTTGCAGAGATAGGCCATGTCGTTTTCCAGCTCCGCGTCGCTGGCGTTTTCCGCCATGGTACGCACGATGAAACCGCCTTCTTCTCCCGGCGGCACGAGCGCGACCAGTCGCGCCCGCAGGGATTCGCGCCCCGCTTCGTCTTCAATACGCTGGGAAATGCCAATATGTTTTTCTTGCGGCAGGTAGACCAGCATTCGCCCCGCCAGGGAAATTTGTGTAGACAGACGCGCCCCCTTGCTTCCCAGCGGGTCTTTGATGACCTGTACCATGATGCGCTGCCCTTCCGAGAGCATGCTTTCGATCAGGCGGTTATTGCCATGCTCGCTGCCGTTGCCGTTACCGTTGTTGCCGTTGCCGTTTTCGCGCGGCTGCCAGATGTCGGCCACATGCAAAAAGGCGGTGCGTTCCAGTCCCATTTCGATGAAGGCGGACTGCATCCCCGGCAGGATGCGACTCACCCGTCCCAGATAGATATTACCCACCAGCCCCCTGCTGGCGGTACGTTCTATATGCAGTTCCTGCGCCACGCCCTGCGCGAGAATGGCGACCCGGGTTTCCTGCGGCGCGAAATTGATAAGGATAGATTCAGTCATGAACATAATCCTGAAAGACTCAGACAGATTCTACCTGAAGTCCTGCGGATGGGTCTTGCGGACGGCAATTATAAAACCGGTCTCACAACAACCTTTATTTAGCGCCTGTTCTGGGTCAGGATTGACAACATTTGCAAGTTAGACGATGCTACTTCCCTAAAGAACCGAACTTTCGGAGAAACACATGCGCTACCTCATTGCCTTGGTTTTCTGCTTTCTGTTGGCATCTCCGCAGGCGTATGCTCTTTACCCCCGCGCAGCGGATGAGATTTTTTTGAATACAATTCCCGATCCGCAGCTTGATGTGGATGTGATTGCGAAAGTCTCCTTGTCGGACGTAAACGAAGCTCAAGATACGGCTACGGCAAACATCATGCAGGTTATAAAGACATCTGACCCAAGGGTTAGGCAAGGCAGCAAAATTCTCCTGAAGACCGTAGTAGCACGCCGCGGCTCTAATCCTGGATACGACAGGGAAGGAATAATCGCTGCCAAAATAATCGCCGACAAGGACGGCCTTGCGCTGCATCCGTACACGTATACACGTGATAATGGTTGCCTGAGACCTCCCAGATTGCTCTCTTCCGAGTGGAGGGAACAACCGGATAAAGTTATGCAGGAGCCGGTGTGCGGCTTTCCTGATTTGAAGCTACCCTCAAACTTTGCGGTATTATTCACCCGGCCATTAAATATTGAATATTATGCGGCATATTTGGTTTTAGGATCATTGAAATAAGATTGGACGCGATCAGGGTGTTGGGTGAGCATGTTCATGTGGTTTTCG
>WRKX01000037.1 GCA_009777925.1 Betaproteobacteria bacterium | reverse complement strand
TCAAACTCGCTACCGAAAACCACATGAACATGCTCACCCAACACCCTGATCGCGTCCAATCTTATTTCAATGATCCTAAAACCAAATATGCCGCATAATATTCAATACTTAATGGCCGGGTGAATAATATGAGGACGATACACAAGATCACCCCAAGGACGCAAAGGAACGCACGCAACAGGGTTGCTGTCTGTCTGGTTCGGAAGATTCGCTCCTGGTTCATAGGTTCCCTAACGCGCAACGGGCCTGTAGCGTATCCGCTTGGGTTTCGCCCCTTCTTCGCCCAGGCGTTTTTTCTTGTCGGCTTCGTATTCCTGGTAGTTGCCAGCGAAGAACGTCCATTGGGAATCGCCTTCGGCGGCGAGGATGTGAGTGGCGATGCGGTCGAGGAACCAGCGGTCATGTGAGATGATGAGCGCTACGCCCGCAAATTCCAGCAGGGCGTCTTCCAGCGCGCGAAGCGTTTCCACGTCCAGGTCGTTGGAAGGTTCATCGAGCAGCAGCACGTTGCCGCCCGCCATCAGAGTTTTGGCGAGATGGAGCCGCCCGCGTTCGCCGCCGGAGAGTTTGCCGACCTGCTTGCCCTGATCCGCGCCCTTGAAGTTGAAGCGGCCAATGTAGGCGCGGCTCGGCATCTCGAATTTGCCAACGGTGAGAATGTCCGCGCCGTCCGCCAGTTCCTCGAACACGGTTTTGTTGCCGTCGAGGCAGTCGCGCGTCTGGTCGACGCTGGCAAGTTTGACGGTCGGCCCGATGTCGATTTCGCCGGAATCGGGCTTTTCCTGCCCGTTGAGCATTTTGAAAAGGGTCGTCTTGCCCGCGCCGTTGGGGCCGATGATGCCGACGATTGCGCCCGGTGGCACGATGAAAGAGAGTTGATCTATCAAGAGCTTATCGCCGAAAGCCTTGGTAACTCCCTTGAATTCGATCACCTTGTCGCCCAGCCGCTCGGCCACGGGGATGAAGATTTCCTGGGTTTCATTGCGCTTTTGGTACTCGAAGGTCGACATCTCTTCAAAGCGGGTGAGCCGCGCCCTGGATTTGGCCTGACGCGCCTTGGGGTTGGAGCGAACCCATTCGAGTTCCTGTTTCATCGCGCGCATGTGGGCGTCGACCTGTTTTTGTTCCTGTTCCAGCCGGGCTTCTTTCTGTTCGAGCCAGGAGGAGTAGTTGCCTTTCCACGGGATGCCGCAACCCCGATCGAGTTCGAGAATCCATTCGGCGGCGTTGTCGAGAAAGTAGCGGTCGTGGGTGACGGCGACGACCGTGCCGGGAAAGCGCTGGAGGAATTGTTCGAGCCATTCGACGGATTCGGCATCGAGGTGGTTGGTGGGCTCATCCAGCAGGAGCATGTCGGGTTTGGAGAGCAGCAGTCTGGCGAGCGCGACGCGGCGTTTTTCTCCGCCGGAAAGGTGGCTGATCTGGGCTTCCCAGGGGGGCAGCCGCAGGGCATCGGCGGCGATTTCCATCTGGTTTTCGATGTCGGCGCCGCCGGTGGTAATGATGGCTTCGAGCTTTGCCTGTTCTTCGGCGAGCTTGTCGAAATCGGCGTCCGGCTCGGCGTAGGCGGCATAGACGGCTTCGAGCCGCGTTTGTGCCTGGGTGATTTCGCTGAAGGCGACTTCCACTTCCTGTTTGACGGTGTTCGCGGGGTCGAGTTGCGGTTCCTGCGGCAGGTAGCCGATGGAGAGATTCGGCTGCCATTGCACCTGACCGTCAAATTCGGTCTCCGCCCCGGCCATGATTCTGAGCACGGTGGACTTCCCCGCGCCATTCAGGCCCAAGAGGCCGATTTTTGCGCCGGGAAAAAAGGAGAGGGAGATGTCTTTGATGATCTGGCGCTTGGGCGGGACGAGTTTGCTCACGCGGAGCATGGACATGACGTATTGAGCCATTGGTTTTTCTGCAAGGATAAAAACGAACATTTCACCATACGGTGAAACATTGCCGCAAGTGGAAGACGTATTTTTGCCCCGGAAGTATAGTTATAGTGCTTTCCTTAATTTTATTTACATCGCCACCCGGGAGCGCCGGGCACTAGCCCGGCTTTATGATTTGCATTGGCAGAGATTGCCGCGCTGGTGCGCGGCGCTTCCGGCAGTCACTTTATTTGCGGAAAGCACTATATTCATTTTGAGATGGCGGACACAATTTGTAGACCGGGATGAAGCACAGCGTAATCCCGGCATTTTGGCGTCCGATGCTGCTTGAAGCTGGGTTACACAATCAGCGGCGCGGGGCAGTCGAGGCTTTGCGTGAAGGCGCGGAGTAGTTCGTTCTCCACCGGAGTGATCTTGCCGTCGTGTTGAATAGCTACTTTGCAGGCATCCAGCAGTTTTTCCCGGTATGGTGGCGCGGCAAGGGCAAGGTGGGATAACGCTTCAGCAATCTTGTTCAGGGATAGTTCGGATTTTGCCGGTAAAGGGCGCTGTGTGCTGGCAGGAGAGCAGGCTATCGCTTCCCGGTAGGTCGCCTGGGTCGTTTCTGCATCCTCATGACCAGCATAGGTGAGGAGAGCGAGCAGGTCGGAAATATCCTTGTCCAACTGTTCCAGACGCAATTCACGGCGTTTGACCCGGTGTTCTGAAGGCGGCAGCAAAGCGCCACGCAGAAGGCTATAGAGGGCGAATTCCGTGGGACTGACCCGCCCGTCGGCGCGAATCAGATCTTTTGCCAGAACGAGTAGTTGTTGCCGTTCGGTTGCTTTCGCTTCGCGCAGGGTAGGCAAAATCAGATCAAACCAGACGAGGCGATAACACGCCCCATGTTCCGGCTGTGCGGCAAGCCATTGATAGAGTTCCTGCGCGGTGGGGAGTTCGCCGGATATAAGCAATTTTTCCTGCTGCGCCCGAATAGCGGATTGCCTGGCAAAGAGCAAGCCGCCGAGGATACCGGTTGCGCCTATGAAGGTATGTGTTTGTTCCCGCAAGGTTTCCGGCAGACTGGCAAGCAGGCTTTGCGCTTGATTGAGGCTTGCGGGTGTGATTTCTTCCGGCAGGCTAGTAGTTGGAACAACAACGGGGGGAATGGCAGGAACAGGCATCTCCGCATGGGGATTGGCTGCCAGAATCGGGAGGTGGTTATCTTCCGCAAATGGCGTAACTGGCAATGGTGGAAACGCTTCTTCCCTGTCAGCGCGGCGCAACAAAATGCCACTGATGCGACGAATACGCTCTTCCAACGGCGGGTGAGGGGAAAGCCAAAAAGCCTTGAAAGAGGCGCACGTTTCGCTGGAATCAAGAAAAAGATGGCTGGCGACAAGTGCTTCCGGGTGTTGGATTTGGGAGCCGGAAGACTGCAATTTTTGAAGCGCGGAGGCTAATCCGGGCGAATAACGGGTGAACTGTACGGCGGACGCATCGGCTAGATATTCGCGCTAGCGGGAAGCGGCAGCTTGAAGCATGCGACCAAAAAACAGGCCGACGAAACCAAGTACGCATAACGAGAAGCCGAGGGTGCAGATGAGGAGAAACAGAAACATCACGCTCTGCGGCGGAAATAAGAGTACGATGCCACCACGGAAACCGCCAATTAAGAGAGCGAGGATGCCGAAAGAAATAAGCAGCCAGATAGCTGCTTTTTTAAGCTTGCGCCCCATGATGGTGAAGGCGTAGATGCCATACAATAAACCAATCAACTTGAGGTTCAGGCGGCTGTCGCCATTGACGATATGGCTGATCTCGTGCGCGATAACGCCCTGCAATTCATCCCGATTCATGGCATCCAAGAGGCCACGGGTGACGCCGATTACGCTATCCTGGGTTGTCAGGCCGGCGGCAAAAGCATTGAGTCTGGTTTCTCCGGTGAGCACGAAAGCCACCGGCGCGGGAACGCCTGCGGCAATGGACATTTCGTCAATCGCATTGAGCAAACGCCTTTCCACTAGGTCTTGCGTATTTCGAGCAACCGCTTGTCCTCCCAGTTGTTTGGCTATCAGCGTGCCGCCGTGGCGGGCAATTTGCCGTATCTTGTACAGGGAAACTGCCACAATTGCGCCACCCACAATCAGGCAAACCAAGAAAGGCCGGTTCATATTATCCCAAAGCAGATTGATATAACCCTGCCCATATTGTTTAAGTGTAAGGACAAACGCAAAAAAACATATCGGACCTACCGTTAATAAAATAATTGTGATCCACCACGATGGCGACTTGGAGATCCCGTATATAAGAATTGCAATGCCAGAGATCATAATAATCATAAGTAACAAAGCTGCTATCTCTTTAGGATCACCACCGGCCCGAACGCAAATATAAAGAAATGTTATGGATACCAGACCAGCCAAGGCCATGATCCCCATCACAGCCAACACAAACCAGAACACCAGCCAGCGGGTTTTCTTCCGGGCTTGTTCCTGGGCTTTAAAAAAATCCATCGCAGCGTCCCTTACGGCATTTGTACGATAAGCGGATGATTATACGGACGAAAAACCTCTTCCTGTTCGCTTTCCCGTAAAAATGACAGCCCGGTAGCAACGATTATTGTAGGGGCGCGGTAAATCGCGCCCTGAACATTGCCGTCTGCAAGATTTGCTGTCTGCAAGACCGATTTATCGCGCCCAAACATTGCCACCTGCAAGACATCGCCGTCTGCAAGACCCATATGCAAGGCCGCCGGGGGTTTGCTCTTACCACGCCATCGCGTGAGCCTGCTATCAAACTGAAACAATACGCCAAAAATGCTTTTGTCCTGCTTCCCGCGTTCGCCTTCCGTTATTTTTTTCTGGAACGGTTAAACTATTATCTTTTTGCGTCGTTTCCCGTCCTCCATGAATCCCCAACGCCTTGCCAATGCCTCCGATCCTGCCGTTACCTCCCTGCGTCTGCCGCCGCATTCCATTGAGGCCGAGCAATCAGTTCTGGGCGGGCTGTTGCTGGACAATCGCGCCTGGGACAACATCGGCGACCGGGTTAGCGACACCGATTTTTACCGCGACGAGCATCGTCGCATCTTCCGCCAAATCCGCAATCTCCTGGAAAACCGCAAGCCTGCCGATGTCATCACTGTCGCGGAGGCGCTGGAGAGCGCGGGCGAAAGCGGAGAAACCGGAGGACTGGCCTATCTTGGCGACCTGGCGAACAACACTCCTTCGGCGGCCAATATTGTCCGCTACGCGGAAATCGTGCGCGAGCGGGCGGTTCTGCGCCAGCTAATCGCCACCGCCGACGAAATCGCGGGCAGCGCCCTGAATCCTGCCGGACGGGAAGCGCGTGAAATTCTGGACGAAGCGGAAGCTAAAATTTTTGAAATAGCGGAAAAGGGCACGCGCGGCAGCGAGGGTTTCGACCACATCAAACCCCTGATTGCCGATATGATCAGACGGCTCGACGAGCTCTCCGCGCAGGAACATATCGAGGAAATAACCGGCGTCGCCACCGGATTCATTGACATTGATCGGATGACCACAGGTCTGCAACCCGGTGATCTGATAATTGTCGCCGGGCGTCCCTCAATGGGCAAAACCGCTTTCGCCCTCAATATCGCCGAACATGTGGCGGCGCGTGTCGGCAAGGCAGTCGGCATATTCTCAATGGAAATGGGCAGCGCCCAGTTGGCGCAACGGATGCTGGCCTCGTACTGTCGTCTGGATTCGCAAAAATTGCGCACAGGCCGCCTGAACGATGACGAATGGGCGCGGCTTACCGTCTCGCTCGACGCCCTCTATCAAGCGCCGCTTTACATTGACGAAACCGGCGCTTTGAACCCTATCGAACTACGCGCCCGCGCCCGCCGCCTGCACCGGCAATGCCACAATGAATTAGGGTTGATCGTCATTGATTACATCCAGCTCATGTCCTCATCCCGACATAACGAAAACCGCGCGACGGAAATTTCGGAAATCTCCCGTTCGATCAAGGCGTTGGCGAAGGAGTTGCATGTGCCCATCATCGCCCTCTCGCAACTCTCACGCAAGGTTGAGGAAAGGAACGACAAGCGTCCGCTCATGTCAGATCTGCGCGAATCCGGCGCAATCGAGCAGGACGCGGACGTTATCATGATGCTCTACCGCGACGAGTACTACAAAAAGGAAGAATCTCAATTCAAGGGTCTTGCGGAAGTCATAATCGGCAAGCAGAGAAATGGCCCTACGGGTTCGGTCACGCTTACCTTCCTTGGTGAATACACCCGCTTTGAAAATAGCGCCAGAATGTGAGAATCGCCATGAACACGCCTTCCGCTGCCAATCTGAAAGGAAAACGGGGACTGAAACGCCTCTGGAACGCCGTCCGCTATTCCATGCAGGGCATAGCCTCCGCCTGGCGAAACGAAGAGGCTTTCCGCCAGGAAGTATTGCTGGCGCTGCTCGCGCTGCCGCTTGGGCTATGGTTGGGCAAAAACGGCATGGAACGCGCCCTGCTCGCTGGCAGCGTCCTGCTGATTCTCATCGTGGAACTCCTGAATTCCGCATTGGAAGCAATAGTCGACAAAACATCGCCGGAAATGCACGAGCTTGCGGGACGCGCCAAAGACATGGGCAGCGCCGCCGTCTTCGTAAGCCTCGCCCTGGCGGCGCTGGTCTGGGGGCTGACGCTCTTTTCCTGAATTCACGCTATATTTGTATAGCAACATTAGAGCGGCTTCGGTTCACGCATATACAGCGTCATTGCGACCGCGAGCGTAGCGTGTAGCGTGGCGGGAAGCAATCCAGCAACAATTCTCTGGATTGCTTCGTCGCTTACGCTCCTCGCAATGACGAGTTGGGAAGTCGGCTGCACAGAATTATAGTGCTTTCCTTAATTTTATTTACATCGCCACCCGGGAGCGCCGGGCACTAGCCCGGCTTTATGATTTGCATTGGCAGAGATTGCCGCGCTGGTGCGCGGCGTTCCCGGCAGTCACTTTATTTGCGGAAAGCAATATATAGTGCTTCTCGTAATTATTTTTACCTCTTCTCGCTTGCAGGATAGGATGTCTGAAGGTTGGTAGAGTAAGATTATTTAGGAAAAGCACTATAAACAAAAACCGCCCTGAATCCTGTAAAACTAAAGATTCTCATAAATTCTCGGCACACGCGCCGCAAGGGCGCAGAAAAGCTCGTAGCTGATCGTTCCGGCGGCTTCAGCCAGTACATCCGCATCAACCGCACCGCCTTCGCCGCTGCCCCACAGGGTCACAGGGCTGCCTACCTTCGCCTCCGGCACATCGCGCAGATCACAGGCAATCATATCCATGGAAACGCGCCCCAGGGTACGGACAAGCACGCCTGCTACCGCAATCGGCGCGCCTGTGGGCGCGTGACGAGGATAGCCATCGGCATAACCGCAGGCAACAACGCCAACCGGGGTATCCGTCTTTGCCTGCCAGGTTCCGCCGTAGCCTACCCGCTCCCCGGCTCCGACTGTTCGCATCGCAACCAGACGGCTTTCCAGCGTCATGACCGGGCGCAAACCAAGCTCCGCTGCCGTATGCCCTGGCGTTGCTCCGAACGGGCTGCCGCCGTAAAGCATAATGCCGGGACGCGCCCAGCCTCCCAAACTCTCAGGATGCTTCATCAAGGCGGCGGAATTGGCAAAGCTCCACGGTAAATTTGCGCGGTCGACAAGCTGCCGCGCCTCCTCCAGTTGCGCGGCAAAGCCTTCCCTGCTATCCGCATCGGCAAAATGGGTCATCAGCGTGATCTGGCAGATGCCGAGCCGCTCCAGTTGTTGCCGAACCGCGTCTGTATCCTGCGAGGCAAAACCCAGCCGATTCATGCCGGTATCAATCTTCAGATATACATGCGCCGGTCGACTGTGCGCGGCGGCAAGCATTTCCAGTTGGTTGCGGCTATGTATGACCGGCGTCAGATCATATTGAACAATACGCGCAACTTCTTCCGGCGCGAAAAAACCTTCCAGCAGCAAAATGGGCTGCCTGTGTCCCCGTTCGCGTAACGCTACTGCCACTTCCGATTCCAGAAGCGCGTAGCCGTCCGTCAAGCCATCCAGGGCGCGCGCTGCCGCGAACTGCCCATGCCCATAAGCGTCCGCCTTGATGACTGCCCAGAGTTTTGTCTCTTTTGCGTAAGCGCGCGCGACAGAAAAATTATGGCGCAACGCGGAAAAATCCAGCCGCGCCCGAATAGGGCGGCAGCAGGGAGAAGAATTCACAGGGGAGTATCCAAATACGCGCTCGTTCGTAGGCATGGTAGATGGCAGGGATGGCAAAAGCCACTCAGAGAAAGTCGGCATTATAGCCATCCATCCCGCAAAATTCGCTGTGTTTTTATAGCCGCGTTACGGGGAAATAAGCGCCTTGCGGAAAGAAAAACTCGGTATATAAAACCCTTCCCGAAAATAAAACCTGTGCGCTCCCTGTCGCGCCACGCCGGAATCCAGCGCCAGCACTGCGCAGGAACGCGCCCGCGCCTCACGCTCCAGCCAGTCAAGGAGACACTTGCCGACACCCTGCGAACGACAGGTCGCATCCACCACCAGGTCATCCACATACAAGCGACGGCCTTCATAAGTGTTTTCAATGACGCGCCACAAGGCAACGCCCCTGACCGCCTCGCCTGCAACCGCAAGCGTCATGCGCCCGCCATTGGCAAAAACAGTTTGCAGGGTTTGCCGATAGGCGTCGCTTCCCGGCGGAATTTTGTCGCGCAGTTGCCGATGCACGGACTCGACACGAGGTATCCACTCCGGTGCAATGACTGCGCCGGAATCATCGGTAACGCTCACAATTGACATTTAGCGCCCTGTTTTCGTTCCTGCTTCCCTGTCGGGGAAATTCTGTCCAAATTCAACCGGCACCCACCTGTAGCCATTTTTCTCCGCGACGATATGCCCGATTCCGGGAAACGGCAGGTGCGCCCCGGCAATCAATAAACGTTTGCGGGCAGCGTCGGCGAATATCTGCTTCCGCGCGGCAATCGCCTGCTTCTGGTCAGCGTCAAATTCGATGGCCACCTCCGGGCGAGCAAACTGTATCGCTTGATTATGCGCAATATCGCCCCAAATCAGCAGGCTTTGCCCCTGTGAAGCAAAGAAATAACCGCTGTGTCCAGGTGTGTGCCCATTGCTGGGCGCGGTGGCGATACCCGACAACAGAACCTCGCCCGGCACAAAAGTCTTGAACCTGCCATTTGCCGCGTAGGGCGCAACCGCATCCCGCGCAAACCTGAACATAGCCTGCGTCTCTTCCGGCGTCTTTGCGGCAATCTCTTCGCTTAACCAGTAGGCAGCCTCGTCCCTGGCCACCCATACCGTCGCTTCGGGAAAAACTTCCTTCCCCTCCTGATCCGTCAACCCGCAAACGTGATCCGGGTGCATGTGGGTCAGCAGAATAGTGTCAACATCTTCCGGCTTATAGCCCGCTGCCTTGAGGTTATTCTGGACATTGCCCAGAGTCGGGCCAAAACAAGCCGCCGCGCCCGTGTCAACCAGAACCAGATTTTGCCCTGTATGCACAAGATAGGCGTTGACCGAAGTCAGCAGCGGACGATCAGCCGAATGAAAGGCGCGTTGCAGAAGAGCCTGGGCGTCTTTGGCGTTGATGCCCTTCAAAAGCTGCTGCGACAATCTGCTATGACCATCAAAGAGCGCGACAACCTCAAAATCACCGACCAGCAGACGGTAAAAACCCGGAGTATCTATTCCGGCAGGCGCGGGCGCTGGCGCAGGCGGCAGAGCATACGCCACAGGCAGCGGCGCGGAAAAGGCCAGGATGGCAGCAATCAGCGCCAGAAATAAACTCAGGCGCGCGCAGGCATTTTTCATGAAATAGCTCCTTGAACTAGTCACCCCAATCTGAAGGTTGGGGCTTCCTCGCCATAAGCATTGTCACCCCGGCCTTAGGGCCGGGGATTTCTGGATACAGTTCAAACTCACGCTGCAAAAGACGAACCGCAACCGCAGGTAGACATCGCGTTGGGGTTATGGATGACGAATTGGGAGCCTTGCAGCCCTTCCTTATAGTCAATCTCCGCGCCGAGCAGATATTGATAACTCATCTGGTCGACCAGCAGGGTCACGCCGTTTTTTTCAAAACTGGCGTCATCTTCATTCGCGGTCTCTTCAAAAGCAAAGCCGTACTGAAAGCCGGAACAGCCGCCGCCTGTGACAAAAACCCTGAGTTTCAGGTTGGGGTTGCCTTCTTCCGCGATCAACTCGCGCACTTTATTGACCGCATTGTCCGTAAAAATGATGGGGGTGGTTTCACTCATGGTATGTTTTCTTCTGTTAAAAAAATTGGAGGAGGGATTATGAAAGGCACGCGGCATCCGGTCAAGCCTCGCTTTATTGAGTCACCCCGGTAAGGCTGTGGATTCCTTGATACAGCAAAAATCAAAGCGAGTCTCGCCCACCTCGCCATAAATGCGCTCAACTCGTCGTATTCAAGACCATGCGCCAATCCTGGCGATTTTTTGGCTCAAGGCGTTCCCGGTTCCAGACCTTCGCGCTCCGCCCTGGGCTGTTCCCGCTTCAGGAGCAATTGCCCTTCGATCAGAGCGCCCTGCTGAATTTCGATCATCCCATATTCGACATCGCCCGTAATCCGCGCCTTGGGATGCAATTCCAGAAATTCCGCCGCCCGCACCGGCCCATTGATTGTGCCATTGACAATCAGGTGGGACACCTCCACATGTCCGTTGATAACGCCCTGCTCGCTTAACATAAGAGTGGACTGCGGAGTTTGGGCAATGACCTTGCCGCAAACCTCGCCATCCACCCGCAATCCGCCCGAAAACAGGATATTCCCTTCCACTTTCGTACCCTGCCCAATCAGGCTGTCAATCTGGGCGGCAGCCCTGACATTATTTTTTTTGGTGAACATGAATGTCTCCTGGTTTAGAAAGTAACGCTTGCGGCAGCGCGCCGGACATCACCCTGCAACAACAAAAGCTCCGCTTTTTTCAGCACCTCGCCGGCAGAAAGAGTCATAACCCCCTCCTTGCGTATCCATTGATGGGTTTGTACCAGAAAATCAGGACGCGCATCCGCTTCCCTGCTATCCGGCCAGACAACCTGAACCAGATTGCCATCCCGCTCCACGCTCAGCAGGAATTGCAACCGCCCGTTAAAGCCTGCCGTCTGGCGACCGGCATGATAACCGACCAACACACTGAAACGGTATTGTCCCGCAACACTTGGGTCGGAACGCACAGACAAACGTTCCAGGCGTACCTCGCCTTCCCTGATTCCTACAGGCACCAACTGGAGAAAATAGGCCAGATCGTCCTTTGCGACCGCCAGATCGCCGGAAAGGTTATGCAATTCCTCTTCCAGCCCGCGTTTGGCGCTGCGCGTCATTTCCAGACTGGTAAGCGCGCTGCCACCATCGCGCAGCGTTTCTTCCAACTGCGCGACCCGCTCCCGCAAGGCGATAGCGTCCTGTTCTTCCGGGGAACGGGTCATGACATGCGCGCCGTAACCCGCCAAAAAAAACGCCAGCGCAGCCACTACGCCCAGCGCAACCTGGGTATAACCCGCCGCTCTCGGACGAATAATCAGCTTGCTCGCGCGAATCCCCGAATCACGACGCAACCGCTGAAACAACCTGAAACGCATGTTGTCTCCTCCTGTTTCGGAGTGTTTTTTTAAGAATTATGCAATGATAACAACTAAAAGGCCACCCGGTTACAGCAAGGTGGCCTTTTCTTCCGAAGAAATGATGGCGCGAATAATCAGCGCTTGGAAAACTGTTTCCGTCGCCGCGCCTTGTGCAGACCGACTTTCTTCCGTTCCACTTCACGCGCGTCGCGGGTGACGAACCCGGCAGCGGAAAGGGAAGGTTTCAGGGTCGTATCGTATTCGATCAGGGCGCGGGTAATGCCGTGCCGCACCGCGCCGGCCTGCCCTGATTCACCGCCGCCGGCGACATTCACCTTGATGTCGAAGCCATCCAGTTGATTCACCAGTTGCAGGGGTTGCCGCACGATCATCCGCCCGGTTTCGCGGGAAAAGAATTCATCCACCGGCTTGCCGTTGACGATGATCTCGCCTTTTCCGCGCTTCATGAACACGCGGGCAACCGCGCTTTTGCGCCGCCCCGTGCCGTAGTAATAACTCACTGCCATTTTCGTCTCGTCCTTAGATGTTCAGGGCTTTGGGCTGCTGGGCGCTGTGCGGGTGCGTATCGCCCGCGTAGCACTTCAGTTTTTTCAGCATGGCGTAACCAAGCGGGCCTTTCGGCAACATGCCTTTCACGGCCTTTTCCAGAATACGCTCAGGAAAACGCTGCTGCATTTTCCTGAAGCTGGTCTCACGAATGCCGCCGGGAAAACCAGTATGCCGAAAATACGTCTTGTCCTCGGCTTTGTTGCCGGTTACAACCAGTTTTTCGACATTGGTCACAATAATGAAATCGCCGGTATCCACGTGCGGGGTATAAATCGCCTTATGCTTGCCACGCAGACGACGCGCGATTTCAGTGGCAAGACGCCCCAGCACCTTGCCGGAAGCATCTACCACGAACCATTCACGTTCCACCTCATGCGGCTTGGCGGAAAAAGTTTTCATTGACGGCATCCTTTGCCTGTGAAATTTAAAAGGACAGGATTTTAATGAGAACCACATCCTCTGTCAAACGCCTTTTATGCCTTTTCGCAAGGGGCGCGCCGCAACCGCTCAACCGCCGGACGGCTACTGCATCGGCTCTATATTGCCGCAATCCGCGCCCAGCCAGCGCCCAGATGCCTGCGAATCTATGGTTTGCCCGCCCGTCGTGGTTCGAGTTTTTACGATATAAGCAGTATTACCCTGGAAGGTTACTTCGCCCTCGACGCTAACAGGCGGATCTGTCCTGCAGACAGAAGCTACCTTGATAGTATTGCCCACACGCGGCGAAGTGGTGGTGGTGCAATTGCCCTGCTGCTGGATCGGCACGGCGCTACGCTTTGCCATTTCGGGCGTGACACAGGCCTTGACCACCATACCGCCATCACCTATTTTGACGCCCTGTTTCGCCATCGCCTCTTCCATTTGCTTGCGCTCGGCAGGCGGCAGGGAAGCCATTTGTTGTTGCATGGCAGACATACCGGGAACCTGTACATTCATCTCCCAAAGCCCCGGTTTTATGTCCTCGGCAAAGACTGTCACAGCAAACAACGCAACTGAGGCAATGCCTAACACTTTATATTTCATGATCTTTTCCCAAAAGGAGTAAAAAAAGTAATTCTAAAGTATGTCTTTTATCCATGCAAACTGGGCATTAGGTCTCGCTCTCCTCTTTTTTCCCTTGCGCCGCCTTTTTATCCATGCTTCGCAGAAAGGCCATCTTTTCCCGGATTTTGGTTTCCATTCCTCTGGACACCGGCCTATACCAACCGGGCCTTGTCATGCCCTCCGGCAGATAAGTTTCCCCCGCCGCGTAGGCTTCCGGCTCATCGTGGGCATAGCGGTATTCATGCCCGTAGCCAAGCTCCCGCATGAGTTTGGTTGGCGCGTTACGCAAATGGAGCGGCACATCGCGCGATTTGTCCCCTTTCATAAAGGCCATCGCCCGCCCGAAAGCCAGATAGCCAGCATTACTCTTGGCGGTCACCGCAAGATAAAGCGCCGCTTCCGCCAGCGCCAGCTCACCCTCCGGCGACCCCAGACGCTCATAAGTTTCAGCGGCGGCAAGCACTACCTCAGCCGCGCGCGGGTCTGCCAGACCAATATCTTCCCAGGCCGCGCGTATCAGGCGGCGGGCAAGATAACGCGGATCCGCCCCGCCGTCCAGCATCCGGCAAAACCAGTACAGAGCCGCGTCAGGGTCTGAGCCGCGTATGGATTTATGCAGCGCGGAAATCTGGTCGTAAAAGGCGTCACCCCCTTTGTCGAAACGGCGCAAACCCTGCGCCAACGCTTCCGCAACAAAGGCCGCGTCCATTTCTGTTTTTCCCGCGCTCCTGCCCGCCACCGCCAATTGTTCCAACATGTTCAGAAGCCTTCTGGCGTCCCCATCGGCCAAAGCAAGCAAACGGCTTTTTGCTTCATCGTCAAAGACAAAATCAGCCAGCGCAACCTCTCTCGCCCTGTCGAACAGCAAGGCCAGATCAGCCTCTTCCAACGGCTTCAGGACATATACCGTAGCGCGGGAAAGGAGGGCGGAATTGACTTCAAAGGAAGGGTTTTCCGTCGTCGCGCCGATAAACGTCACCGTGCCGGATTCCACATAGGGCAAAAAGGCGTCTTGCTGCGCCTTGTTGAAACGATGCGCCTCATCCACAAACAGCAGGGTGCGCCGCATTCGGCGCTGGTTTTCCTCCGCACGTTGCATGGCTTCGCGGATGTCTTTTACACCGGCAAATACTGCGGAAATGGCTATGAATTCGCACTCGAAACCGTCCGCCATCAAACGCGCCAGGGTAGTTTTGCCCACTCCCGGCGGCCCCCAGAAAATCATGGAATGCGGCTGACGCGCCTCAAAAGCCAATTTAAGCGGCCTGCCCGCGCCCAGAAGATGCTCCTGTCCCACCACTTCAGCCAGACTTTTTGGGCGCAGCCGCTCGGCCAGCGGTGAAAAACCGGATGGAACACGGCCTTGCGGCAAAATATCGTCAGCGGAAAACAGGTCTGTCATGGCGCGTCATCGTAAAACTAACTCCGGTTTGGAACCCCACCCTTCAGGGCGGCGCGAAGGTTGGAACCCCGGCCTGAAGGCCGGGGTTTCGACCGTAGCAACAAGGGAGGGGATGCAAACCCCTTCCTTGTTCGTTTTGAGCGACAGGCATAAATGCCTGTCGCTAATTTTTGCTTCGTCCGTTTCCCGCCACGTCCTAGCGCGCTGCGGCCTCCAGGGCCGCCTGATAACGGGAAGCCAGGCTTTTCGGGTCATTCACAGTCATGCCGAGATCGCGTATAAGGCCATCTTGCAGGCTGTAAATCCAGGCGTGAACCGTGAGTTGCTGACCGCGCCGCCAGGCGTCCTGCACTACGAAAGTCTGACAAACATTAGCAGCCTGCTCAAGCGCGTTCAGTTCACAAAGGCGATCATGCCGCTCTTCTTCCGGCAGGCTTGCAATCAATCCGCTGTGTTTCTGGCGCACATCCTGCACATGCCGCAGCCAGATATCCACCAGCCCAACCCGCGCGCCTTCGAGCGCAGCCTTGATCCCGCCGCAGCCATAATGACCGACGACCATGATGTGTTTGATCTTTATCACGTCAACGGCATACTGAATGACGGAAAGACAATTCAGATCGCTGTGCACTACCACATTGGCTACATTACGATGCACAAACACCTCGCCCGGCAGGAGACCGACAATCTGATTGGCGGGCACGCGCGAATCGGCGCACCCGATCCAGAGATAATCAGGATGTTGAATACCGGAGAGCTTGTTGAAATAATCCTGATCCAGCGTTTGCATCTGGTTTGCCCAGGCGCGGTTGAAATCGAACAGGTGGAGAAGATTCTCCTTCCGAATTTTCTCTTCCGCCCAGTTTGTCAAGTCAAGCGACAGGTAAATCGAACCTTCCAGCGGCGCGGGATAATAGGCAGGCGCTTCGGTAAAGCCCAGTTCCCGGTAGAGCTTGACCGCCATCCGCATGGAGGGAATGGTATCCAGCACCAGCCGCAGAAACCCGGTTTTCTGCGCGGTACGGATAGCGGTCATGGCAAGCGCAGTGCCTACTCCATGTCCGCGCGCTTGCGGCGAGACATACATCCGCTTCATTTCGCACATCGAATCGGACATGGCGAGGAGGCCGACGCAACCGGCGGGGCGACCGTCAATTTCCCCGACAAAAAGCCAGCCGGACGGCGGACTATAGCGCCCCGGCAGGGTCGCTATTTCTTCGCCAAAACTCTGAAATGAAAGATTGACCCCCATCCAAGCCGCGTAATCCTGAAAAAAACCGCGCAACGCTTCAACCGCCGGATCATCCGGGGAAAAAATCTGCCGAACACGTACTTTTTCGCCCATTATTCCCTGCCTTTCTCTAAACATTTGCACTCTCCTCTTTGGGCAACGACACCCGCGCAAGAATCTCACGCACTTTTTCCATGCCCTCCAGAAGCACCGCTTCCAGCCTGTCAAAGACGATGCCCTGGCGACTGTCGTTCCTTCCGGCGGCATGGTTGGCAACCAGATTGACCACGGCATAGGGAATCTCCAGTTCGCGCGCGAGCGCCGCTTCCGGCATTCCGGTCATGCCGACAATTTCCGCCCCGTCGCGCTCCAGCCGATCAATCTCCGCCGCTGTCTCCAGTCGCGGCCCCTGGGTGACGGCATAAACGCCGCCATCCCGCGCCGTTATTTCGACTGCCTGCGCCGCTTCGAGCAGACTTTCCCGCAGGCGCGCGTCATAAGGCTCGGTAAAATCAATATGGGTTACAGGATTACCTTCATCCTCAAAGAAGGTCGACGCCCGCCCCCATGTATAGTCTATGACCTGATGCGCGATGATGAGATCGCCGGGCATAAGCCCCGTCAGGATGCCGCCTACCGACGCGACAGAAACGATATGACTCGCTCCCGCCTCCCGCAAAGCCCATATATTGGCGCGATAGTTGACCTTATGCGGCGGAATTGTATGTCGATGCCCGTGCCGGGCGAGAAAAACGGCTTCCTGTTCGCCCAGACGGCCAAAGGTCAAAACACTGGAAGGTTCGCCGTAAGGCGTTCGCACTATTTCGCGGCTCACCACATCCAGATTGGAAAGCTGGGATAATCCGCTGCCGCCGATAATTGCCAACATAGGCATTTCTCCTGATTCGATTAAAATGCCCGGCATTGTACCAAGCGCCAAAACATCATTTCTCAATATCCTGTTCGGGTTTCCGGCATGAGCATAGGGAAAGCCGGTAGAATCTCATCTTTATCATTTTATTTTCAAGCAACTGGATTTCCCCATGAAACTTCTTGTTATCGGCTCCGGCGGGCGTGAACACGCTTTAGCCTGGAAGCTCGCGCAAACCCCCGGTCTGCAAAAAATCTACGTCGCGCCGGGTAACGCCGGCACCGCGCTGGAGCATGAACTGGAAAACCTGCCCATCACCAAAGCGGAAGAACTTGCCGATTTTGCGGCCACGAACAAAATCCACCTGACCGTAGTCGGCCCGGAAGCGCCGTTGGCTGCCGGAATCGTTGATCTTTTTCGCGCGCGCGGCCTTCCGATTTTCGGCCCGACCAAGGCTGCGGCAGAGCTTGAATCCTCCAAGGATTTTGCCAAGCGTTTCATGGCGCGGCACAAAATTCCGACTGCCGCCTTTGCGACGTTCACCGACGCCGCCAGCGCCCACGCGCATGTGGAGAAGGAAGGCGCGCCCATCGTCATCAAGGCCGACGGCCTGGCGGCGGGCAAGGGCGTTGTCGTCGCCATGACGCTGGAGGAAGCGCACAAGGCAATTGACGCCATGCTCTCCATCAACCGCCTGGGCGAAGCGGGAGCCAAGGTCGTGATCGAGGAATTCCTGAGCGGCGAAGAAGCCAGTTTCATTGTCATGGTAGACGGCAGGAACGCGCTGCCGCTTGCTTCCAGTCAGGATCACAAACGCCTTAACGATGGCGATGCCGGCCCCAATACGGGCGGCATGGGCGCTTACTCCCCAGCCCCGGTCGTTACGCCGGAAATTCACGCCAGGGTACTGCGGGAAATCATCCGCCCGACGGTGCAGGGCATGGCTCTGGACGGCATTCCCTACACCGGCTTTCTTTACGCCGGCCTGATGATCGGAAAGGATGGCAGTGTCAAGGCGCTGGAATTCAATTGTCGAATGGGCGACCCGGAGACCCAGCCTATCATGATGCGCATGAAATCCGACCTGCTCGTTCTTCTGGAGCACGCAATTCGCGGCACGCTCGATCAGGTGGATACCGAATGGGATCGGCGCGCCGCACTGGGGGTCGTGCTCGCCGCCGCCGGTTATCCTGAAACGCCGGAGAAGGGCGATGTTATCGCCGGTCTTCCCGCCGATAACGCATTCGGCGAAGACGCGCATGTGTTTCACGCGGGAACTGCAATACAGAATGAGCAAATTATCACCAATGGCGGACGGGTGCTTTGCGTCACTGCCCTTGGCGAAAACGTGAAACTCGCGCAAAAACGCGCCTATGAGGCCGCCCTTGGCATTTCCTGGCGCGGGATGCAATACCGCAAAGATATTGGACAACGCGCTGTTGCCCGTTAAATGTTGCTTTCCGTCAGTTTTTGCGCTGGCGGAATGCGAGTAAGATATACTTTCCGTGACGGCCTGCCGTCTGTCTATCCTCCAGAAACATGTTGATGCCGCCATGACCCATCAGATTACTTTCAAGATTCTTGAAAACATTGCCCAGGACCTGTCCGGGGAGCAGGTGAGTTTCCCTACCTTTCTTGATGTCACCTTCAAGGTTCGTACCGCGCTCAAAAACCCCAACCTGAATGTCGAGCAACTTGCCAGACTGGTGAGCATCGAGCCTTTGATGAGCGCGAAGATCATCCGCATGGCGAACTCAGTCGCCCTCAACGTCTCCGGCCGTCCGGTGGCGGATGTGAAAAACGCAATTGTTCGCGTAGGCATGGAGGCGGTTCGCACCATCTCCTTTGCGGTCGCTATGGAGCAATTGATTCATTCCCGCCAGATGCAGGCGTTTGCCGATATTTCCCGCAAGCTCTGGGATCACACCGCGCACACCGCCGCCATCTGCCGTATTCTCGCTCCTAAAATAGCCCCCAGGATCAACCCGGACGAGGCCATGTTCGCCGGGATGGTGCACGACATCGGCGTTTTCTATCTCCTCTCCCGCGCCGCGCCGTTCCCTGAGCTGGTGCAGAATCGTGAGGCGCTCTATGACCTGCTCCTTGGCTGGCACGACAATATTGGACACGCCCTGCTCAGCGCCCTGGGACAGCCCGAACAAATCCTGATCGCCGTACAGGAACACGAGCAGGATCGGGAAATCAAGAGAGAAAAAACACTCTCCGATGTGCTGTTTATAGCCAATAAGATCGCCAACAGCATGAGTAGCTGGCAAAGCGACAACCTGGATCCCAACGAGCATGATCTTGCCAGAGTGGCGCAAATCCTTGACGCGGACACCTTGCAGGACATCCGCGAAAAATCCAGGGAAGCCATTGTTTCCCTGAAACAGGCGCTGGGTTCGTAAATTTTGCCTGCCCAGTCAATCAGCCTGCCTGTACAATCTGATAGCATAGCCTCAGCAAAAATTAGCGACAGGAATTCATGCCTGTTGTTCAAAACAAACAAGGGAAGGGGTTTGCATCCCTTCCCTTGTTGCTACGGTCGAAACCCCAGCCTTCAGGCCGGGGTTCCAACCTTCACACCGCCCTGAAGGGCGTAGTTTCAAACCGGAGTTAGTTTTACGATCAGGGCAATCGCATGAATGCCATTGTTGTTGACTCTCTGGAATACTCGTTTACGATCAATGGGTTACGATGGGGACTGTTCACAGGGGATTTATTTGTGTAGTTTTCTGTCTTTTTGGAGTGTTCCATGAAGACGGAAGGCAAACTGTGTCTGGCGGAGGTATTCGTATCGATCAGCGACCCGAGACAGGCGGGTAAGGTTGAGCACGATCTGGTTGAGTTACTGGTAGTGGCCGTCAATGCGGTGCTGGTCGGAGCCGACACCTTCGTTGAGATCGAGTTGTGGGCGAAAGAAAAACTCGACTGGCTACGGGGCTACCTCAAGCTGAAAGCGGGCATTCCCTCGCACGACACCTTTGGGCGGCTGTTTGGGTTAATTGATCCAATACAATTTGAGGCCGCCTTTCGGCGCTGGGTCGGATCAATCCTCCCGGCGCTGGGGGCCGATGCCGTGGTGGCCATTGACGGTAAGAGCAGTAGGCGCACAGGCAAGGTGGATACCACGCCGCTGCATCTGGTGAGCGCGTTTGCCGCAGGTGCCGGTTTGGTGCTTGGACAGCGGGCGACGGCGGCGAAGTCCAATGAAAAGACGGCCATTCCTGAACTCCTGGCTACTCTGGCGCTGGAAGGCTGCATCGTCACGCTCGATGCCATGGGAACCCAGACCAACATCGCCCAGGCGATCCGCAATCGTGGTGCGCATTATGTCCTGGCGCTCAGGGACAACCAGCCGAATCTGGCCGATTCGCTGCGCGATTTCTTTGCCCGGTTCAAGGCGGCACCGGACAGGACACCTCATGCGATGTCCGAAACCGTGGAGAAGGATCATGGACGGATCGAGACGCGGCGTTGTTATG
>WRKX01000036.1 GCA_009777925.1 Betaproteobacteria bacterium | reverse complement strand
ATGTTGGCCACAAGCACATTGCTGCTTGCCCGAACAGGCCTTATACATAGATGCAACCGGGTTCCTTGTTCAAAAGCAGAAGTTGACAACCGGGGCGAGTCCATACATAGGTTGGGGTTCGCTACGCTTCACCCCAACCTACCTTGCTTTCAGCCCATATGGGGCGTTCCCCGAAAAATAAAACCTTAATTGCCGGATCAATAACATGACTGTCATACGTGTTTTTCTTGTCACCTGCTGCTTGTTGACCACTTTTCCCGTCTTGGCAAACGGGGAGAGGCATAGCTATAGCTTGAGAGAGGGGGTGTTCTACGCCCGTCTTGATGGATATACAGGGATAGGATTTGATTCGCCAGAGAAAGCCATCGCCCTTCGGGATCACTGTGAAAGCGGAGGCTTTGTTTTCGCCCACCGAAGTCGCGCCCGGTACAGATGCAAGGTGTCCCTATACGAACGCGATCAGTACGGTAGCATAGAGATCATCGGCGCTCCCACTCTCCGCGAAGACCAGATTGAATACGATTTGTTCTCCATTCGACCTATCCGCAAAACCGAGTGGAAAATTCGACCTCTTTCCCAGAATGAGCTTTCTGATCTCACCGCGCTCATCAAGGCGTCAAAAGGGCGGTACGGAAGCCTGGATAAGTACGTATCCTCAGGCAAGGCGTTTGCGGTTTATAGGGCAAAAGGCAAGCAAATCACCTACATCATTCCCGGAAGCTGGATCCGGCGTGAAGACGACTTTGCTTACTACGAAGCACAAAGACAACATGTGTTCGTGGGAAGCCAAGGAACGTATCAATACCAAGGCCAATTGCTGGGCAAGCTGGAATATTTTGACCTCGACGGCGATTCGTTACCGGAAATCGAAGCTAGCGAGGGCTGCGACGTGGTATGCATAACCCTTTGGGATATCAGCCGTGGCCCCAGGGAGATAGTCAGATTCTATTAAGCAAACTGCCGTAAAAACCGCTGGTCGCCCTCATAAAACAAGCGCAAGTCGTTGATGCCGTAGCGCAGCATGGCAAGCCGGTCGGGGCCGAAGCCAAAGGCAAATCCCTGGTATTTTTCCGGATCAATGCCCGCAGATTGCAGCACATTAGGATGCACCATCCCGCAACCGGCAATTTCCAACCAGCTTTCGCCCATGAATGCCATGTCAATCTCGGCGGAAGGCTCTGTGAATGGGAAGAATGAAGGGCGAAAGCGCACCTTTAATTCGTCCGACTCGAAGAAACGACGGAGAAAATCGGCAATCACTCCCTTCAAATCGGCGAAGGAAACGTATTCGCCGATCCACAATCCCTCGACCTGATGAAACATCGGCGAATGGGTAGCGTCCGAATCCACGCGGTACACCCGCCCCGGCGCAATGATGCGAATCTCCGGCATCGTCTCCCTGTCCCGATAACGCTCGACGTGCGCGCGCATATAACGCGCCTGAATAGGGCTGGTGTGTGTTCGTAGCAGCACGTTTTGCGCCACCTCTCCTTTTTCATCAAGCAAATAAAAGGTATCGTGCATGGAACGCGCCGGGTGGTCTTCCGGCGTGTTCAAGGCGGTGAAGTTGTAAAAATCCTCTTCGATTTCCGGGCCGTCGGCTACGGTAAAGCCGATGGAAGCAAACAACGCCTCAATCCGCTCCATGACAAGAGTTACCGGATGCAGGCCGCCTTTGTCCGCCTTTCGTCCCGGCAGGGTGACATCCAGAGCTTCTTCGGCAAGACGCGCCTCCAGCGCCGCCAGCTTTATGGCCTCGCGCCGTTCGGCAAGTGCCGCCTCGATGGTCGTTTTGGCGCGATTGACGACAGCGCCTTCGCTTTTCTTTTCTTCCGGGGAAAGCGCCGCAAGCGCCTTCAAAAGTCCGGTAATCTGACCGTTTCTGCCCAAAAAACGCGCCTTGACCTGCTCAAGCGCGTCCGGGTCGGTCACGGCAGCAAAGGCTGCTTCGGCTTCAGCGACGAGGGCATCAAGATTCTGCATACAATATTCCGTGGCATGAAAAGCGAGTAAGTATATACGGACGCGCAAAAACTAACCACTTGCGGCGCGACGCGCGGCCCAAAGATAGAGCGCCAGACCGCCGAGAATCATCGGAATGGAAAGCCATTGCCCCATACTGACCGTGTAGGAAAACCCAAAGACGCCTGTATCCGGCTCGCGGAAAAATTCGGCGAACGCGCGAAACAACCCATAACCCAACAAAAATAGAGCTGAAATCGCGCCCGGAGGACGGGGTTTACTGGAGTAGCGCCAGAGAATGAGAAAAAGCAGCAAGCCTTCCAGAGCCGCTTGATAAAGCTGCGACGGATGGCGCGGCAATAAATCCGCGCGAGGAAAGATCATCGCCCAGGGAAGCGCCGCATCCGCAACCCTGCCCCACAATTCGCCGTTAATAAAATTGCCGATCCGTCCCGCCAGCAATCCAAGCGGCACAAGGGGGGCGACGAAATCCGCAACTGTAAGCCAGGGTTGCCGGTGTTTTCGCGCCTGCCAGGTCAGCGCAGCCAAAACGCCCAAAAAGCCGCCGTGAAAGCTCATCCCTCCTTTCCAGACCGCGAAAATCTCCAGCGGATTTGCCATATAGTAGGCGGGGTCATAGAACAAGACCTCTCCCAACCGCCCGCCGACAATTACCCCCAGAATCCCGTAAAACAACAGATCGTCAAATGCTTCCCTTGACCAGCCCGCCCTTGTGAGCCTCAACCGTCCCAAAACCCAGAACTGACAGAACGCGAAAAGGTACATCAGCCCATACCAATGCACAGAGAACGACCCCAGGGAAAAAGCGACGGGATCAAACGCGGGATGAAGCAACATGGCGCGGAACAGGAAATTAACAAAGGCGGCATTTTAGAGCGGTTTCGGCGCAAGTGGGTACGGCGTCAGGGCGAGCGCAGGGCAATCACACATACAGATGTTATATTTCTTAAAAACCGTTTATTGCAAGCGCTGTAATTCCTGGGGCATCCGGGAGTGTCGTTGCCGGGAGCGCCACGCGCTCCCGGCAACGACACTCCTGGCCACAATGCTGTTCACTAAACACATCGAGAAGTTCGCTGTACGTAACTGCCCTGCTGGATTGCGTAGCAAACGCTTGCAATGACAGATTGGGAAATCGGCTGCACAGGATTGAAATTTTTATTATTTCTCTCTTGACAGAAATTTCAGAAAACAGTATATTTGATTTATGAAGCTCACTCCTGTTACCGAACGATTCATTCTGCACTGGGGCGAAATGGGCTCCCGCTGGGGCGTCAATCGCACTGTCGCGCAGATCCACGCTCTGCTATATCTGGCTGAAAAGCCGATGGCAGCGGACGAGATTGCCGAAACGCTCGCCATAGCCCGCTCGAATGTCAGCAACAGCCTGAAGGAATTGCAATCCTGGCGTCTCGCGCGGGTGGTGCATATGATCGGGGAGAGGCGCGATCACTTTGAAACCTCAAAAGACGTTTGGGAGTTGTTTCGATTGATCGTCGAAGGTAGGCGTCAACGCGAAATTGATCCAACCCTGACTACGTTGCGTGATTTCCTGATGAGCCCGGAACTGGAGCAGGAGCCGAAGGAAAGCGCCAAACTAATCCAGGAAACTCTGGAATTCATCGAAACAATGACTACATGGCTCGACGAAATGATGCGCTTGAAACCTGAAAACCTGACAAAAGTACTGGGTATCGGAGCGCGGATCAGCCGCACAGTCCGCAGAAGCAAGACGTAAATCATTACCGCAACGGACTGACCTGTCCGTTTTTTTAATCTGTTATTTCACTCATTACAGAAATAACTGCAAATACTAAAGGAGAATGCCATGTTCGCAAACGTCCTTCCCTTCCTGCAATTGGCGCTGCCGATCATCTTCAGCCTCATTGCCGCGATATATCTGAGTGGGGTTATTCAACGCCTTTTGACAGATATGTGCGGCACCGAGGATCGGGCGCGATTCTGGACACGATGCGCTGTTGTCACAATGCTTGCCGTGCCGCTCATGTTGGTGTTGCTGGCTATCGAATCCCCGTATGACTGCGAAACAACCAGATGCGCGGTACGTGCCTTGCGCCAGACCCTAGCCTGGACGGCAGGCGGAATTCTGGCTGCCGTTAGCGTCGTTGCCTACGTCGTGGGGCGATACATCATGTACGAGCGCAGGACGGCATGCCTTGTACGCAATTGAAATTTTTTGTTCTATCGGGAGCGAATCATGAAAATACTTGTCTGCGGCGCAAGCGGGTTTGTCGGCAGCGCGATTGCGGCTCGTCTCGAACGCGACGGGCATCAGATCATGCGCGGGGTAAGACAACCGACACAGCCGAGAGAAATCGCCATTGACTACATGAGCGACCTGACGGCAGAGCAGTGGTTAGGCAAACTTGGCGGCATTGACGCCGTTGTCAACGCGGTCGGCATCCTTACCGAACAGGGCGGGCAAACTTTTGAACATGTGCATACTAAAGCGCCGATTGCGCTCTTTAGCGCGTGCCGGATGCAAGGGATACAGCGCGTCATCCAGATTTCGGCGCTGAATGTCGAGTCACGCCAAACGCCATACTTCGCCAGCAAGTGCGCGGCGGATGACTTTCTGCTGGCAGAGCCTACGCCTCGCGCGCATATAATTCGTCCGTCCCTGATTTACGGCATAACCGGAACATCCGCTCGCATGTTCCGCATGATTGCGAGTTTTCCGGTGCACATGCTTCCGGCGGGAGGTCGGCAGAAATTTCGTCCGGTTCATGTTGATGATCTTGCCGAGCTTGTCGCTCGCCTGCTCGATCCGGTTGCCGAAAGCCCGTCGTGCATCAAGGTAGTAGGCAACACGGAAATAACCTATCGCGGAATGCTGGATGTTTATCGGAAATCAATGGGATTGGCATCTGCATTCACGGTAAGAATTCCCGCCTGGATCATGCGTTTTGCGGCAACCGTGGGCGGCTGGATTCCCGGCTCGATACTGACACCCGACACATGGTTCATGCTCCAGCGAGAAAACACGGCGGACGCGCGACAGTTTACCGACGCTCTGGGACGAACGCCCCGGGGCATAGAGACTTTCATCGGGAGCAATGACGCGCCGACCTTGCGGACGGAAGCATTCGCCGCATGGCGCGGGATTAGCTTACGCATTGCGCTTGCCATCATATGGATAGGTACTGCGTTAATTAGCGCGTGGCCGTACTCATACGCGGAGCGACTGGAGTTGCTTGCCCGGCTCAATATACACGGCATCGCTGCGTATATAGAACTCTACGGCGCGTGCGCGCTTAATTTCGGCCTGGGTGTGGCGACATTGCTGATGCCGGGACGAAGGCTCTGGCTTTTGCAGATGGGGGTAATACTCGCCTATAGCGCATTGGTCGCCGTCGCGCTGCCGGAATTTCTCATCCACCCGTTCGGCCCGATTCTGAAGAACATACCGCTTCTCGTGATCCTAGTCCTGCTATTCAGCGAGGAGACCCGGCCATGAATACCTATCTGCTGGTCAAGACCTTGCATATCCTGTCTTCCGTGCTCTTGGTAGGAACTGGTTTCGGTAGCGCATTCTACCTGTTCTTTACAAATCGGACAGGGCCGACGCAAGCGATTGCTACGGTGTCCCGCCTGGTGGTACGCGCCGACTGGTGGTTTACGACGCCAGCCGTTATCTTCCAGCCGCTGTCCGGTTTCTGGCTCATGCGCATGGGCGGCTGGGCGTGGGATACGCCGTGGTTACTGGCTTCCGTCGTCCTGTATTTGCTTGCCGGCATCTGCTGGCTGCCGGTCGTGTGGATACAGATCAGAATGCGGAAAATCGCGGCGGAATCGGCGGCAGAGGGACAAGCGTTGCCGCCGCTATACTGGCGTTATGCGCGTATCTGGGAACGTCTTGGTTATCCGGCTTTTCTGGCAATGGTCGCGGTTTACTTCCTGATGGTTGTAAAACCAACGCTATCCTGAATACTACAGTGTCTCAGTTTGAAAGTCGGCGCGCTCGATAGCGTGGTCAAAGCCATCTTCTCTCGCTCGCCAAGTCTTGCGGACGGCAATTCGCTCACCCCACCCTCCACGCTGTAAGCCGCCCGTTCGCGCTACCGATGGGGGTTCAAAAGTCTATATCCTTAAATGCATACCTTTCAAGATCGATGGCGATAGACATTTCCAACGAAGCATACACGCTGACATAGCCAATCAGTTGGACGGTGTCTGGAGCTTCCCCGATAGGCAGATTTTCACAGTAAGCATCTGGCAAGTCGCCGTTGACCGTCCACAATTCGATTTTGCGCTCCACCGTGGAGGCGTCCGGGCGGGTAAAAGTGATGTATTTGTCGCCGGTACTCAGATTCAGACCCTTACTACCATACTCCGGAAAACCATAAACATGGCATATATGCCGTGCGTAAGTTCCATCTTCATAAAGCTGTACGTAAGTTCCATCTCCATCTTTGTCATCATGCCAGTAGAAAAAAGGACTATCTTCGGTAAGCCAACCAAACCAGGACGCACCGTAGGCGGTGAAATCAAGGCGATCTCCCTGAAAGCCCCAATTCGTATTGAAGCTATCCACGGTGAGCCTGCCGTTATCAAAGCTCCCATTCCACTTGAACACGTTTATGACATTTTCGTCACCAGAACACACGAGTGTATTGTTGGTGGAGGGGTTGCCGTCAATGACATGCTCTTTATATGTGAAGACAAGGTTGTCGGGGATTGGTAGGTAGCGGTCGCCTACACTATTTAAAGAGTCCATCACGTTGCCATAGCCACTCTCATGGCCCAGGCCAATGATGTGACCCATTTCGTGTAAGAGTACGCTAAGCAGATCAATCCCGTCCATGGCGGGGCTGCCGACGGGCTTACCGTACGCAGCTGTGAAGGCTCCGTACTTGGAATCAGCGTAGGGATGAGGGACGAATTCCTCATGACTGTAGGGCGTGGCGTCCACGAACCAACCTATGCCACTGGCGTCGTGCGAGAATTCAATGAAGTCTTTGCCAGCGCGTGCTAATACGCCTGCATCCCCCACCGGATCCATGATTCTGACGCTGAATGTGATGCCCTCCAACTTCTCCGCCGGTACGCCAACATCAAGCCAGTATTGGCGGGCGGCAGGGAAGAGAGATTGAATGTCAGTCACAGACAAATTGTTTGTCACCAAACCTTTAAGTTCGGGTGGTTCGGGTGTTTTGGGAGTGTTGGCATCTACCAGATTGACCAAAACACTGTTCAGGTTGTCATAGGCAGACTGCAAGCTCACAATGGAATAACTCACCGTCGCCAGCCACTCCTTTGCTAAATGGCCCACGTTATTGTTGCCGGCGAAGGCATAAGCATTTATCAACAGTATGGCGCCCTGCAGGGAGTTAGTAAAATTCTGCGCCGCCTTTGTCTTGTTATTGATGGTGTCCAGGTCCGTTCCCTGAGCGCCGCCTAAAATCGCATAAGCGGCGTTGCTAATCGTTACCCAACCAGCGTTCATCTGGGTTTCCCAATAGTCCCAACCTTCAGTCTCAGGCGGACGGCCAAACAAATTCTGGTAAACCTTGCTGATGATCTGTCGGTTGGTCAACCCGTCGTAATCGCTCAGATACTCTTCGGATTGGGCAAACAGGTCGAGGAGATCCTGGTCGGGGCCGGTATGGGTCAGCCAGAAGTAGAAACCATTGTCATCGGCGGGACGGTTGAAGAAGGCTATGTAAGCCTGCTGGATGAATTCTGATGCAGCCATGATGAAATACTCCTTTTAACGAGGTGGAAAACGGGGGCGGGAAAGCCACCCGTTCGCGCTACCGATGGGGGTTCAGAAGTCAATATGATTCACGACAGACCAGTCAATTTCACGGCCTATGTCGACATAGCCGATCAGTTGGGCGGTGTCATCGCCTATGTCGTATGAGGTGTCATCATCCACGGAGGCGCGGTAAGCGCCAATATCGTAGTAGGCGTCTGCAATGCCGCCTACGACCGTCCACAACTCGATCTTGTACTCCGTCGTAGAATCGTTCAGGCGGGTAAAAGTGAGGTACTTGTCGCCGTTGTTCAGGTCAAAGAGCGGAAAATCGGAAGTAGCATGCCACCGATCCTCCACAGCAGCAACCGGGTGTGATGGAATTTCAAAAATGGCATAGCCATTTTCATTCAGGGTAGCAGCGCCCAACCAGGACGCTCCGAAGGACTTAAAGACAAGACGATCCTGTCCCGTGGCTGAAGACGTATCGAAATTGACCAGGGTGAACTTGGTGCGATTGGGAGTGAACCAAGACCAAATGAGCACTTCTTCGGCATTTGCGTCTGTGGAGAGCGTGATCGTTGCATTGTCTTTAGGGAGCATGTCGTCATTCACCAGTGTGGTCAAAACATTATTCAGATTGCTCGCGGCAGTCTCCAAGCTCTCGTCGGAATAACTCACTGCCGCCAGCCACTCCTTCGCTAAATAACTCAACCCATAGTTACTGGCTTTGGTATAAGCATTGATCTTAATCGTGGTGTCCAGAGCGTTGGTAAAAGCCTGCGCCGCCGTCGTCTTGTTATTGATGGTGGTCAAGTCCGTGTCCTGAGCGCCGCCCAAAATCGCATAGGCGGCGTTGCCGATCGTCACCCAGCCCGCATTCATCTGGGTTTCCCAATAGTCCCAACCTTCAGTCTCAGGCGGACGGCCAAACAAATTATGGTAAACCTTGCTGATGATCTGTCGGTTGGTCAATCCGCCATAATCTCTCTGATACTCCTCAGATTGGGCAAACAGGTCGAGGAGATCCTGATCGGAGCCGGTATGGTTCAGCCAGAAGTTGAAACCATCGGCATCGGCGGGACGGTTGAAGAAGGCTATGTAAGCCTGCTGGATGAATTCTGATGTAGCCATGATGAAATATTCCTTTTAACGAGGTGGGGAAAACGGGGGGCGGGAAAGCCACCCGTTCGCGCTACCGATGGGGGTTCAGAAGTCAATATTGTCCAAGACAGACGAGTCAATTACACAGCCAATGTCGACATAGCCGATCAGTTGGGAGGTATGTTGATGTTGTTCAGGCACGCCATAGTCACATAAGGGGCCGCCATCACCGAATGGGCCTCCCCCGTTGACGGAAGTCCACAATTCAATCTTGTATATCGTCGAAGATGTCCACAAATGCTGCAAAATGATGTACGTGTCGCCTATGTCCAGCAGCTTCCCCTCATCGGGCAGACGCCACGACCTAAAACCTGGCACAAAACTGCCGTTGCTCTCCATGGAGGGATCACCGAGCGTGTCAATTATGTATAGCAACTTCGCGCCGTATTCGGTGAAATCAAGACGATCCTGTCCCGTGGCTGAAGTCGTATCAAAATTAACCACGGTAAGATTGCCGTTGTAAAAGTTAACATTCCCAAAGTTACCATTCCACTTGAGCGTATCGTGAACATTCTTGTCTGTGGAGAGCGTAAGCGTTTCGTTGTCGGTGGGACTGCCGTTAATAATATGTGTGTTGTATTCTGGCTCTGGCTCGAAATCGGTGTTGGCGTCCAGCAGCGTGGTTAAAACACCATCCAGTTTGTCTGGCGCCAGTGCAGACACCAGGCTCTCAGGGGCATAACTCACCATCGCCAGCCACTCCTTCGCTAAATATCCCACGTTATTGTCGCCGGCTCTGGCATAAGCGTCTATTTCATCCGGAGTGTCCAGGGCGTCAGTAAAAGCCTGCGCCGCTGTCGTCTTGTTATTGATGGTGGTCAAGTCCGTGCCCTGAGCGCCGCCCAAAATTTCATAGGCAGCGTTGCTAATCGTCACCCAACCCGCGTCCATCTGGGCTTCCCAGTAGTCCCAACCTTCAGTCTCAGGCTCGCGCCCAAACAGATTCTGGTAAACCTTGCTGATGATCTGTCGGTTGGTCAATCCGCCATAATCGCTCTGATACTCCTCAGATTGGGCAAACAGGTCGAGGAGATCCTGATCGGGGCCGGTATGGGTCAGCCAGAAGTAGAAACCATCGGCATCGGCGGGACGGTTGAAGAAGGCTATGTAAGCCTGCTGGATGAATTCTGATGTAGCCATGATGAAATTCTCCTTTTAACGAGATGGGGAAAAAAACACCATCTCACAAGGCAAGCGCGTGAAGACTTGCGAAAAGTGTGGCGCGAAGCGCCGGGCAAGGGTTAAGCGTGTACATCTCAATGCACCCTCTCCCATAACTGCGTTTCTGACATTTTCTGCTTTTCCTGCCCAAAGCAAAGAACATAACCATTTGGATCACGGACATGTATTTCCCGCGTTCCATAGAAAGTGTCATGCAGGTCACGAACGATCTCAAGGGTATTTCTTACCATCGCCGCAACGGCGTTGATATTATCAGTCTCGAAATGCAAGGTAAATGTGCCGCTGGTCATTGTGTCCGGCTTGAACACGCGTCGAGCGCAATCCTCGCCATTCATGGCGTGGTGAGCGAGACAGTTGTTTTGTGGAGCCGAAGGCTCTCTAACCTGTGTCGAGGAATCCCCGGCCTTCAGGCCGGGGTGACTCAATGCCGGAACCTTCTCCATAAGGCTTTCGCATTCCTGGAGAATAATTTCGATGTCGCCACATCTGATTCCCGCGCAAATGAGTTTCTGTCCGGCGTCGTATTGGAAGAGTGGCTTCTCTGAACCTTTCGGAACAGAGAATACGTGCTCAAATCCAAGCGTCCTTTGGTAGCAGGCGATGGTTTCATGAATGTCTTTGACCATCATGTTTATCCAGAAATTTTTTAGCATAATTGTTTCCTTCTCACGTAATCAGGCGGAAAGCAATCGCGGCGCGGTCAGCCCTTGAACATCCAGCAAGCGGGCAGCAAAAGGGGAGGAAACCCGGAAATGGCAAATATGTCATCAGGATTGGGATGTAGGGTGTGGCGTAGCTCACTTATTACAAAGGTTTTTTGGGCAAACACAGCTTGTTTCTCCTTTTGCAAAAGCAACGCTATTCAATGGATTGCGAGTTTCAGGCGCTGCATTGAATAGACAACCCTCATAACCATGCCGGTAATCATGGCAGGAGAATCCCCCATCCATGACAGCCTGAAACGATTCTAGACACTTTATAGGAGAGTTTTCCTGAAAAACGACATACGGCTATGATTGCGCGACAAACGGTCATTTGCGTGGAAAAACTAACGTATCCAAATATCTTTGGGTGATTGCGACGCCAGCCAGACAGGTTAATGGAGCGCGGCCTTGTAACCCCAACCGCAAATGTTGTCGCAGCGGAGCCTTGACGTTTCCCGGCGTGACAACGCACAATGCGCCATTTTGAGCGCGGCCTGCCGGCGGCGGATTGTTTTATCCTTCAATCATCTGGTTTTTGCATGTACTGGAACAGTTTTTCCGATTTTCTCCACATGGGCGGCTATGGCCTTTATGTATGGGGTTCGTTTGGCATGGCCGCGCTGGTCATGGCCGTCGAGACCTGGCTGGCGATACGGCAAGCCAGGATAATCCGGCAGCGCCTCGCCCGGCAGGTCAAACTCTCCCTCTTTGAAGCGGAGCGACAGCGGGAGGAAGCGAAATGAAAGCCCGCCATCAACGTCTTCTGCTGATTTTCGGCGCGCTGGCAACCATTGCCCTGATTGCCGCTCTCGTTTTTTCCGCCCTTTCCGAAAACATCGCCTTCTTCTATGCTCCGGCGGAAGTCCAGGAAGGCAAAGCGCCGAAAGACCGGATGTTTCGCGTGGGCGGCCTGGTCAAGGAAGACTCGTTCAGCCGCGAAGCTGATGGCGTGACCGCGCGTTTCGTCATCACCGACCGAGAGGCGGATATTCCAGTGCGCTACAACAAACCCCTGCCCGATCTCTTCTCGGAAGGCAAGGGCGTGGTAGCGCAGGGTAAACTGGGCGACGACGGCATTTTTATCGCGCAGGAAGTGCTTGCCAAACACGATGAAAATTACATGCCGCCGGAAGCGGCGGCGGCGCTTGCGGCAGCGCACAGCAAAGGCATGGCCTCCGAGGCTTCCGACGAATCCGTGGAAAACGCCACGTCGGCAGCATCCCCGGAAACTACGCCATAAGGCATTTTCGGTTTATGCGCATACATTTTTACCCACCCTCTCCCCCTGCCCCAATTGCCGTCTGCAAGACCCCACAAGTGGGAGAAGGGTCTTGCAGACGGCGATGTTGTTCACTCTCCCCCTTATGGGAGAGGGTACACACTTAAACCCAAATCACTCCAATACGCATCCATGATTCCAGAAATCGGTCTTTTTGCCCTCATTCTTGCCCTTGTGCTTACCTGCTTTTCGGGTATTTCTGCCTTGACCGGCGTGGCAAAAGGACATGCCGCCCTGATTTTTCAGGCGCGTCCCGCCGCTACCGCGATTTTTCTCCTCGTGGGCGTCGCTTACCTTTGTCTGACCGTCGCCTTTATCCAGAACGATTTTTCCGTGGCGTATGTGGCGCAGAACTCGAATTCACTCCTGCCCCTGCCCTACCGGATTGCGGGCGTCTGGGGCGGGCATGAAGGCTCCCTGCTTCTCTGGGCATTCTTTCTCTGTCTCTGGACGTTCGCGGTTGCGCTTTTCTCCCGCCAGTTGCCGGACGCCATGCGCGCGCAGATATTGGGCACGCTGTTTCTGGTGACGGCAGGGTTTCTCCTGTTTATCCTGCTGACCTCCAACCCCTTTATCCGCCTGCTGCCCGCCGCGCCGGAAGGCCGCGACCTGAACCCCATGCTGCAAGACCCCGGCCTGATTATTCATCCCCCCCTGCTTTACATGGGTTATGTCGGCTTTGCGGTGGCGTATGCCTTTGCCGTATCGGCCTTGCTTTCAGGCCGTCTGGACGCAGCCTGGGCGCGGTGGACGCGCCCCTGGACGGTCGCTTCCTGGATTTTCCTCACTCTGGGGATTGCCTGTGGCTCCTGGTGGGCTTATTACGAACTGGGCTGGGGCGGCTGGTGGTTTTGGGATCCGGTGGAAAACGCCTCTTTCCTGCCCTGGCTGATCGGCACCGCCCTGATTCATTCCCTTGCCGTTACCGAAAAGCGCGGCGCGTTCAAGAACTGGACGATACTCCTCGCCATTTCCGCCTTTTCCCTCTCGCTGTTGGGAACCTTCCTTGTCCGTTCCGGCGTGCTCTCGTCGGTACATGCCTTTGCCAGCGACCCCAGTCGCGGTATTTTCATCCTCGTTTTTCTGGCTGTGGTCGTCGGTGTTTCGCTCGCGCTTTTTGTCTGGCGCGCGCCTACGGTCGGGTTGGGCGGGCGCTTTTCCCTTCTTTCCCGCGAATCCCTGCTGCTTTCCAACAACGTGCTGCTGGCGGTGGCTACCGGCACGGTGCTGCTCGGAACCATCTATCCGCTCATCCTCGACGCCCTTGCATTGGGCAGGATTTCGGTAGGGCCGCCTTACTTCAATACCGTTTTTGTGCCGCTCATGTTCCCGCTCCTGTTCCTGGTCGGAGTCGGCTCTTTTGCGCGTTGGAAAAAGGCGTCAATGCCGGAAATTTTCCGCCTGACCCGCATACCATTTGCCCTGGCTCTTCTTTTGGCGTTGCTCGTTCCCTGTTTCTACGCCGAGTGGAAAATCACGGTCGTGCCGGGGCTTTTCATGGCCTTCTGGATTTTCCTTGCCGCTGTGCGGCATTGCGTATATCAGGTTCGCGCGGCTGAAACCGGTCGTTTTGCCGCCCTTCTTCGGCAGCCTCCGGCTTTTTGGGGGATGCACCTGGCGCATGTGGGCGTGGCCATATTTGTCGCGGGCGTTACCCTCGTTACCGCCTATGAGGAAGAAAAAGATGTGCGGATGTTCCCCAACGACACCGTTACCCTGGCGGGACATACCTTTCATTTTCTTGGGATGCGGCAGGTGGACGGCCCCAATTATCTTGCCTGGCAGGGTGATGTGGAGCTTTTTGAAAACGGACGGATGAAGCGCAAGCTCTACCCGGAAAAGCGTTTCTTTCATAGTTCCGCCATGCCGATGACCAAGGCGGCCATTGATAACGGCCTGTTCCGTGATGTGTATGTTTCGCTGGGCGAACCCATTGACCGCGCCCATCCCGAAAAGGAATGGATTGTGCGCGTTTATTACAAGCCTCTGGTCAACTGGATATGGGGCGGAACTTATCTGATGTCGCTGGGCGGTCTCATTGCCATTCTGGATCGGCGTTACCGGCTCCGCCGGAAAAAAACGAATGGGGAGGAGCATTCATGAAAAACCGTTTTGTCTGGCTTTTTGTCGCGTTTGCTCTTTTTATCGCTTTGCTTGCCGTCGGTCTGACATTAAATCCGCGCGAAATTCCCTCGCCGTTGATTGACCGGAACGCCCCGGATTTTTCCCTGCCCCGGCTGGAGGACGGCCAGACTTTTTCCCCCAAAGAGATGCAAGGACAGGTCTGGCTTTTGAACGTCTGGGCAAGCTGGTGCGTTTCCTGCCGCGTCGAGCATCCGTTGCTGGTGGAGCTTGCCCGTCGGCGACCGTTTCCCATCATTGGCCTGAATTACAAGGAAGTGCGCGGCGATTCAAGTCTGGACGCGGACAAGCTCTCGCCGGAGGAGGAAATCGCGCTGGCGGTGAAACGGGCGCAAGGCTGGCTTACCGCCCACGGTGACCCTTATGCCCTTTCCGTACTGGATTTAAGCGGACAGGTCGGCATTGATTACGGCGTTTATGGCGTGCCGGAGAGCTACCTGATTGATCGGCAGGGCGTTATTCGCTACAAGCACATCGGGCCTTTGACCACAGATGCCCTGAACGACAAAATCCTGCCGCTTGCGCAGAAACTGGCAAAGGAAGAGGCGCATGACGCCCAGGCTCGTTAAGACGGTTCTTTATACCGATGCGCAGGGCTTTGCCCGTTTTCGGGAAGAAGCCATTGATTTGCCGCAAGGCACAGAGGCAGCCCGACTATCTGCTGAAAGCCCTGTACATGCCTTGCAATGGCGGCAAAGTCCGCCGGGATTCCAAAGCGAATGGCACTGTACCGCCGCGCCGCAGTGGACGTTTATTCTGGCCGGGAAAATGGAAATTGGGTTACGGGATGGCAGTTCGCGCGTTTTTTCGCCGGGGGAGTTTTTCTATTCCAGCGACACCCTGCCTTTGGGCGTTCCTTTCAACCCGGAAGTGCATGGCCACAAAAGTCGCCAGGTCGGAGACGAGGCGCTGGTGACGCTGTTCGTCAGGGGCGCTGCGGGTGACAATTAGGACAACAATGCCAGGGTTCTACCGGGCTTACGAGCATGTCTCACAATTCACGGAGTTTCCATGACACATTTTGGTTTCCCCACCGAGACAATAATCATTTTTTTCGTCGTCATCGGTGCTTCGGTATACCTTGATCTCTTCGCCCACCGTAAGGCCACTGAAATATCCGTCGCCGATGCCGCCAGATGGTCCGTTTTCTGGATTGTCCTGGCTTTACTGTTCTATGTCTATTTATGGTTGCGCTTCGACAACAAGGAATGGGCCAATCTTTATCTGGCCGGCTACGCTCTCGAAAAAAGCCTCTCCGTAGACAATCTTATGGTGTTCATGGCTATTTTTTCGTCATTTGGCATAAAAGGGATATTGCAGCACCGCATCCTGTATTGGGGGATCATGGGCGCGCTGGTTTTCAGGGCTATCTTCGTCGTGGTCGGAGCGAGCCTTTTTCAGGCCAGCCCTTATGTCGGCTTTTTGTTTGCAGCCTTTGTCATATGGACGGCGATCAAAATGCTGCAATCCAGAGGGGAGAACAAAGAAATCGAAGATTACTCCAGCCACTGGAGCGTCCGTCTGACTCAGAAACTGATGCCGATCTACACGCGGCTGTACTTTCATCGCTTCATCATTCGGCATGATGAGGTCATTGCTCAGAACGCACAGGATGCTATTACCCGCAATGGTTTGCGTTACGCGACGCCTGCGCTGCTGTGTCTGATGGCCATCGAAACATCCGATATAGCTTTCGCTTTCGATTCAGTTCCCGCAGTCATCGCCATCACGCAGGAACCGTTACTGGTCTATGCGGCAATGATTTTTGCGATTCTCGGGCTGCGCAGCCTCTATTTCGTGCTGGCCGCATTGACAAAATACCTGATTCATCTTGAGAAAGCAGTGATTTGTCTGCTTTTCTTCATTGGCGCAAAAATGGCTCTCCAGTCATGGAATCACGCCATAGGTGATACCGGATTCCAACTTTCGCCAGGCACGAGCCTGATTATTGTTCTTGGCGTCCTGACTGCGGGAGTGGTCGCGTCGCTGATTTTCCCGAAAAAAACAGAAACCAGGCAGGTTAATGGAATGGACTAATCCTGTCCCTTTCGCTCTCATAATGTGCGGACTGGAAGTGCAGCAACCATGTCACAAGCAATAACCGCTGCGTGTCGGGGTTCGCGTCCCGCTCACCTCAACCTGCTGTATACTGTTTTCATTACGCTACTGTATAATTTTTGCTGTGTTTTGCATATCCGCCAGACTGGCTGCCATACAGGGCGGTAAGCCTGTTGTCTCCTGTTGCCGACAATCTTTCCCGATCAGGAATCGCTAACAAAAATGGATGAGCTTCCCAAACTGAAAGTGCATGGTCGTTTCTGGGTCGAGCGCGGCCCACACGCTTTTCTTGGGCGTGGGCGTGTCGCCCTTCTCGAAAAAGTCAACGCCAGTCATTCGATTGCCGAAGCAGCGCGGCAACTCGGCATGAGCTACAAAACCGCCTGGGACATGGTTAATGGCATGAACAATCTTGCCGATCAACCGCTGGTGATCCGCCTCAAAGGCGGTCGCCAGGGCGGCGGAACCGTGCTGACCGATTACGGGCAACAGGTAATCGCCAATTTTCGCGCGATGGAACAGGAATACGAGACGATGCTGGCGGAGCTTGAGCGACGCCATCCGCATTTCGGGCAGTTGCGGGAGCTCGACCGCCGCTTGCGGCTGCATACCAGCGCCCGTAATCAGCTTACCGCCACAGTATCCGCACTGCATGAACACGGGCAGCGCATTATCGTTGATCTCGATCTCGGCGCTAACTCATTTCTCCAGGCGCAATTGACACGCGCCAGCATCGAGGCGCTTGATCTCTATCCCGACCGTCAGGTTATTGCGCTTATCAAGGCTCCCATGATCGCCCTGAGTATCTCTCCTGTCGCTGATATACAAACCTTGCGCGGGATCGTCAGCCATATCGAAGTGGATGACGAAGATCACGCTGAGGTTACTCTTGCATTGCCTGGTGGACAGCATCTGGTCATCGCGCTCGATCATGCCGGCGAATGCCCGCCGCTTGAAGCGGAAGCGTTTGCCGTCATTGACCCGCGGCAAGTGATCGTCGCCGTCACCGATTGACAAAGACATAAATCTCACTCACCTCGCCATAAATGGCGGAGTCAAGCGAGACCCGTGTTCAAAAAAACTGCCCGCGAAAAAACTTCATGTTACGATATGTTGCAGAGAATATAATGTTCTCTGGAATATAAGGCGACCCAGGGTAGCCGCGCCAGAAACCGGTAGGTCACTGGGTTGCAACGTCGGGTCATGATTTTGTTTACTTCTTGAGGAGAATGGATGATGAGACGGAAACAATTTTTTTCACTGATTCTGGGCGCGGGTTTTGCGTTGGTGGCGGCGGTGGCCTCGGCCGAGACGCTGACCGTCTCGGCGGCGGCTAGTCTGACCAATGCGTTCAAGGAGATTGGCAAAGGGTTTGAGGCTGCGAATCCGGGGAACACGGTCGAATTCAACTTTGCGGCCTCCGGCGCGTTGTTGCAGCAAATCGCGCAAGGCGCGCCGGTTGATGTGTTCGCCTCCGCCGATCAGGAAACGATGGACAAAGCGGCTGGCGGCGACAATATCAAGAAAGAGACGCGCGTCAATTTTGCGGGTAACGGTCTGGTCGTGATCGTTCCGAAGGACAGTACGCTGAAGATTGCCGACCTGAAGGTGCTGACGGGCGCCGACATCAAGCGTGTCGCCATCGGCAATCCGTCAACGACGCCCAATGGCCGCTACGCGCGTGCAGCCATGCAGGCGGCGGGCGTGTGGGAGGCGGTGGAGCCCAAGCTGGTGCTGGCGGAAAACGTTCGGCAAAGCCTGAGCTACGTCGGGCGCGGCGAGGTTGAGGTGGGGTTCGTGTTTACCACCGACGCCAAGCAGGACGAAGACAAGGTGAACGTGGCATTGGTCGTACCGACAGTGGCCAGGGATGAACAGAGCGGGCAATGGAACCCCAGCCCGATCGTGTACCCGATTGCCGAAGTGGCGACGTCCAAAAGCAAACTGAGCGCCGCGTTTATCGCTTACGTGCGTTCGCCGGACGGGCAGAAAGTGCTGGAACGCTACGGATTTTTGCCGATTCAGTAAAGAATGGTTCTGACTGCTGCCGACTGGCAGATATTGTTGCTGACGCTGAAGGTGTCGCTGCTGGCGACACTGTATGCGTTGTTGTTGGGGGCGGCGCTGGCGTGGGTGTTCGCGCGTTTCCGTTTTGTTGGCCGTGATGTGCTGGACGCAGTGCTGACCCTGCCGATGGTGCTGCCGCCCACGGTGTTGGGGTATTACCTGCTGGTGCTGTTCGGACGGCGCGGCGCGTTGGGGCCGTGGCTGGAAGAGAATTTCGGGATACAACTGGTGTTTACCTGGCAGGGCGCGGTCATTGCCGCAACGGTCGTCGCCTTTCCGCTGGTTTTCAAATCGGCGCGCGCGGCGTTCGAGGATGTCGCAAAAAGCATGGAACAGACGGCGCGAACGCTGGGGTCGCGGGAAATCGGCGTGTTTTTCAGAGTGTCGTTGCCATTGGCGACGCGCGGCATCGTTGCCGGCACATTGCTGGCGTTCGCGCGGGCAATGGGAGAATTCGGCGCGACATTGATGATCGCCGGCAATCTGCCGGGACGAACGCAAACGCTATCAATGGCGGTCTACGACGCGGTTATGGCGGGAGATGAGGCGCGGGCCAATACGCTGGTATTTCTGATCTCCGTGGTGTGCGTTACCATTCTGGCGCTATCCGGTTACTTTCTGGCTCCAAAGCGTTGAGGTCTGCGTAGCACATGCTTTTGTCCGTTGATATCGAATTGAGCCTTAAAACCCGGCAGCGCCGCCAGGCGCGTGAGTTTTCGCTGCATGCGCGTTTCGAGTCGGCGGAAGACAAGGTGGTAATTTTCGGCCCTTCCGGTTCGGGAAAAAGCGTGACCTTGCAGGCGATTGCCGGATTGATTAAGCCGAAGCGCGGACACATCCGCTTGGGTGGACGAACCTTGTTCGACAGCGCGGCAGGTATCTCATTACCGACTCGCTCGCGGCGGATCGGCTATGTCTTTCAGGATTACGCGCTCTTCCCACATTTGAGCGTATTGGAAAACGCCGGTTACGCCCTGCGCGCGTGGCCGCGTCCGTTGAGCCGGGAGGCGAAAGAACGCATCTTGTACATGCTCGATGTTTTCGGTATCGCAGAGTTGGCGACCAGCGTGCCGAGCGAATTGTCCGGCGGCCAGCAGCAACGGGTGGCGCTGGCGCGAGCGTTACTGCGTGACCCGGAAGTGGTTCTGCTCGACGAACCTTTTTCGGCGATGGATCTTTTGCTGCGCGACAAAATGCGCGAAGAACTGGCGGCGATTCAGGCGCGTTTCAACGTGCCGTTCATTCTCATTACGCACGATCTGGAAGATGTGCGCGCGTTTGCCGATACGCTGGTTATTTTTCAGCATGGCGCGGTCGCCAATGCGCTGCCATGCCGCGATATTGTCCAACGCGAGGGCGTAGAAGCCTGGCCGGGTATCTTCGCGGCGTGCGGCGGGGCGTTCACAGCGGCGGCAGCAAGAAATTAACGATAGGCATTCATGCCTATCGCTCAAAACGAACAAGGAAGGAGTTTGCATCCCCTCCCATATTGCGATGGTCCAAACCCCGGCCTGAAGAGCGAGGTTTCAAACCGGAGTTAGTCTTACGATCAGGACAATCGCATGAAAGTCATGCCAGCCCAAGCAATTGAGCGCGATAGGAATCGGAAGTCGCGGCGATGAGGCGGCGTGCTTTGATGCTACCCTTTCGTGGTGTAGGGTCAAGGCGGATGAGGTTCAGAGTGATGTGCCTGAGCACGGCGAGGTTATGGGCGGCATGTCCGGTGCGAGCACGCATCTGATCGTCTGCGAAGACAACATCCATGCACCAGCAGGCGGTTTTGAGTCACCCCTGCCTGGAGGCAGGGGATTCCTATAGACCCGGCTACTAAGTATTGAATAATTTTACATCATCCCCACATAAGTGAAATGGACAAAGAAGATGGTCGCAGGCTGTCGCGCGAAGCACAGCATGAGAGACGCAAACAGGCGGTGCGGCTGCATCGGCAGGGCATGACGATGATGGCCATCGCTGCCACGTTGGGCG
>WRKX01000035.1 GCA_009777925.1 Betaproteobacteria bacterium | reverse complement strand
CAATTTCCATAATCCGGCGGTAAATCCCGCCATGGAGCGCCTGTGCGTAGAATCCAGAAAACCGCATTGATAAATTTGCGATTGTCGCGGGCATTTCCTCCCCAGGTTCCCTTACGACCAAGCAAATTAGGTTCCAAAATCTGCCAGACTGTATCGGATATGTCGTGCCGTCTGTGTGCCTGTTGCATAAAATTTCTCCCGGTTTCCAAAAACTCAGATATTATACAATCTATTGACTACACTGCCTAGCATCCAAGTCAGCCTCATGCAGCAACTTCTTTGCAGTGCCCTCCACTGCCTCCCCCCAGGACACGTAAGAGGCTTCAATCTCGACATGAGACAGGTTTCTTTGAATCAGGTCATACCCGAAGCCACCATCATCCCGGCCAAGGTTTGATTTGGAGCGACAAAATATCCGACTGGATTCGCCGTCTTTCGCGTCTTTCCGCTTGGCGGCAGCCATCACGATACGCGCCGCCGCTGCAAAGGCCAGGCTGCCCGTCACGCGCTCCGTGGGGTTGCGCCCTTGGCTACCCTTGGTGAAGTGCGTTATGCCCAGCACAGCCGCCCCCAACTCCTCTGCAAGGTCAGATAAAGGCTGTAAGCCCTGTCTGACTCCGGCGTTCTTGTGCGAATCGCCCGAAATGGCAGAGACGATGGGATCGACGACGATCAGGGAAACGTCGCCTATCTCCAACAGCTTACGCCGCAAAGGTTCCATGTCTTTGGCCGGGTTGAAAGCCCGCCTCCCATTCTGGTCAGCCATGCCTGTGACGAAGCGCACCCTGGTTAGGTCTGCGCCGCCCGCCATCAGCCGTGGGACTAGAGTATCTTCCTCCCCGTCTTCTCCACTCCAGATAACCACGTTACCGACCTTCGCTTGTGTTCCGTCCGGCCACAGCTCGCCGCTTGACAGGGTTGCTGCCAATGACATTGCAATAGTTGTCTTCCCTGTCCCGGCTTCCCCGGCGAGAATGTGCATTTTGCCCGCCGCAAGCCAGCCCCTCCACAGCCAACTGACCGGGACGGGCTTTATGCCAGATGCTGAAGCCAGCAGGACTTCCGAGAAGTAATGTTTGTCAGGGTGAGCAACAACGCCGCCAGGCTTGGCTTGCGGCGCGCTGTTGACGGGGCTGTCATGCTTTCCGACTTTAGCCGCAAGCATCTGTTCTGCCAGCTCGTCGAGCGTGGCGTTCCTACGTTCCATAGCAGCTTTATTCATAACGTCACCCCGACCGTATCCAAAGCCGCCCCGACTCTAGACACGGCAAAGTTAAGCCGTACTCTATCGCCTTCCGTAAACTCCCCTGAAAGCATAGCGTTACCAGCAGCGTGGATAACCAACCCTTCAAACCAAATCGCTCGCAATGCGTCCGCCACCGAAAATGGTCGACACTCTGGCTTGCTTACGTGAGATGTTGGCTTGCCTGAAAACAGCGCTGCCATATCCAGATCGACAGCCACCAGAACTTCTTCTGCGCAGCAGCTTGCAAAACAGTGCAACAGGACACGACCATCATCAAGTTCACGAACCGCAAGCGACGGAGATTTGTCGTCGTGCGCCGGGCAACAGGCAAGCCATGTGTTATGCCCCGTGCCTTTACGGACTTTTTCGAGCCTTGAAAGAATCAGGTCAACGGCCATGACAAAATCCTCCATGCCTAGTCCGGGACTTGTTCCGCTTAAATCGCCTGGATTTCTCAACAAGACGGAACCACGTCAACAGCGGATATACCATGTCCTCACTCTCTTCGAAGACATAAACCGCCTCTTCTAGCAGGGCTTTCGCTACACCCAACAACGTCAGCACCCACATACTTCGCGCCCTCCCTCAAGCTGCGGCTTGCCGTGCTTGCGTCGTGCTGATTGCACGGTTTTCACTTAGCCATTCGTCAAGGTCACTGCGGAAGTAAAACACGCGGCCTGGCTTCACATACCTGGGGCCTGTGCCGCTGCACCGCTTCATTGCCAGCGTTTTCACGGATAAACCGCAATAGGTCGCCGCGTTCTTGGCGTCCATGCGCCCGTCTGGGAGTATCACGACATTCAAAGGTTGGATTGTCATAGCCATTCCTTACGTGGTAAAAAATGTGTTTAAAGGCAACACACAGAATAACATAGAGATAAATATCTTGATACAGCACATTTAGGCGTGTAGAATGAAATGGTCGTTTTGAGAACCTTTGACCTGGAGGACATGATGAAAACGCCACAAAAGCGTAACAAAAGCGGCGGCTGCAAGCTCACACGCACAGAAACCGTTACAGTACGGCTTGACCCCAAGACACGTTATATGGCCGACCTAGCAGCCCGTAGGCAGCGCCGTACTCTGTCCAGCTTCATTGAATGGGCAGTTGAACAAGCCCTGCATGGTGTGTGCTTGATTGGTGGGGTTACGGCTGATGAAATGACACACAACCTTTGGGATGTTGATGAATCAGAACGTTTTGCTCGGCTTGCCATTTACATCCCCGAACTGCTCACTTACGAAGAGCAGGAAAAGTGGAAGATGTTGAATGAATCCGACATACTACTCCATGCCAAGGTGCGCGGCACTGATGGAGTCCTCTCATGGAACTTCGCAGCCTTGAAGGATAAGGTATTCCCTGAATTGCGTAAGCACTGGCAAGAAATGAACGAAGCGTATGACGAAGGGGAAGAGGCAATCCGCCAATGGATAGATAGCAATACTATCCCTTTCTGACGGAGCGCAATCATGGCAAAGTCATTCAGCAAACTTACTCGCCCCAACATGCGAAAACTCGCACCATGCGGCAAGATAAGCGAGAACGGCATTACGTTTGAGCGACAGGCCAATGGCGACGGCGTGTTCACGGTTAACATCATGGTCGACGGTCAACGCATTCATCGCGTAATCGGACAGGAATCAGAAGGCACTACACGCACACAGGCTGAAGAATTCATTGCCAAGGTTCGTAACGACGCAAAGCATGACCGCCTGGCCTTACCGAAAGGTCGCAAAGTTGCATTGTCGTTCCGTGATGCTGTCGTCAAATACCTTGAGAGGCTTAAAGAATCAGGTGGCAAAGACTTGAAGATGAAAACGGCGCGATTGAATCATCATCTTGTCCCATTTTTTGGGGATATGCCCCTGTCCAAAGTCAACACCTTTAGCGTGGAACGCTACAAACGTCAGCGTCAGCAGGAGCCTGTCATGGACAGGTACGGAGGCAAAGCTATTGAACGCGCCCCGAAGAAAATCACAATCACCAAGCCCGGCACGATCAATCGGGAATTGGCCGCGCTGTCGCACTTGTTCAACAAGGCTATCGAATGGGGATGGATAGAACACCGCCTGGCAAAAATCACCCACTTCCAAGAAGGGCATGGACGCATCACCTACCTAACGGCGGAACAGGTTGTGCGTCTGGTCGAATGCGCCAAGGCTGACACTTGTCCCGTTATTTATCCGTTTATTGTCATCGGTGTGGAAACATCCGTGCGGAAAATGGAAATTCTTTCTATCCGCCGCGAACATGTGGACTTGCAGCGTCGCGCCATCTTCATCCAAAAAGCAAAATCTGGAGCGCGTGAACAGCCTATCACAAAACATCTTGCTGAATTCCTCGCCGGATACATTGCCGCCCTGCCGTCTGGTTCTCCCTGGCTCTTCCCTTCGCATGGCGCAAAATCAGGACATGCTGTGGATATTCGCAAGGCTTTCAGGCACGTTGTAAAGGCCGCTGAGTTAGATCCTGACAAGGTTGTCCGTCACACCTTGCGACATACGGCCATTACGCATTTGGTTCAGGCTGGCGTTGATTTGCCTACTGTAAAGCGAATCAGTGGACATAAAACTCTGGCGATGGTTGAACGATACGCCCACCAGAACGGAGCGCACATTGAAGGTGCAATGGACAAGCTGCAAAATCGCTTCAAACTCGCATCGTGAAAAAGTGAACTGCCACGTATTTTCTGACGCGATTACACAGGAATTACACAAAGCAAAAAGGCTTGCAAGGTTTAACACTCGCAAGCCTTTGATTTTATTGGTGGGCTGTGTGAGGCTCGAACTCACGACCTACGGATTAAGAGTCCGCTGCTCTACCAACTGAGCTAACAGCCCGAAAGCCGGGACATCATACAGAAGCAGCGTTTCCCTGGCAACAGGCAATTTCCCACAAGCAATTCCCGATTTGCAATTTCCCGTTCATACAAAAATATCGCGCCGCTTGCAACACGGCGCGATCTGGAGGTAGCGGAGAAACGCCAAGCAATCATCAACTTGAGAAAATGCCGCGATAGGTCGCAGCCCCGCCCTGCGCCAGAACAGGGCTGGTATCCTGCCGGTTTGCCCGGTCATCGCTTTGTTGAGCCTGTGCTTGCGTCGCCTGAGCCTCTGCCTGCTGCCGTCCGTATTCCGCGCGCGGCGTGCCGGGATTGGCAGGCGCTGCCGCCATGTTGTCGGAAGAAGCCACTGAACCGGGCGCAGCGGAAACAACCGGCGCAATGGGCGAAGCGGGGTTGGCGGAAGCAGGCGTAGCAGTAACCGGATCGGCAGACATACCCTGCGCAGAAGCGCCGCCCACCGGCAAACCAGTCGGCGCGGCAGCGGTCAACATGCTGTCATTACGTATGTCCGGCGGCGCAGTCACCGAAGCGACCGGCGCGCTTCGCGCAGCTTGCGGCGCATTGCCCGCCTGAGCCATCTCCGGCGTTGCTATTGCATTCGTCTGCTCTGCCTGCAGGCGCGCCCGCCCGCTCTCACTGATGTTGACCTGTGTACTCGGCTGTAAAGGCGTAGCGGTCTTTTCCCTCGTTTCCTGAGACTCGTTCCGGGCAACGGCAGCAGCGCCGGAAGGATTGGAAAGCAGATTGGCTGCGGCTATCTGGGGGTTGTTGACATGGACTGCCGCCTGAAGCCCCGCAGGATCTATCATTGCCATGATCTTCCTTTCTATATATACAAACTCTCTTATATCTTATGGTATAGATAAAACCCTTGTTTTTCAAATCCGGTTTGTGACGAATCATGCACACATCTCATTCTTGACCCAGGTCTGTCTGCGCGTCGACAATGTGATATTACAAAACAAAGGAGCTGCACATGACTCTTCCCGCTATTGGCGATACGCCTGCGGATTTTTCCCTGCACGCAACGAATAATGAAATATTCAGTTTGCCTGAGCAGCGCGGAAAAATCGTCGTGTTGTACTTTTATCCCAGGGACAACACCCCCGGATGCACGACTGAAGCGCAACAATTTCGTGACCGACACGCGGATTTTCTCGCCGCAGGCGCGGTCGTCGCGGGAATTTCCCGGGACAGCGTAAAGTCGCACGAAAATTTTGCCCAGCGCCAGAATTTGCCCTTTCCCCTGCTTTCCGACGCAGACGAAACGCTTTGCGCGTATTTCGGCGTCATCAAACAGAAAAAACTCTACGGTAAGGAAGCGCGCGGTATTGAGCGCAGCACGTTCGTACTCGACCGGGATGGCATCCTTCGCCGCGAATGGCGCGGGGTCAAGGTCCCCAATCATGTTGATGAAGTGTTAACCTTTGTACGTACCCTGTGAATCCTTCCTTTCAATCTCTATCACCACGGATATGACGCCATGCCCGGAAAATCCCGCAAAGCCAAAAACCGGAAAATCTTTGTTCTGGATACCAACGTGCTGATTCATGACCCGACCAGTCTGTTTCGCTTTGAGGAGCACGATGTCTTTCTGCCCATCATGACGCTGGAGGAACTCGACAACCACAAGAGAGGCATGTCGGAAATTGCCCGCAATGCTCGCCAGGTCTCCCGCGCTCTGGATGAAATGCTGGCTTATGCGGATGCCATCGGCGAGGGAATTCTGCTTGACGAGCCAAGCCGGGGTCAGGCGAGCGGCAGGTTGCTCTTCCAGACCGAGGCCATCCATATCGAACTGCCGCCTGCCTTACCCACCACAAAATACGATAACCAGATTCTCGCCGTAGTCATCCACCTGCAACATCGTTACCACAGACAGGAGGTTATTCTTGTTTCCAAGGACATCAACATGCGGATCAAGGCTCGCGCCCTGGGACTGCAGGCTGAGGACTATTTTAATGATCAGGTGCTGGAAGATACCGACCTTCTATATAGAGGCTGCCGGGGACTCGCTGCCGATTTTTGGGACAGGCACGGGCATGGCATGGAATCCTGGTCTGCTGACGGAAAAACCTTTTACCGGATTCAAGGCCCGCTCTGCCCGGAATTGCTCCTCAATGAATTTCTTTATCTTGAAGGTGAAAACGGCGCGACGGAATTCGCCGCCATCGTCAGGGAAGCCGCCGGAAAAAAGGCTGTACTTGAAACATTGACTGACTATACTCATCCGAAACACGCCGTCTGGGGCATTCACGCGCGTAACCGCGAACAAAACTTTGCGCTTAATCTTTTGATGAACCCGAACATTGATTTTGTCACCATCTTAGGTCAGGCTGGCACGGGCAAAACGCTTCTGACTCTTGCTGCCGGTCTGAATCAGACGCATGAAATCAGGCGTTACGCGGAGATCATCGTAACTCGTGTAACTGTGCCGGTTGGCGAAGATATTGGCTTTCTTCCCGGCAGTGAAGAAGAAAAAATGACGCCCTGGATGGGCGCTTTGGAAGACAATCTGGAGGTGCTCTGTCACTCCGAAGAAATGGGCGGCAACAACGGAGGAATCAGTCATCACTATGGTGGCGAATGGAGCAAGGCCGCCACGCATGACCTTATCAAATCAAGGATCAGGATCAAATCTCTTAATTTCATGCGCGGGCGCACCTTTCTGAAAAAGTTTTTGATTATTGACGAAGCGCAAAACCTGACGCCCAAGCAGATGAAGACCCTGATTACCCGCGCCGGTCCCGGCACCAAAGTTGTTTGTCTTGGCAACATCGCGCAGATAGATACGCCTTATCTCACGGAGGGTTCTTCCGGCCTTACTTATGTTGTTGATCGCTTTAAAGGCTGGCCGCATTCCGGTCACATTACCCTGCAACGCGGCGAACGCTCGCGCCTGGCCGACCACGCTGCGGAAGTACTATAGGCGCAATGTTAGGCAAAACATGGAGAGGCGAACAAGAAGTTAGCGACAGGCATTCATGCCTGTCGCTCAAAACGAACAAAAGGGGTTTGCATCCCCTCCCTTGTTGCTATGGTCAAAACCCCGGCCTTCAGGCCGGGGTTCCGACCTTCGCGCCGCCCTAAAGGGCGGGGTTTCAAACCGGAGTTAGTTTTACGATGAACTTTATTGTGAGTTTGAACGACTCGATCAAAGCAGATGAAGTAGTTGAACTCTACACAGCAAACGGTTGGTCGGCGGCAAACAAACCAATCGAATTGATGTCGGCTTTGAGAAACTCGCACTCGCTTGCGACTGCTAGGATTAACGACAGGCTCGTCGGTCTGGCGAACGCAATATCAGATGGGTATCTGGTCGTGTATTTTCCGCACATGCTGGTTCATCCAGATGTGTATCGTCAAGGCATAGGGCGCGCGCTAATGGAAGCGATGCTGAATCGCTATCGTTCCTTCCACCAACTCATGCTCACCGCCGATGGTGATGCGCTGCATTTCTACAAAGCAATGGGGTTCACGCGAGCGGATCGAACAGTGCCGATGTGGATTTATGCAGGAACAGATCATCAACAAGGCAATAGCGCCTAGCATTGCGTTCAACCCGGACAGCTTCGCCGCCGGTTAACTTTGGCGTTGGTACTTGCGTTTCGCTAACCCCTCAACCTATTGAACCGGCAATTAAGGTTTGACTTTTCGAGGCACGCCCCATATGGGCTGAAATGGCAAATATGATGCAACCCTTAATTGCCGGGTGAATAGGCGGACTGCGCGAGGATAGTAGGGTTTCCGGCAAAACGTAGGGGAGCGAGCATGAAAGCCGTTTTATTTGCGGTAGCCACTATAAAACGGGAGCGTCGCCGCTCCCGTTTTTCGCTTTCCCGTTAATAAAAAGATGGTCAAACCTTGAATTGCGCTACAGAAGCTCTCACGGTAGCCGCAAGTTGTTCAAGGCGCGACGCGCTGGAGGCCGTCTCTTCCGCCGCCGCGTTGTTCTCGTCGGTCATTTGCGCGATGCTCTCCACATGCCGGGAAATCTCCTGACTAGCCTGGCTCTGCTCCTTCAGGGCATTGGAAATTTCCGTAACCGCCCCTGAAACCCTGCCAGCTTCATCGCGGATAGACATCATCCGCTCGCCTGCCTCCTGCGCCAGAACCTGCTCAGATTCGACATACTGCACAACCCGACTCATTTCTTCAACCGCCCCTTTCGCAGACACCTGAATATTGCCGATCATCGCGCTTATGTCGCCGGTAGATTGGGCGGTACGCTCCGCGAGCTTGCGTACTTCGTCCGCCACCACCGCGAATCCCCGCCCCTGTTCGCCCGCGCGCGCCGCTTCAATGGCCGCGTTTAGCGCCAGAAGGTTCGTTTGATCCGCAACTTCCTTGATAACCTGCACCACCGAGGAAATCTGCTGCGACTCTTCGCCCAGCTTCTGGATGACCTTGGACGCCTGCGCGACACTCTGGGCAATCTCAACCATGCCAGCGCCCGCGCGCTCTATGATCCTGCCCCCTTCCTGCGAGCTATTGCCCGCCCTCGCCGCGATAGTCTGCGCGTCTTCCGCGCTCACGGATACCGTGTTAATGGAAACCGTCATTTCTTCCACCGAGGCCGCCATCGCGGAAGTGGAACTCGACTGACTCGCGGAGCTTACCGCGACCTGCTGCGCCGCCGTGCTCAACGTTTCAACCGCGCCGCCTACCTCTGTCATTTGCGTCTGGATGTCCCTGAACGAATTTTGCAGTTCATTCATCAACTGATTGAAGAGCAGCACGACCGTGCCTATCTCGTCGTCGCGTTTGTAATCCACCTTCAGGGATAGGTCACGCTCTCTTGCGGCCTGCGACAACACCCCAGCCAGCTTGTCAACCGGCGTGAAGATAGCCTTCCGCGTTATGATTCCCAACACAATCACCAGCGCGATGGCAATGACCGATATGACGCCCTGAACCCACAGCGCCTTCTCCATATCCGCATGAGAAGCGTCAATCAACTCATTGACAATAATCACGTTCTGATCCGCCAACCACGCCACATCCTCCTTCAGCTTTTGCCTGGCGCCGCGCATAGCCACAACGGAATCCATAAAGTCTTTTTGCATACTGTCCACATTATCCGCAGTTGGGTTGGCAAGCACCTCCTCCAGCCTCCGGGTTCGTTCTACCATCATCGGATACCACACATTCCAGGTTTTCTGAATCTCTTCCCATCTTTCCCGCAATCCGGGACGAGTGCGCGGCATTTTGTCATAGTCGGAAAAAACCTTTCCCCCTGATGCCAACGCTTCCTTCTTCTGAGGCAAAACACGTCGCAATTCGGCAACCTGCTCTTCCAGCGGCAATCCCGTCTTGGACAAAATTTCAAAGAATAGCATTTGAATATTAGCGATTTCGCCTTCAAGCCCCATGGCGTCAATCACTTTCGGAACACGGTCTTCTCCGATTTCCGTCATGGATACCCTGGCGTTTTGCATATTGACAAAGCTGATAATCGCAACCAGCAACAGGGAAACCCAGGCTATAGTCGCCATTATGAGGAATCGCGTTTTGATTTTCATAACAATCTCCTGATCGTTGATTAAGGCATGTACCATGAGTAACATGCTATTGAACATCCATAAGACTTAATCTATTTTTTCATGGCAGAATAAGGTCATTATGTCTTTGCTAATGCCATATTTTGGCATTCAGCTCCATTAGGGTGACCATATTTTATTAACAAATCGGTAAAAAAATCACGTTATTTTTTATGCCCTGTCACAGGCTCATGCTTTAATCCTGTCCAACATATACCGGGGGCAAATTTTACCACCTCTGTTAACTTGCAAACTACTTGTTGCTCATAAAATATCCTGTTCATGTAACCGGTAGTGTCTCAATTTGAAATATGCGTTGAGTCTACGGGAGGATGGTGGTATTTCCGGCAAAATGTAGGGGCGTGATTTGTCGCGCCCCGAACATTGCCATCTGCAAGTACCTTGGTGGTTACATGTTGGCAGGTACGGTATCGGACGCGATAAATCGCGCCCCTACGAGCATTGCTATGCATCGCCTGAACCTGCTTTCAAACTGAGACACTGCCTACACCAGGGTCTTCTTGATTTTTATGAAAATTTCACGATAAAATTTAAAGTTCCGTGTGGGCGCTTGTGTCCACGACAACCAGTATTGAGCTTTCAGAGGGAGAACCTCAATCATGCCCGAATCTTTCAAGAATTCCACGCACTTGTCCGACTGGAATGCCGTCGCCTTGAAGCAGGCGAAAAGCGATTCTCTGGACAAGCTGAACTGGCAAACGCCGGAAGGTTTGGCGGTAAAGCCTTTGTATACAAAACAGGACGTGGCAAATCTGGAGTATACCGACACCCTGCCCGGTTTCGCGCCTTTCCTGCGCGGGCCGCAGCCGACCATGTACGCGGTAAAACCCTGGACAATCCGCCAGTACGCTGGCTTTTCCACCGCCGAAGAGTCCAACGCCTTCTACCGCAAGGCGTTGGCCGCTGGCGGTCAGGGCATTTCAGTGGCGTTTGACCTCGCCACCCACCGCGGTTACGACTCGGACAACCCCCGCGTCCTCGGTGACGTGGGCAAGGCCGGAGTGGCGATTGACTCGATTGAGGACATGAAAATCCTCTTCGACGCCATTCCCCTCGACAAGATTTCCGTCTCGATGACCATGAACGGCGCGGTGCTGCCGGTGCTGGCAGGCTACATCGTCGCCGCCGAAGAACAGGGCGTTTCACAGGACAAACTCTCAGGAACCATCCAGAACGACATCCTCAAGGAGTTCATGGTTCGCAACACCTACATCTATCCGCCCAGCCCCTCGATGCGGATCATCGCGGACATCTTTGCCTACACGGCAGTCCACATGCCGAAATTCAACTCCATCTCGATTTCCGGCTATCACATCCAGGAAGCGGGCGCGAATCAGGCCATAGAACTCGCCTTCACCCTTGCCGACGGCATGGAATACGTGCGTACCGGCATTGCGGCGGGAATGGACGTGGATACTTTCGCGGGGCGCCTGTCATTCTTCTGGGCGGTGGGGATGAACTTCTATCTAGAAATCGCCAAAATGCGCGCCGCGCGTCTCTTGTGGCATCGCATCATGAGCGGATTCGGCGCAAAAGAACAAAAATCCATGATGCTGCGTACCCATTGCCAAACCTCCGGCTGGTCGCTTACCGAACAAGACCCCTATAACAACGTGGTGCGTACCACGATTGAGGCGATGGCGGCAGTATTCGGCGGAACCCAGTCGCTGCACACCAACGCGCTCGATGAAGCCATTGCGCTGCCGACCGAGTTTTCCGCCCGTATCGCCCGCAACACCCAACTCATCATTCAGGAAGAAACTCACATTTGCAGCGTGGTCGACCCCTGGGCCGGTTCCTACATGATGGAAAAACTGACGCAGGATATGGCGGACAAAGCCTGGAGCACCATTCAGGAAATTGAGGCAATGGGCGGTATGACCCGCGCGGTCGAGTCCGGCTGGGCCAAAATGCAGGTGGAAACCTGCGCCGCCGACAAGCAGGCGCGGATTGATTCCGGCAAGGACGTGATCGTCGGCGTCAATAAATACCGCCTCACCAGGGAAGACCCGGTAGAAATTCTGGAAATTGATAACCATGCGGTGCGCGAAGCGCAGATTAACCGCTTGCGGCAGATTCGCGCCTCTCGTGATACAGCGGCGGTCGAAGCGGCGCTCGCGGCGCTGACCCACTGTGCTGAAACCGGCGAAGGCAATCTGCTCGACCTTTCGGTCAAGGCGATTCGTCTGCGCGCCACGGTCGGCGAAGTGTCGGACGCGCTGGAAAAGATATTTGGCCGGTTTCGCGCCACTTCCCAGGCGGTTTCCGGCGTCTACGCCGCCGTCGTCGAAGAGGACGACGAATGGAAGGCGCTGAAAGCCGAAGTTGAAGCCTTTGCCGCTGAAGAAGGTCGCCGCCCGCGCGTCATGGTCGCAAAATTAGGGCAGGACGGGCATGACCGCGGCGCCAAGGTCGTCGCCTCGGCCCTCGCTGATCTCGGCTTCGACATTGATATCGGCCCCCTCTTCCAGACCCCGGAAGAAGCCGCCCGGCACGCGGTGGAAAACGACGTGCATGCCGTCGGCTGCTCCAGTCTCGCCGCCGGTCACAAGACGCTGGTTCCCGAAATAATCCGGGAACTCAAAAAACTGGGGGCGGATGACATCATCACTTTCGTCGGCGGCGTCATCCCGGCGCAGGATTATGACGCCCTCTACGCCGCCGGAGCCAAAGCCATCTTCGGCCCCGGCACGCCTATCCCGGCCTGCGCGCGTGAAATACTCAGGCAAATCCGCGCCATACGCGCGCCTGCCTGAAACAACGGAGGCGGGCATGAGCGCTTTCGACACTCTTCCTTCACGCGGAAAAGCCATCGTGATTATAGTGCTTTCCGCAAATAACGAGACGGTCGGGGAATGCGCTTTACTCCCCTCTCCCGCTTGTGGCTTCGCCACGAGTGGGAGAGGGTCTGGGGGAGAGGGTAGCAGGACTATAGGCTGGAATGAGCACAACCAAATGCTGCGCCCTCTCCCGCCCCTTCGGGGCACCCTCTCCCGCAAGCGGGAGAGGGGAGTAGTTCCTTCTCTTGCCATAGGACTGGCGGTATTTTGCCCGGGATTCCTACGTACAGACGGATGAATAAAGACGAACTGCCCGCTCTGCACATGGACGACCGTGCGCTCTTCAGTGGCGTATTGGCTCGTCAGTTGCGTCCGCTCGCCAAGGCAATCACCTTAATCGAATCCTCCCGCCCCGACCATCAAATACGCGCCAGGAACCTTTTGAACGCGCTCCTGCCCTATACCGGCAAGGCTATACGCCTCGGCATTTCCGGCGTGCCCGGCGCGGGCAAATCCACCTTCATTGAAGCCCTGGGCAATTACGTGCTTGACCAGGGTCACAAGCTCGCGGTGCTGACGGTTGATCCGTCTTCTTCCATAACGGGCGGCTCCATTCTGGGCGATAAAACCCGGATGGAAACCCTCTGTCAACGCGCCAACGCCTTTATCCGCCCCTCGCCTTCCGCCGGCAACCTGGGCGGCGTGGCGGACAAAACCCGGGAAGCCATGCTGCTTTGCGAAGCGGCGGGCTTTGATGTGCTTATCATCGAGACCATCGGCGTCGGCCAGTCGGAAACCGCCGTGGCGGGTATGGTCGACATGTTCCTGCTCCTGCAACTGCCCAACGCGGGCGACGACTTGCAGGCCATCAAGAAAGGCATTGTCGAAATCGCCGACCTTATCGCCATCAACAAGGCCGATCTTGATCCTCGCGCCGCCGCTGTGACCAAAGCACAATGGCAAAGCGCCCTTAAAATGTTGCGTCCGGCTTCTCCCAACTGGACGCCACCCGTGCTAACCTTGAGCGCCCTCAAAAAAGAGGGGCTGACCGAATTCTGGAACGCGGTTCTGCGTTACAGGAATACCTTGACCCCTACCGGGGAATTCGAGGAAAAACGCCGCCGTCAGGCGGTCGACTGGATGTGGCAACTCATCCACTCCAGTCTTAACCAATGTTTCCAGCGGCATCCCGCTGTGAAAGATGCCTTGCCCGGAGTCACCCAGAAGGTGTCCTCAGGATGCATTACACCTGCTGGCGCAGCTTCTTCCCTACTGGAAGCCGCGCAAATGTTTGATTTTCAAGAATCCTGAAGGAGATTCCCGAATGCACGACATCATAAATGAGCTGGATAAAAAGCGGCAGGCGGCCGTACTTGGCGGCGGCCAGCAGCGCATTGACAACCAGCACAAAAAGGGCAAGCTCACCGCCCGTGAACGTATTGAGCTTTTGCTGGACCCTGGCTCCTTTGAGGAATGGGATATGTTCAAGGAGCATCGCTGCGCCGACTTTGGCATGGACGAGGATAAAATTCCCGGCGACGGCGTGGTAATCGGCTGCGGCATGGTCAACGGGCGCCTGGTCTTTGTTTTTTCCCAGGACTTTACCGTCTTTGGCGGCGCGCTTTCCGAAGCGCACGCGGAAAAAATCTGCAAGATCATGGATCACGCCATGAAGGTCGGCGCGCCGGTCATCGGCATCAATGACTCCGGCGGCGCGCGGATTCAGGAAGGCGTGGCGTCATTGGGCGGCTATGCCGATGTTTTCCAGCGTAACGTGATGGCCTCCGGGGTGGTGCCGCAGATTTCCATGATTATGGGGCCTTGCGCCGGCGGCGCGGTATATAGCCCGGCGATGACGGATTTCATCTTCATGGTGAAGGACTCCTCCTACATGTTCGTCACCGGCCCGGACGTGGTAAAGACCGTGACCCACGAAGAAGTAACCGCCGAGGAACTGGGCGGCGCGGTCACGCACAGCACCAAATCCGGGGTGGCGGATTCCGCCTTTGAAAACGATGTGGAGGCTTTGAGCTATGTGCGGCGGCTTATCAACTACCTGCCCTGCAACAACCGCGAAAAGCCGCCGCTGGTGCTGACGAACGACCCGGCAGACCGCTATGACTTTTCGCTGGATACCCTGGTACCGGACAATCCCAACAAGCCTTATGACATGAAGGAATTGATCGTCAAAACGGTTGATGATTGCGATTTCTTTGAAATCCAGGCCGACCATGCCAAAAACATCATCACCGGCTTTGCCCGGATGACCGGTTCCACAGTAGGAGTTGTCGCCAATCAGCCGATGGTACTGGCCGGCTGCCTGGACATCAAGTCTTCGATCAAGGCCGCGCGTTTCGTGCGTTTTTGCGACGCCTTCAACATTCCCGTCATCACCTTTGTGGACGTCCCCGGTTTTATGCCCGGAACCGCGCAGGAATACGGCGGCATCATCAAACACGGCGCAAAACTGCTGTACGCCTTTGCCGAATGTACTGTTCCCAAGGTTACGGTCATCACCCGCAAGGCTTACGGCGGAGCCTATGATGTTATGTCTTCCAAGCATTTGCGCGGTGATGTGAACTTTGCCTGGCCTTCCGCCGAAATCGCGGTCATGGGGCCGAAGGGCGCGGTGGAAATCATTTTCCGGGATGAGAAAAACGACGCGAACAAGCTCGCAATGCGTGAGGCGGAGTACAAGGCAAAATTTGCCAATCCCTTCGTTGCCGGCAGCCGTGGCTTTATAGATGATGTAATCATGCCGCACTGCACCCGTATGCGCATCTGCCGTTCATTGGCGATGCTGACCAACAAAAAACTGGAAAATCCGTGGCGCAAGCACGGCAACATTCCGCTTTGATGCCGGAGAAAAAAGAGATGTTCAAGAAAATTCTGATTGCCAATCGCGGTGAAATTGCCTGCCGCGTCATCAAAACGGCGAAAAAGATGGGTATTAAGACGGTCGCCGTCTATTCTGAAGCGGACAAGGACGCCATGCACGTCATGCTGGCGGATGAAAAAGTCTGCATCGGCCCCGCGCCTTCCAAAGAATCCTATCTGGTGATGGACAAAATTATCGCCGCCTGCAAGGAAACCGGCGCGGAAGCAATTCACCCCGGCTATGGCTTCCTTTCGGAAAACGATGACTTTTCCCGGCGCGTTGAAGAGGAAGGCATCAAGTTCATCGGCCCGAAGCACTACTCCATCGCCAGGATGGGCGACAAGATCGCGTCGAAAAAACTCGCCAGGGAAGCAGGCGTCAACACCATACCCGGCCATAACGAAGCTATTGCCGGCCCCGATGAAGCGGTGAAAATCGCCAAAAAAATCGGTTACCCCGTTATGATAAAGGCTTCCGCCGGCGGCGGCGGCAAGGGGCTGCGCGTGGCCTGGAACGACGAGGAAGCGCATGAAGGCTTCTCTTCCTGCGTCAATGAGGCTAAAAATTCCTTCGGCGATGATCGTGTATTTATCGAGAAATTCGTGGAAAAGCCGCGCCATATTGAAATTCAGGTGTTAGGCGACTCTCACGGCAACTATGTCTATCTGAATGAGCGGGAATGTTCAATCCAGCGCCGTCACCAGAAAGTCATCGAAGAAGCGCCCTCGCCCTTTATTGACCCTGATACCAGGAAGGCGATGGGCGAACAGGCTGTGGCGCTGGCGCGGGCGGTGCAGTATGAGTCCGCCGGTACGGTGGAATTCGTCGTCGGCGCGGACAAGAGCTTCTACTTTCTGGAAATGAATACCCGTCTCCAGGTCGAGCATCCGATCACCGAACTAATCACCGGCCTTGATCTTGTAGAACAGATGATCCTTGTCGCGGCGGGGGAATCGCTCTCCTTTACCCAGCAGGACGTGAAAATAGACGGTTGGGCGATCGAATGCCGGATCAACGCCGAAGACCCATTTCGGGGATTTCTGCCCTCTACCGGGCGGATTACCAGACTCATTGCTCCCGAAGAATCCTCTCGTGTGCGGGTAGATACCGGCGTTTATGACGGAGGCGAAATTTCGATGTTCTACGATTCGATGATTGCCAAGCTGGTCGTACATGGCGCGACCCGTGAAGAGGCTTTATCCCGGATGAGCGACGCCCTGAACTCCTTTGTCATTCGCGGCATCACTTCCAATATCCCGTTCCAGGCCGCGCTGATAAAGCATCCGCGCTTCAGGGAAGGCGATTTTGACACCGGCTTTATCGCCCAGGAATATCCGGGCGGCTTTGATTCCTCGATGGTTCCGCACGATGAACCGGCGCTTCTGATTAGCGTTGCCGCTTTCGTGCACCGTTGCTATCGTGATCGCGCCGCCAAAATTTCCGGACAGCTTCCCGGACACGAGCGCAAGGTCGGCAACGACTGGGTCGTTATTCGCAACAAGGAGTGGCATCATGTCATTGCCAATCCTATTCCCGGCGGTTATGAGGTCGACTACAACGGCAGAAAGTATCGGATTCTTTCCGATTGGCGCCTGGGACAATCGCTCTTCATCGGCATCTGCAACGGCAAGCCTTTCACGGTGCAGGTTGAGCGGCATCGTCTAACCTACCAGATTCACCACTGGGGCACGCGCGCCGACATGATGGTCATGTCCGCTCGCGCCGCCGAACTGCTTGCGATGATGCCGGAGAAAGCTCCGCCTGATCTTTCCCGCCTTCTGCTCTCTCCCATGCCTGGGCTTCTGCGCGAAATCACGGTGGAAGTAGGATCGGAAATCAAAGCCGGGGAAAAACTGGTGGTCATCGAAGCCATGAAGATGGAAAACATCCTGAAGGCCGAGCATGACTGCAAGGTAAAGAAAATCCTCGCTAAAGTAGGTGACAGCCTGGCTGTGGATGAGCTGATTATCGAGTTTGAGTAAGGCGATTCTCTTTACGCTTTGCGTACCCTCTCCCGGCCTTCGGCCACACATCTTGCCGTCTGCAAGACCTCCCCTCTCCCGCTTGCGGGAGAGGGGCCGGGGGAGAGGGCTGACTGCGCCGGCTTTTCGCCTGGAGAGAAAGTGTACATTTAAATCAAAACCGCTCTAATCCCGTACAGCCAACTTCCAAATCCGTCATTGCGAGAAGCGTAAGCGACGAAGCAATCCAGAGATTTTCCAATGGATTGCTTCGCTTCGCCCGCAATGAGGCTGCATCCACTTAGGCCGAAACCTCTCTGGTGGTAACGCTCAACACTCGCGCAAAATTGCCTGTTCATTGGATTGTCCGCGCATTGCTTTCACAAGGCATATACGTCATAATTTGCTGGTTGCCGTATCTCTTTGTCACGTAGATTTCTATGGATTTTTTTACCGCCCAATCTGAAGCCCAACGCAAAACCCGCTGGCTGGTGTTTTGGTTTGTCATGGCGGCAATGGGCGTTATCGCTGTGTTTTATCTGTCCGTGCGACTGTGCGCGATCTACATTGAACCTATATTTGAATTTGTAGAGGCACGACAGCATTTGTCTTTCATCAGCATTGCGGTAATAGCATGCGCCCTTTTTGCAACCTTCTGGACCTTGAGAGCAGAAGATGATACATCCGATAGCCCTACAGAGTTGTTATATGCAGAATATTTAGCTTTTTCGACACTTGCTTTACTAGCCATACTGGCTTTGTTGTTTCTAATAGCGATTGCACTCATCATAGTTGGCTACGAAATTGTTCAGGCTTTTCTGATGCATGGTGGGTCAAATATACAGTTCCCACCCATCTCCTCGCTCTGGAATGAAAAGTGGTTTTTATGGATGTTCTTACTCGTTGGCGGAATCATCGCAACGGCTTCCCTGCGCAAAATACGAGAAATTTCCCGCCACGGCGGCAGGCTGATTGCTGAGCAACTTGGTGGGCGAATTATTCCCCGAAACACGCAAGACCCTGCAGAAAGGCGTTGCTTGAATGTGATTGATGAAATGTCCATTGCCGCAGGCATCCCTGCTCCCGTAGCCTTCGTACTCGACAAAGAAAGCGGATTAAACGCCTTTACCGCCGGGCTTTCCGCACAAGACAATGTGATTGCCGTCACTCGCGGCCTTCTGAAAACCATGAACCGGGATGAATTGCAAGGCGTCATCGCGCACGAAATCAGCCATATTGTGAATGGCGACAGCTATCTCAATCTCAAAATGATTGGCATCCTGCATGGCATCTTCGCCTTCACGCTTGCTGGCCGCAAGCTTGTATATCACAAAACGGAAGGCTTTGTGGGAAAACGTGAAGTTTTTTTACCCATTACCATACCGTTTGGCTTTTTTTTGTGCGTGATTGGTTTTATCGGCTTGTTCTTTGGTCGTCTGATCCAGTCTACTGTTTCCCGTGAGCGCGAATATCTGGCCGACGCGTCTGCCGTACAGTTCACACGCTATTCATTTGGGCTGGTATCCGCGCTCAGAAAATTGCAGACTTCCGGTTCCCAAATCAGGCATCCGCACGCGGCTATCGTCAGTCATCTTTTTCTATTGAACCGGCAATTAAGGTTTGACTTTTCGAGGCACGCCCCATATGGGCCGAAATGGCAAATATGATGCAACCCTTAATTGCCGGGTGAATAGGTTCCAGTAACGCGCCTAATGCCTTTGAAGTTTCCCGGTTCGCCACCCACCCACCGTTGGCTGATCGCATCCGTCGCTTGGGCGGCATCCTGCTGAATATGCCAGATGACGAAATACGCACGCCCAAAGCGGTTACTGCGTTTGAAGATGAGAATCATCTCCCAATCCTAACTGCCAATCCCCATGTGGCGATGCCTGTTATTACCCCCATTGCCGCTGCCGCCAGCCTGCCGGAAGAAATATCACTCGCAAGCCTCAATCAAGCGCAAAGTCTGCTTGCCAGCCTGCCCGACACCTTACGGGAACAGGCGCATTCCTTCACAGGCGCAACCGGCATCCTCGGCGGCTTGCTCTTTGCCAAACAGTCCGACATCCAGGCGCAACAGGAAAAATTGCTTCCGTCCGGTGCACTCTCCACCACACAGGAGCTCTATCAATGGCTCGCCGCACAGCCGGAACACGGGGCGCGTTATCGCCTCGTCTGGTTTGATCTCATCCTGCCTACCCTGCGCGAAGCATCAGCAAAAGAACGACAACAACTCCTCATTCTGGCAAAAGACCTGATTCGCGCCGACGGGCGTATCAGCCCCACAGAATTCGCTCTCTATAGCCTATTGCGCGGCGCTTTATTGCCGCCTTACGAGCGCCTGGTCAAACGCCGTGAATTGCGCCTTGAACAGTTGGACAAGGATATTGCCGATTTACTCGCGCTCCTCGCCTATTCAGGACATGAAGATGTAAAGGCAGCCGAGGCAGCCTACCGGGAAGCGATAGCCTGCTCTCCCGTCGGCACACAGCGCCCTTTACCGGCAAAATCCGAACTTTCCCTGAACAAAATTTCCGAAGCGTTGGCACATCTCGCCCTTGCCGCCCCGCCTTACCGGCAGAAACTCCTGTACGCCTGCGAGGTAGCCGTTCAACACGACGGCAAGATCACCCCGGTAGAAAACGAACTTCTCCGCGCTATCAAGCAAAACCTCAACTGCCCAGCTACAGCCCCGAACTGAACGCCGAGCTCAAACATGCGCTGGGTTCTCGGGTGCAAACGCGCACCAAGGACAAACTCAAGGAAGCGACCAAGGCGCACATGAATATGTTATTCTAATTTGCATTAGAGCATGCTTCATTTATACAGAACCGTCTCCAGCATGTGGTAGATAGTTGGCACATTCGTCATGGGAGACGATATCCAATATTTCACCGACGCGCCGCCAAGTGCTTTCATGATCACGCTTTTGGGCCTCTCGCATCCAGTGCTTGAGCTTGGAGAAGAGTTGTTCGATCGGATTGAGATCAGGGCTGTAGGGAGGTAGGAAGATCA
>WRKX01000034.1 GCA_009777925.1 Betaproteobacteria bacterium | reverse complement strand
AGCCTGCTGCCGCTTCCATTCTCGCGCCGCCAAGGTAATCAAAAACCGCCCGCAATTCAGTGCCAGTCAACCCCGACGGAACGTAATAAAGAAGCATCCCGCCCTCTGCCGCTGCTTCCCACGAGCTGGTGAAAGAATCTCTGCCCGTCTCAATCCAGTCAAGGGTGATGAGTTCTACACGGGTCAGATACTCGGCGCGATCCATCAAACCCGCGTCCGTCAGCATCTGCAAACTCTGCGCCAAATGCGGCGAGAGTTCTGCCGCTTCCCGCAAATCACGCAAATTGCCGGAGCCTTGCATGTTGGGCAGAAGATAGGTTTCTTCCGAGAGAGGTATCTTCTCCTCTACTTCCCGATAGAACGGGTTATCCGACAAATCAAGGTTGGCGACCAGACCTTCCGTGCCATCCGCCATGGTATAGCTCGCTGTCGCCGTCATTACGTTGCCGTCGCCAAGGTTTTCGCGCACTGCGGTTCCCGATAAATCAATCGAAGTAATCCCCAATGCCGCCAGCGAAAACAACTCGTTCGCCTGCGAAATACCGTCCTGATTCAAATCACGCCACACTTTTACCTGATTAAAAGCAGCGTCGTTCGCGTCAAATACTCCGTCCTCATTGGAATCCAGATCACTCAAGGCATCAAGACCATTCAGGGCAAGCTCGCCGTCCTGTTTTACGTAACCCACGCCAAAAAGTTCCGTGCCGTTGTCAATCACCCCGTTGCCGTTCCTGTCAATGACCAGAAAGCCGTCGTTAGGCAATACCCAGCCCGTGCCAGTCCTGACCCCGTCGCCATCATGATCAAACAAAACCGTCTTGTACCCATTCATCCCCACCGTCGAAATCTGCCCGTCTCCGTCCAGATCCAATACCAACGGATCAACCACCAACAAATGCCGGGCCTTTAAGTAAAGGTCGTTCACTTCGTTGGCAATCTGGTCGTACTTTTCGCCCAGCCAGTTCTTGAACCAGTCGTAATTCTCACTTAACCAATCCTTAAATTTATCCCACCACTGGAATCCTTCGCCGGGAACCTCTATATCCTTGATGTCAGGATGATAGGGAAAATCCAGGCCGGCATTTTTCAAGCCTGCGGCTGTTGCTGTGTTGCAATTATTAAAAAACACGCCATATATGCCGTTGCCGTCTATTCCATTGAATCCAGCAACGATTTTTTCCCACGTCCCCGATAAATTTTCACCGGAGGCTACTATGGAAGACTTGTCGACGCCTGGTTCACTCCAATCCTCATGATCCTCATTATAAGGCTCCACTCTGGTGCGAAGCATTCCACCATCACCCGCCCCTCCGCGCGCAGCCCATTTATCTCCATTGCTGTCCGTATAGACAACAACCGTGTGATAAAAAGTAAGCCCTGTAATATCTTCTGACCCTATGGTGAATGAGTCTACAGTGATAGGCCCTACAGTGATAGGGTCTACGGTGTAAGGGCCAAACGGTTGGTAGCGGACTTCAATTGTTTCGGTTGCCATGGCAATTTACTCCTTTCAGATTTCTTTACGGTTGACTTTTGCAAGAACGCGATCGACTATTTCAGATTCAGGGCTGTTTCCGAGAAATATCCTAATGTCTCGTCGTCGCCACCACCTCTGCTCTATCCTGTACCTAGCATCAATGCGATAAGTAATATTAATTCTTTCCTCTTTTAAATTCTTTGCTTCTTCAACTGAATATTCGTAAACTGAAAATCCATTCTTCAGAAGAATATCCTTGGCTGTTTCATAGCTATCTCCTATCTTGATATATTTTTCGACCAGGTGAGTTGCGTCAACCTGCCCATAAGGAAATTTGCTGGGTTCTACATATTCAAGGATTTCATTCAGCATGGGCTTTCCTTCCCGAGGGGCATAATCTATCGCTTCCTGATCTGCACAACCCCCCATCATCGTGACAATGGGGATGCCAACTACCAAAAGCGAATTTAAAAGAGTTCGAGACATTTGTTTCTCCTTGTTTGTTAAACAAAAACAATCACGCAGCTTCTTGAAACCACGCTTCATTCTCTGCCTCAATTAGAGCAATTCCGGTTAAGGAATGTACATCGTCATTGTGAGCGGAGCAAAGCAATCCAGTAATAAACCTCTGGATTGCTTTGCTCCGCTCACAATAACAGGTTGGAAGATAAGTTGCCAATGGATTAGCCGAATGCGGCGAGAATTCGGCAGCCTCGCGCAAATCATACAACCCGCCGGAACCATGTATGTTGGGCAGAAGGGCAGTTTCAGGAGAAAGGGGAATTTTTTCCTCAATTTCCCGATAGAACGGGTTATCCGACAAATCAAGATTGGCGACCAGACCTTCCGTGCCATCGGCGCGGGTGTAGGTGGTGGTGGCCGTCATCACGTTGCCGTCGCCAAGGTTTTCGCGCACTGCGGTTCCCGATAAATCAATCGAAGTAATCCCCAATGCCGCCAATGAAAACAACTCGTTCGCCTGGGAAATACCGTCCTGATTCAAGTCACGCCACACTTGTACCTGATTAAAAGCAGCGTCGTTCGCGTCAAATACTCCGTCCTCGTTGGAATCAAGATCACTCAAGGCATCAAGACCATTCAGGGCAAGCTCTCCGTCCTGTTTTACGTAAGCCGCGCCAAAAAGCTCCGTGCCGTTGTCAATCACGCCGTTGCCGTTTTTATCAATCGCCAAAAAGCCGTCATTAGGCAATACCCATCCCGTGCCAGTCTTGACCCCGTCGCCAGTGTGATCGAACAAAACCGTCTTGTACCCATTCATCCCCACCGTCGAAATCTGCCCGTCTCCGTCCAGATCCAATACCAACGGATCAACCACCAACAAATGCCGGGCCTTTTGGTAAAGGTCGTTCACTTCATTGGCAATCTGGTTATAAAAATCGCCACTGAGCAGGTGATCGAAAAACCAGAAATATGTATCCAGATAGCGATTCTCACTTAACCACTCGTGAAAATCGTTGACCCACTCTGAATAATCATTCCACCAAGGTTCAGTTTCTGGGAATTCTGGATTATATGGAAGAGGGTATATTGGAATCGCATGAGGAAAAAACGGAGAAAGGCGAAATGGTATTGGAATACCCGCGTTCTGAAGAGTTCCATATGCTGCTGTAGCACAATTATTGCTTGGAAAGCCAATTTCAGAATATTGAGATCCCTCATACTTTTGTGAGATTTCTATTATTCTGTTATATTGCGCTTCAGAGATTGGAATTTCTGGTGATTTCCCATATTCTTTCTTTCCGTCATTCATATCGACTCTGATTCTATCCGGCATCCCCATTTCTACATTTGGGTAAAAACCAATTCTCTCTACCCCTCCCGGAGTAGTCAATATCAAAAACGCATGGCCATGCCAGAATGCTTCGCCGATTCCAATCGAAACGCTGTAATCACTAAAATTTTTCATTTTTCTCTCCACGAAATTGTTTAACGTTGACGGCTTTTGCTCTTCAAGACAAAAGCCACTTTGCCTTCATCATCAATGAAAGCAACCTGTGCACCGCGGCTTCCAGATTTTTCTAGAAGGGAAGACAGTGATAGCATACATTCATCTTTATCCATAAAACTAACGTGTGTCCTGTACTCAGCACGCCAGTAATCATGATAGGTATAGAATTCCCATATATATAAAGGGTTAAATTTTCTTTCTATATAGGGAATGTGACAACTATTTTCACTCATAGCCTGTTCTGTTTCTACCATAAAAGCCTCATTGAAATAACGCATTGAAAATAGCGTTATGCCAAAAAATGCTACAATATACAAGAGTAACATCCCTCTTAAAAACCTTTCAGTCATTTTGAAATACAATCCATATTTAGGAGAAACTTGAAGCTCATTTATTTTCTTCCTGAAAAGAATGCACAAAAGAATTATGGAAATTCCTGTAATCAGCATGGTGTTAGCGATTGACATCTCAACTCCTCCTCATTTCAATGTTTGATTTTCTTCTTGAAAAATTCCACGCAGCGCGGTAGGCTGGGATGAAGCGTAGCGTAATCCCTGCGTTTTGTATTTTCGATGATGCTTAGAGCAGTTTTTGTTTAATCTTTTACGGTCATCAGATATTTTTGCTGGATTCCCGCCTACGCGGGAATGACGAGTGGAAACGTTGGAGTAATAAGAACAGCAGAAACGCAACCACAACGGAGAAAACATGACCACATTTCCGTCGTCATTCCCGCGTAGGCGGGAATCCAGAATGAATGTATCCGCTTGAACCGAAACCGCTCTAAAGCCGGGATTCCTCTTCGTTCCATCACAGCCTACGTGTTCTATCGCCCTCTCCTTCATTCCCTCTCCTGCAAGCGGGAGAGGGACGTTCACGTCTTGACCGCTTTTCAGCACAGTATCTTGAGGTGAAGAGTAGCGAACCCCGACATCTATGCTGGCGTTGGGGTTCGCTATTTGCTGTCGGCAAGACGCTAACCGCCAACCTGCCGAGGTCTTAACCGCTTCGGCCACTTGCGTGATTGTCAGATTGGATTTGAGCAAGGCGTGAATGGGGATAAGGCGTTTCCGGTCATTCGTAGGGGCGCGATTTATCGCGCCCCTACATTGCAGTCTGCAAGACCGATTTATCGCACCCAAACATTGCCGTCTGCAAGACCGATTTATCGCGCCCAAACATTGCCGTCTACAAAACTGCCGTGGTTTGTCGGGTTGGGCGCGATAAATCGCGCCCCTACGAGTTTTATAGCAGCCCGTAGACTGGAGTGAAACACAGCGTAATCCCAGCGTTTGGGGTTTTAGATGATGCTTGAAGCCGGGATTCCTCTTCGTTCCATCCCAGCTTACGTATCCCGGCCAAACGTCCAGACCATAGGCCAAGGTAAGCGGATTTTGTGAATCGGCGGCGCCGCCGATCTTTAAAATCAATGGTTTACAAAAAATAGGCGAATGTAATATATACCCAACGAGAGAGAAGAAGGGTTTGTTTACCATTGCTCTTTCATCCTTTGAATCAGATTTTCAAGCTCGACAAAGAAGTTCCCGGCAACATCATCCGGCAGGTGAACTTCCAATTGAACTTTCCTTCTGGCGGAATTGGGATGACGCATGAGGCAAAGATTGCCAATCTTCGTGTCGCCAAAATGAATCAAGGCAGCACGTTCCCTGGTCGACCGAGTGGGCTTGTTTTCGATCTTTCGCTGTTCAGCCTTAATATGCCGGATGAGCTTTCTCGTGGAGAGATTTTCTTTAACCAGTTCATCGGCAAGTAGGGTTACTTTATCTGCGCCAAGCGTTGAGACCGCATTTTTCAAAATCTCGGCAAATTCAGCGGTGATTTTATCCGGGTTTTGCGCGGCTATAGCAAAGATTGCCTGGGGCAACTCCCCGAACGCTCTCAACTTGAGCAGTTTGCGGGAAGAATTGATTCCCATCGCCACCATGATTGCCTCCTGGCCATAGCCTTGCTCCTCAAGGTCAGCAATAGTTGCCGCGTGATCCATATCAGTCTCCGCCGCCGTGTCATTGTAGATACGGCTCAAACGAATCAACGAGAGAGGATCATGCGGATTCAGGTCTGGATCAATTATTACATCCAAAGATTCCCAGTCCAAAATCCGCGCCGCCAAAAAACGGGTCACGCCAGATACGATCTCGTATTTTCCCTGCCGCTCGCCTTCGCCGGGATAAACCCGCAGGGCTTCCCTTTGCCCATGCGCTGCAAGAGATTGAACCATATTCTGAACGCTTGATTCCGGGCGAAATTTCCGGGAGTTGAAAGGAGAGGGGACAAGCAAATCAAGGAATATTTTTTGGACGATAACAGGCTGCTTTTGAGGAGCGGCAGGCTGTTTTTGGATAGTGGCAGGCTGCGCGGGAATTTTTCGCGCATGGTCGCCCGCCGTAATTGTGGCGATAGACCCGGAATCGCCCGGCGCGGGCGGGACAGGGATGCTCTGCGCCGTTTTATCCTGACCCATATCTTCTCCGCTGTTTTCTCCGTCAAGCCGCTCCATGTTCATGTTGCGTTTCCTCCTGAAAGGAATTTCGTACCGCATAGCGGATTGGAGCGATTTTTGTTTAATCCTGTACGGCAGACAGAGCTTTTTGCTGGATTCCCGCCTACGCGGGAATGACGAATGGAAAGTCTGGCGCAAATGGAACAGCAGGGACGCGACAATGGCGGAGAAAATATGACCATATTTACAGCGTCATTCCAGCGCTCAAATTCCTCATTCCCGCGCTCAAAATCGTCATTCCCGCGTAGGCGGGAATCCAGAATGAACGTATACATTTGAGCCGGAACTGCTCTAAAGGGAAATTGGATTAAACGACGCGGCAGAAGGCCGCAAACGAACGCGCGGCGCAGAACGCTCACGCTGGCACGGATATTGCTTGCTTGCTTGCTTGCTTGCTTGCTTGCTTAAAAAAATTGCGTATGTCATTTCCGATTTTTCAAGGAATTTTTACAAATTATTACAATTTTTTGCTGCCTTGTCCTGTAGCTCTGCGGAGCATGACGCCTCAACTTGCCTGCCATGCCGTCCGCTAACTCGAACGGGAGACAAATCTACTCGCGTCAAGCAAAAATGTAAACCGCTTATGATAAAAAAATCAGCTTATTTTCGGTTCAATCGGACACATTCATTCTGGATTCCCTCCTACGCGCTTTGTTTTTGGGAGTGCCGCGCTTCTGAACGCAGCAGAATCAGCAACGCGCCGGAACCGCCATCACAGGGTCGGGCCGGGCAAAAGGCCAGAATCATGGCATGGCGGGACAGCCATTGCCGCACGAGAGGGCGCAATACCGGCTGCCTGCCGGGAGAAGACAGGCCCTTGCCGTGGATAACGCGCAGACAGCGCAAACCGCGCTTTTTACATTCCTCCAGAAAGTCGTTAAGCAACAGACGCGCTTCTTCGCGGGTAGCGCCGTGCAAGTCCAGTTCCGCCTGAATTACCCACCGCCCCCGCCGTAAATCGGAAAGCGTTTTCTGCGCCACGCCGGGCGCGAGAAAAACATCTTCCTCCTCCCCTTCCAGCGCGGCGTCCAGCCCAGTCATATCCTCCAAACTTTCCGCCAGCGCCCTGGCTTCAGCGAGTTCGCGCTGACGCGCAAGCGGCGGCAAAGGCCTGGGGAAAAGCGCGACCCGGTCATTTATCCGGGGCAAAACATCCCGGACAGCGTCCTGCCAGAGCGCCGCGTCCCGCTCTGCCATAGAGGCGATCTCCGGCTTCGTCGCTTCATTCCGCACAGGAATCTCATCGCGCGCAGAATCGCTTGCCTTCGCCGCCGCCGCGCCTTCAGTTTTTTTCCGCCGCAACGCGCCAAGCGCGGAAAAGGCAGGATGCCCTTTCCTCCGGCTCATTTTATGCCATCCTCGTGCATATATATTTCAGCCTGGTTCATCATGCCAAGGTTTCGTCAAAAACAGATTCCACTGGTTCAATTTTCTTCCGCCATTCTATCAAGTCTATTACAGCTCTTTGTATCGGTCAGTTTTAAAAGACCGCCAATGTCAATATCTTGCCAGACTTCTTCCCATATATCTTCAATTATTTCAGCACCGTTTTCATCAGCGTTGTTTTCAGCCTCTAATTGAGCCTGAGCATTTGTATTCGTACTCGTAAGCTTCTTCTTCGTCAGGAAATTGATGCTGATCGCTCTTTCCATAATACCACCACGATTGTTAGAACGATCAAAGCCAATCAATGCAAAATGATTGTTTTGATAACGAAAAGTATATCGCCAGTAACCATATCTGCCGTACCCATAATGGAAATACAAAATGCCGTTTCCGATCCCAATGTCAAGCTCAGGCGGAAAATAAACGCCTCCGTCCTCATTTTCGGACGAAAAGCAATAGGGGATTGCCAAAACCGTATTGTAATATTCCCCATCCTTGAAAGCGATTAAAATTCCGCGAGAGTTGCGGTCTAATTTACCGCGATAACGGTCTATAACAACCGCGCTCTTTTTTGTCTGTTTTGTAATCATTACAATATCTTCTTCGCCGTCCCCATTCAGGTCGCCAAAAGTTTTTGCAAAAATTGTTTGGTCTGAACGCACCAAATCATCGGGATTTTTTGATCTGGTTTTTACACGCATTGTCTCTGCACGAACTGGCTCTGCTTTCGCATCTTGGGCATAATTTTCCGCGACAGGGCGTATATTGAGCATGTCAAAGCGGTGGTGGGTTTCGTAAAGGCTCATCATGCCCAAATACAGATTATCGAAGTTCAAGTTATACCAAACGCCGTTGTCGGGCGGCGTACTGCTCCAGTAGTGACCGCTGCGGGGTTTTATATGCTTATCATATCTTGTGTAATTATCATAGTAGCGATCTCTATCCTGATCGTAGCGGCGAAAATACGACATAGGCAGAAAGATAAAATCAGCGGTAGCGTTGTCGGTAAATTTTATGCCGTCAACGCCGTTTTGGGTTGCCCATTCGGTCGTTACCTTGTCGATGTCGAATAATGACATGATTTCATCAACAGTAGGCACACGCCAACCGGCAGGGCTGGGATCATTGGCTTTTTCCCAGGTTTTGCCGGACGGCAGACTTTTGTCCCATTCAGCGCCGCCATCGGAATTTATCAACGGGCCGTCGGTGCTCCAGCCAAGCCTGCGATTCCACTGGTAAAGCATGCCCGCCGCTTCGGGAGTTGCCGTAAATGTGCCGGGGGCGTTAACATTGCGGCTCGCCCATTTGACGCCGTTGATGACCACACCGGCATCAATAGTGGGAGAAGCCGCCTCGGTAGCGGTTTCGCCCCGCGTCTCTACCGCCTCTGCATCCGCCGCCTGCACAGAAGCACAGGCTAGGAATGCAAGCAGGAAGGAAAGGAAGGCAGTTTTTTTCATTTGTCTTGGCAGAATATAGTGATTCACATAATTTCAGGAACATCGCCTCCGGGAGCGCCGGGCACCAGCCCGGCATCATCGGCCAATCTGAAGCGTCGCCTGGCCGCGCTGGTGCGCGGCGCTCCCAGAGTTCCAGGCAAGGATATTTTCTGAAGCATCATTTATCCCAACTGTCTCTTTATTTAGACGAATCACTACATGAATGACTTTACCGTCCCAAACCATCCAGAAAACGCTCGGCGTCCAACGCCGCCTGACAGCCGGTAGCCGCGCTGGTAATGGCCTGTTTGTAAATCTGATCCTGCACGTCGCCCGCCGCAAATACCCCCGGAATGCTGGTCTGTGTCGCAAAACCATGCCGCCCGCCCCTGGTTATGAGATAGCCATTCTCCATCTCCAGTTGCCCGGCAAAAACCTCCGTATTGGGGGCATGTCCAATCGCAATGAAAACACCCGGAACAGCAAGCGTTTTAAGCTCGTTTTCCTGCCGGACGCGCAGCCCGGTCACTCCGGTTTCATCGCCCAAAACCTCGTCAACTACCGCCTTCAGAACCAGACTGATTTTGCCTTCCGCAACCTTGGCGTGCAGTTTATCCACCATGATTTTCTCGGCGCGAAACGCGTCGCGCCGGTGAACCAGAAAGACATGGCTTGCGATATTGGCAAGATAAAGCGCCTCTTCCACCGCGCTGCTGCCGCCTCCCACCACGGCAACCGGCTGACCGCGATAAAAGAAACCGTCGCAGGTAGCGCACGCCGAAACGCCGCGCCCCTTGAACTTTTCTTCCGAATCCATGCCAAGATAACGGGCCGATGCGCCGGTCGCAATGATAAGCGCGTCACAGGTATATTCCCCGCTATCGCCTTCAAGGCGAAAAGGGCGTGTTTGCAGATGAGCAGCCTGAATGTGATCGAAAATTATTTCCGTCTCAAAACGCCGCGCGTGCCGCTCGAATCGCCGCATCAATTCCGGCCCCAGAACGCCGTCAACATCGGCAGGCCAGTTATCAACGTCCGTAGTCGTCATCAATTGTCCGCCCTGGGCAAGCCCGGTGACAAGCACCGGCTTCAGATTGGCGCGCGCGGCATAAACAGCAGCCGTATACCCGGCAGGGCCGGAACCAAGAATAATGAGAGGGGAATGGCGAAGAGGCTTGTTCATGGCATCACTCGAAAAAAATTAAAAAGGAAGGGAAAGATATTCTGCCGCGCCTGCCGGCTCGCCGGGAAGCCCGACGGGTAAAACGCCCAACAGCGGCGCGGGCAAGCTCTGTCTGAGCGTGGCGACATTTTCCGCAAAATACGGCATGGCGTCCCCAGGAGTATTGGCAATCCAGCCCGCGAGCGGCAATCCTCGCCTGTTGATGGCTTCCGCCGTCAACAGGGCGTGATTGATACAACCCAGGCGCATTCCGACCACCAAAATCATGGGCAAGCCAAGGCGAACAGCAAGATCGGCGCTATCGCCCTCCTCGCCCAAAGGTACGCGAAAGCCACCGACGCCTTCGACCAGTACTACCCCCGTCTCACCGGCAATGGCCTTCGCGTTCGTCACCGCCGTTACAATCGGCGCGAAATGAATAGGCCGGTTTTCTTCCCCGGCGGCAAGATGCGGCGCAATGGGCGGGGAAAAAAGATAGCTGTTCAGGACTGCTTCCGGCAAAGTATTGGGGTTTTGGGGAATTGTTACAAGGTTGGCGGCGCGAATCGCCTCTATATCCTCGTTCCTGCCATTCGCCTCCGCACCGGCGGCAATGGGTTTCAGCCCCACTGCGGGCAGCCCCGCCTTGCGGATACGATAGAGCAACGCGCACAGCGCGTAAGTCTTGCCAACCCCGGTATCGGTGCCGGTCACAAAAAAGGCGCGGCTCATTTCTGCGCGTAACCAAGCACCGCCTGATACGTCAGGGGAAGGCCGCGCGGCGTGCGCCGTTTTTCATAGGTTTCTTCCAGCTTCTGCCAGGCATTGCGCCCCATAAGGCCGGGGCGACGGGCAGAGCCAACCTGATTTGCACCGACAGCCTTGATGGCGCCCATCAGGCTTTTCAGGTCGCGGTAATGGGCAACGCAAGGCTCGATTTGCAGACGAATATCCTGAAACCCCGCGACTTCCAGCGCCTGTCGTACCGTTTCCAGAGGTCTGAACGGCAGAACATGGCGATAGCTGTCAATCTGGGCAAAAGATTCTTCCAACTCGCAAAAAGTTCCGGGCGCAAGGCTGGAAAACGCCAGCATCCCGCCCGGCCAGAGCACCCGTCGCGCCTCTCGGCACAGCGCGAAGATGTCACACCACTGCATAGTCAGATTCGACCAATAAAGCCCCACCACTTCGTTGCACAGGGGAAGCCTTTCCACGTCGCCCGCCACGCCGAATTCCAGTTTATCGATCCGGGAAAGCATCGCCGGGGAAAAATCAAGCGCGATTCTCCTGGCCGCCGGAAAACGCCGCCCCAGAATCTCCATGCCAAAGCCCGTGCCACAACCCGCGTCAAGAATCACCGCCGAAACCAACGCCGGCGGCAGACCATTGACCAGACGCGCGCAAATCCAGCGTTGCGCCCTGGAAGCCGTGTCATAAGTATGGGCGGCGCGTTCAAAGCTATGCCGCACCCAGGCCTTGGGCGGAAAGATGCTTGTTCCTCCCGGTGGCCTTGTTTCCCTGCCCCGAACAAAAATGCTCATGACAATTCCTGCAAAAATCCGGTATCGTCGCCCGCAAACAGCGCGTGCGCGCGACCGGGCAATAGAACAAGCCGGGCGGAAGAAAGATGATCCGCCAGCCATTTCGACGCCTCTGGAAGGATAAGCGAATCGCTCCCGCCATGCAACAAGGTGACAGGGCAGGAAATTTTCGCCACATCCCGGCGCAAATCCGCCTCATAAAGCCAGGCAAGACCAGCCTCCAACGCAGCCTGCGGCATGGGCGAAGCATCGCGTCTGACGCATTCCGCCGCATTCGGGACAACATCCCCACGGCAGAAATTTTCGATAAATCGAGGCAGGGCCGCCTCTCCTTCCTGTTTGATTGCGCGCATGAAAGCCTGCAACTCAGTCACCGGACGCCCGCTATTCCAACCTTCACGACAGATGAAACTGGGAGTCGTCGCCAGCAAAAACAGACTAAGTATACGCTCTGAAGCGGCAATGGCACAGGCCATCGCCAGAATCCCTCCCAACGACCAGCCGCCCAGGTGACAAACTTTGGGCAACTCCCGCAACAGGCTATCCCGCGCCGCCTCGAAAGTCGCGGGAACTTCCCCGCCCTCCGTCCCCGGCAGGCACATGGGCCGCCAGCGGGTTTTTGCCAGACTTTTTTGCAACGGCCCGCTTCCGACCCCCCAGCCGGGCAAAAAAATACGGGGCGCGTCATCGTACTCACTGCGCGTCATGCCATCTCCCGACCGGCCTCATGCAGGGCTTTTGCCAGCCTCGTCACATCTTCCTCGTTGTGCGCGGCGGAAAGCGAAACACGAAGCCTTGCCATACCCTGCGGCACTGTGGGCGGGCGAATCGCGGGAACCCAGACGCCGCGTTTCCTGAGAACTTCGGAAAGCGACAACGCCGTTTGATTATCCCCGACCAGCACAGGCTGGATAGCCGTCGCGGAAGGCAGAAGCGGCCAGGGCAAGGCGGATAACGCCGCCCGCAACTGCCGGATCAAATTGCGCAAGTGGGCGCGACGCGCATCACTCTCGCTAATCAGATGCAGGCTTGCCAATGCCGCGACCGCCAGGGCCGGCGGCTGGGCAGTCGTGAAAATAAAACTCCGCGCCTTGTTGAGCAGATATTCGATTACGGTTTCCGAGGCCGCGACAAACGCGCCGCCCACTCCCGCCGCCTTGCCCAGAGTTCCCATCAGGATGATTCCGGGATGCGGCGGTAAGCCGCAATAAGAAAGGCTGCCCGCGCCCCGTTCGCCCAGCACGCCGAAGCCGTGCGCGTCGTCCACCACCAACCAGGCGTCAAATTGTTCCGCCAGTTCCCAAAGCCCGGCGAGCGGCGCAATGTCGCCATCCATGCTGAACACCGCATCGGTCACGATCACTTTGGTTTTGGCCTTGCTTGCCGAGAGCAGCCTTTGCAGCGCCTTCAAGTCGCCGTGCGGATAACGTTGCTGGCGAGCGCGAGACAGGCGGGCTGCGTCAATCAGCGAGGCATGATTTAAGCGATCCGCGAAAATTGCGTCATCCCTCCCGGCGGCCAGCGTCGGCGTGACCGCAAGATTCGCCAGATAGCCGCTGGAAAAGGTAAGACAACGGGGAAATCCGAGAAAATTCGCCAATGCCTCTTCCAGCAGCGCGTGCGGCTTTAAATGTCCGCTGATGAGATGCGAGGCTCCGCTGCCGCTGCCCCAGGCCAGCGCGCCGTCCGCAAGCGCGCGCGCCAATGTCGGATGCGCGGCCAGACCCAAATAATCGTTGCTGGCAAAGGAAAGCAATTCCTCCTCCCCTGCCCGCACAAGCGGCAAACACGGCGTATCTAACGCGCGCAATTTCCGTGTCAAACCCTGTGCGAAAAGGCTTGACAACTCGCTACACAAAGCGTTTTCAGGGGAAAACATACGGGCGACAGGAAATAGAAAACAGGAAATAATGCGGGAATAGAATTTTAGGCCAGAAAGAACTAAGAGGCTCGCGCCTCTTCAAGTTTGGCGCGTTTTTGCTTGAGTCGTCTCGGCCTCAAAGCCGGGGATTCCTCAATGCCGGGGTGCGCTTGAGCGCATGTTCAAATAAACGGGTTGACGATACGCAGCCACCCTTCCAACAGCAGGCCGTGTTGCATGTCCTCGGAGTAAAGCGTATCGCAGCCCGCCAGCAGCGCAGCCGCAATAAGAGCATCGTAAAGGTTGAACTGGTAACGTTCAGCAAGCTGCCTGGCAGTATCGTGGGTGGTTTCAGTGAGCGGTTCGACCGGGCATTGCGCACGAATTACATTCAGGAAGCGTTATGCTTGAGGCCATGTATATTGGTATTCCTGCCGCATTATTCATCGCAAACGTCAATCCAATCGTCATTCCAGCGTAGGCGGGAATCCAGTTCTGCATCAAAATCTGTACCTTGTGCTCAGTATGAGGCAAAGCGTGAAAGCCACTTCTCTCATGGTATGGGAATGTCGTTCTTGTTCTGAAAATCTGTCGCAGCTTTCAACGCCGTGCTGGATTCCCGCCTACGCTGGAATGATGAATGATTGAGGCAATAGGCTTGGATAAAATGAAGTAGTATCCCGGCTTCAAGGGAGTATCTCAAACGTTTGGATTACGCTACGCTTCATCTCAGCTTACACGGGCTGTCTTCAGCAAGATGAATGCTGTTCCATCCCAAGCGTAGTAGTCGACCAAGACCGGATCGCCGAAACCCCTGGAGTGGTAAACGACGAGCAGCCGACTGTCCAGGCGGTATTCAAAATCCCAGGGGCCTTTGTAATCTATCGGGAAGAAGGTATTGAAGCTCATTCCCGGATGCACAATGCCGGTCGTCCGGTCGATGAGGCAAAACTCAACACAGTTAGTACCGCAGCCAATTTTAAAAAGCGTATATTTACCGGCGAAATTTAAAGGCTCTTTATCGCTAAAGCGCAAATAGTCCTGCATTTTCCAATTAAGCCCACTGTCTGGAATTCTGGTGGGGGCAAACCTGGTTATTTTATGCAAGGGAACGTAATAAGACTCGAATAACAAGGATGCGCTATCGGTTCCATCAGCGGCAGCACCGAGCGAGAAACAGGCGACCAGCACGATGACAGCATGCCAGATCAGCCAACTTGCGGCATTTCGTGGGGAAAGCATGTGTATCACCTTTCGATTTAGACGGCGCACGGTACGCATACACCCTTTCGCACAATGTTTGGCAACGGCGGGAGTGTTTCCATAATCATTAGCAATTGATGACCGTGTTTTCAGCAAGATATGTTTCGAACTCCATCAATAGGCGGCGAATCGAAGCGCTGCGTCATGCAGTGTTCTGTACAAGGCCTTGATTGCTTCTGGCGTATGACGGGGAGGAGCCTGATAATTATCCCACAGCACTTTGCCTTTAGCGTTGTAGATGATAGCGGCGCGGTAAGGTTCAGGACCGCTCCCATAACCAGGCGGAATGATCTCCAGATATTTCATGATTTTTTCGTTTTCGTCAAAATAATAGAAAAATTGCTTGGCCCACGTCTCATGTCCAACATGCACCCTGCAGGCGACCAGCTTGCCCGTATCAATATCGAAGAAAAAAGAAAACTCTGGTGGAACGCTTTCGGTTGGATCTATATAGTCGTAGCGTGTCTCGATAGAGGGCAAACTTATGTCTTTGTCTTTGATTTGTTTATTTATCCGGTCAACTTTGGCGTTGATTTCTTCGATGGTAGCGGCCTGAAGCCCTACATTGCCGAGTAGCATAAATGCAAGTATGCCGATTATGATGCGTTTCATTGATTTGCCTCCTGAATTTCATTGGTTCAAGTTTCGTTCATTGGGGTTCGCATTCGCTCACTCCAATCTATCTGGCTGGCGCTTATTTTTGGGAATGACCTGGCTAGCAAAAGGTTCCTGGGCTGATTCGACCTGTACAACTTTGAATGAAATTTCGTCGCCAACCTCAACCCGTTTCTTTCCCCAGCGTAGAATCTCTTCTGTCTCGCTGTCCCTTGGGCAAAGACCCATACATTCAACTTCACACTCAGGGACGGTCATATCTGTTCGGGTGACGAAGAGCATTGCAGTTATTGAGCCAGCAATTAAGGTTTGACTTTTCGAGGCACGCCCCATATGGGCCGAAATGGCAAATATGATGCAACCCTTAATTGCCGGGTAAATAGTTGCGGAAATGCCTCTACCCAGCACGTGGCTTTCAGCTCCCCGTTATGGCGAATTTCAATGGTGATCATAGGTGGCTAACTTTCAGCTTTACTCTTTTCGGTGCGCCGCCAGACGTTGCCATGTATCCACCACGGTATCCGGGTTTAACGACATGCTTTGTATGCCCTGATCCATCAACCATTCGGCAAGGTCGGCGTGGTCGGAGGGGCCCTGGCCGCAAATGCCCACGTATTTCCCCTTCCGGTTGGCGGTTTCAATCGCCATCGCCAGCAGTTTTTTCACTGCGGGGTCACGCTCGTCAAACAACGCCGCAACCAAACCGGAATCGCGGTCAAGCCCCAGGGTGAGCTGGGTCAAGTCGTTGGAACCGATGGAAAAGCCGTCAAAAATCTCCAGAAATTGCTCCGCCAACAGTGCGTTTGAAGGAATCTCGCACATCATGATGAGTTGCAGGCCATTTTCGCCCTGTTTTAAGCCGTGTTCGGCCAGCAGGTTCACAACGCCCCTGCCCTCTTCCAGGGTGCGCACGAAGGGCGCCATAAGCTTGACATTGGTTAATCCCATCTCTTCGCGCACTTTTTTCATGGCGCGGCATTCCAGCGCAAAACAATCGCGGAAAGAGTGCGCGATATAACGCGACGCGCCCCTGAAGCCAAGCATGGGATTCTCTTCTTCCGGTTCGTAAAGTTCCCCGCCCAGAAGTTTGCGATATTCATTCGACTTGAAGTCGGAGAGGCGCACAATTACAGGCTTGGGCCAGAAGGCAGCGGCAATGGTCGCCACCCCTTCGGCAAGTTTTTCCACGAAAAACTCCACCGGACTGGCGTAACCCCTGGCGCGGCGCTCAATCTCCTCGCGCTTGCCGCCAGGCAGTTGGCCGATTTCCAGAATCGCCTTGGGATGGATGCCGATCACGTTGTTGATGATGAATTCCACCCTTGCCAGACCAACTCCGGCATTGGGCAGTTGGGCAAACTCGAAAGCCAACTCAGGATTGCCGACATTCATCATGATATCCACCGGAATATCCGGCATGGCGGAAATATCCTTCGAGATGATTTCGTAATCCAGCCTGCCGCGGTAGATGTGTCCCGTATCACCCTCGGCGCAGGAAGCGGTCACCATTTCGCCCTGCGACAGGGCTTCGGTAGCGTCGCCGCAACCGACAATGGCCGGCACGCCCAATTCACGGGCGATAATGGCAGCGTGACAGGTGCGCCCGCCGCGATTGGTCACGATGGCAGAAGCGCGTTTCATCACCGGCTCCCAATTGGGATCGGTCATATCCGCCACCAGCACATCGCCCTGCTGCACCTTGTCCATATCTTTCGGGTCATGCACGATCCTGACCGGGCCGACGCCGATTTTCTGCCCGATGGCGCGCCCCGAAGCAAGCACCCTGGAAAATGATTTCAGGCGGAATTTTTCCTGGCGATTGCCGTCTTCCCGCGCCTTCACGGTCTCCGGCCGCGCTTGCAGGATGTAGAGCTTGCCATCCACGCCATCCTTGCCCCACTCGATATCCATCGGGCATTGGTAATGTTTCTCAATGATAACTGCGTAACGGGCGAGTTCTTCCACATCCGTATCACTAATGGAAAAACGAATGCGCTCACTTTCCGCTACCGATTCAGTGATGGTGGATTTACCCGCTACTTTTTCGTCGCTAAATACCATTTTTATCATCTTGGAACCGAGATTTCTGCGTACCACCGCCTTTTTGCCCGCCTGCAACATGGGTTTGTGTACGTAGAACTCATCCGGGTTCACCGCGCCCTGCACCACGGTTTCACCCAGGCCATAGCTTGCGGTGACGAACACGGCGTCACGAAAGCCCGATTCGGTATCCAGGGTAAACATCACGCCCGCCGCGCCCTTGTCGGAACGAACCATCCGCTGCACCCCGGCGGAAAGCGCAACATCAGCATGGACAAAGCCTTTATGCACACGGTAGGCAATCGCGCGGTCGTTGTAGAGCGAGGCAAAAACTTCCTTGATCGCGTGCAGGATGTTTTCCAGGCCGATGATGTTCAAAAATGTTTCCTGCTGTCCGGCAAAGGAAGCGTCCGGCAAATCCTCGGCAGTGGCAGAGGAGCGCACCGCAAAGGAAGCATCGCCCGCTGAATCGGCGCTCAGGCGTTGATATTGCTCGGTAATCGCCGCAGTCAGTTCCAACGGAAAAGGCGTGTCAATAATCCATTGGCGAACATCCCTGCCCACGCGGGCCAGGGCATTAACATCTTCCACATCCAGATGTTCCAGCGCGTCCGCAATTTTCCCGTCCAGTTCGCTTTGCGCCAGAAAATCCCGGAACGCCTCCGCAGTCGTGGCAAAGCCTCCCGGCACGCGCACCCCTGAATCCGCCAACTGGCTTATCATCTCACCCAGGGAGGAGTTTTTACCGCCCACCTTGTCAACATCGTTCTTCCGAAGATGCTCGAAGGGAATAACATATTGTTTGCACATCGCTTGATCCTTTCAGGAAAAAAATCAGGAAAGAGAAGGGGAAACCGCAAAACGAAAGTCGGCGGCTTTACGGCGCGACGCCGAGCGTAGCGCCTCTGCCAGACTTTCGCGCACAAAATCGCCATGTACGAGCGCAGCCTGCCGCGCCGCCACCGGATTTTTGTCGCGCACCGCCGCAAAAAGCGCCTGATACTGCCCGCGCAGCAGCAGAAAAGCGCGGGGCGCGGCGGAAAGCTCGCTAAGAGTCAGAGTCAAATCGCTCTCCAGCAAACGGGAAAGCGTCGCCATCAAATGCGCCGCAAAAACATTGTGCGCCGCGTCGGCCAATGCCCGATAAAAGGCGGCGTCACAGTATGCCTGCGCCTTGCGGTCGGCGCCGGCAAAGGATTCATCCAGACTATCGGCAAGACGCGCAAGTTCCGCCAATTCTTCCTCCGTGCGGCGAGCGGCAGCCCATTCAGCGGTCTGCGCCAGGAGCACCCGCCGCAATTCCAGCAAATCCCCGCGCAGATCAGGATGTCCGGCAAGCATTTCCTGCCAGGGGCCGGTAAGGGCGGCAGACAGGCAGTCGGTCACAAAAGTGCCGCCGCCCTGCCGACTTCGCACCAACCCGCGTGAGGCAAGTTTTTGGATGGCTTCACGCAGGGAAGCGCGAGAAACGCCCAGATTGACCGCCAGGTCGCGTTCGGGCGCAAGCCTTTCCCCGGGGCGGACGACGCCTTCTAAAATGCGCCGTTCCAACGCCTCCGCAACTGCGTCCGAGACCTTAAGCGGGGTTATTTTCTCTTGCGACATGCGCACTTGTGAAAATTGGTAAGACCGTGATTCTAATCAACCTTTTACCATATTGGCAAGCAATTCCTTTATGACCCATTAAGTAAAATGAGTGTTGGGGGAATATATTTTGCTCAATCCAGCTTGCCGGGCACGCTTTGGGAAAGGGTTTTGCTCCTCTATTCAGCTTGGGAGATGGCATGGGAAATGACTTTACTTCTTTCTCCAGATTGCGGAAGAGGAGGCGGGAGAAAGGGGAAATAGAAAAAATACCCTCGCCTTCATACACAAATGGTACAACCATTGAACCACAAACTAAATTTCCCTGCCGCATCCCAAACCGCGCAACATGCTATTCTTTCGGATACTGTTTCAGAGTCACATTCGTCACAAGCAGGAAATGAACGACGCCCAACCCGCTGTTCTCTCTGATGCCGCAACGTCGCGCCAGTGGAAACAACCGGTCTCCGTGCTGGTGGTCGTGCATCGTCCCACGCCGGACGGCAATGGCCGGGAAATTCTCCTGCTTGAACGCGCAAATCATCCCGGTTACTGGCAATCGGTCACCGGCAGTCTGGAAGTCGGAGAAACGCCCTTACTGGCTGCCTGCCGGGAAATCCGCGAAGAAACCGGCCTTGTCATCCAGGCGGAAGATTTACTGGATTGGCATCTCTGCGAGACTTACGAAATTTTCCCCGAATGGCGACATCGCTATGCTCCGGGCGTTACCCGCAATAGCGAACATTTTTTCTCCCTTGCCGTCGCCCGTACTGCGCCCATCCGCCTCTCCCCACATGAGCACCGCGCCTTTTGCTGGCAACCTGCTGAGCAGGCAGCCAAACTTTGCTTTTCCCCCAGCAATCAGGCAGCCATTCAGGCGCTGGCAATTCCTGATTAAATTCAAGTATGCACAATGTCATTGCGACCGCGAGCGTAGCGTGGCAGGAGGCAATTCAATAGCAAACCTCTGGATCGCGTCAAAGCTAGAGCTTTTTTGATTTAATCCTATACATTTTCTGATATAATATGTTCATTTTTCTGGAGGATGTCATATGCCTGCTTATTCACAAGATTTAAGGGATCGAGTCCTTGACGCGCTTGAGCGTGAAGAACGTCCCAGTAGGATCGCACAACGTTTTGTGGTCAGCCGTAGTTGTGTTTACCAGGTACGTGACCGGCTACTCAAGGATGGCAAGCGTACTGCGTTGCAGGTAGGCGGGTATCGTCGTAGCCGAATTGAACACTTGCAGCTTACACTCTCCTCCTGGATTCAGGAACAATCCGATTTGACATTGGAGGAAATATGCGTCAGGTTGTCCGAACTGGGAATTAAAATCCAGCTTACGGCAGTATGGCATCAACTCGACAAGTGGGGTTTGAGTTTTAAAAAAAACCCCACGCGCCAGCGAGCGAGAACGCGAAGACGTGCGGCAAGCGCGTGATAATTGGCGACGCGAGCAGCCTGACCTGGATACTGACAAACTGGTGTTTCCTGACGAAACGTGGGCAA
>WRKX01000033.1 GCA_009777925.1 Betaproteobacteria bacterium | reverse complement strand
TTTCAAAGACAGGGGGGGGGTCAACGGGGGGGGGGGGGTGGCCCCCCAGCGGGCCGCCCTTTAGGGGGGGAAGACCTAAAAAAATGGCAAGGCCAACTCATGTGGGGGGGGGGGGGGGATGGAGGGGTAAGTCTTTGATTGCAAAAGGTTTTTTAGCAAACACGGCTTGTTTCTCCTTCCCAAAAGTAACGGAATTTAATCACCTCTGGCTCAAGGTCGGGGCGACGCACAGCTTGAAGCAATTATAGATACTTTATTGAAACACTACACCTTAAGAACGATAAACGGTTATGTTTTCACGATAGACGGTCATTCGTATGGAAAAACTAACGCATCCAAATATTTTTGGGTGGTTGCGCCGCCAACCCGATAGATTAGAGTGCTTTCGGTTCAAGTAGATACATCGTCATTGCTAGCAAAGCAATCCAGTAGTAGTAAGCCTATGCTTCGTCGCTGGCGCTCACAGGTGCAAGACGCACGGCTATCGGGAAGAGACGCAAAGATATTTCATGTCCAGATACTCTTCCAGACCATGTCGGGAACCTTCCCGGCCCATGCCGGACTGTTTGATGCCGCCGAAGGGCGCGACTTCGCTGGAAATCGCGCCGGTATTGACGCCTACCATGCCGTATTCGAGCGCCTCGCCGACCCGGATGGCGCGGGCAAGGTCGCGGCTATAAAAATAGGCTGCAAGCCCGTATTCACTGGCATTGGCAAGCGCAATGGCTTCTTCTTCCGTATGAAAACGGAAAATCGGCGCGACTGGCCCGAAGGTTTCTTCACGGGCAATTCGCATGGCGGGCGTGACTTCCGTCAGTACCGTCGGCATGTAGAACGGGCTACCCAAGGGATGCGGCATACCGCCGGTCAGAACTTTTGCGCCCAGGTTGATGGCGTCGCTAACATGTGCGCTGACCTTGGCGAATGCTTGCGCGTCAATCAGCGGCCCTTGCGTGATGTCCGGCTTGCTGCCGTCGCCGACGCTCAATTTCTCGACCGCTGCCGCAAGTTTTGCGGCGAAGGCGTCGTGAATGCCTGCCTGTACCAAAAAACGATTGGCGCAGATGCAGGTCTGCCCGGTATTGCGGAATTTTGCTTCTATCGCGCCGGTGACGGCAGCAGTCAGATCGGCGTCGTCAAATACTATGAATGGCGCATTACCACCCAGTTCGAGCGCCAGTCGCTTCAGGGTCGGCGCGCATTGCTCCATGAGCAGCCGCCCGACTTCTGTCGATCCGGTAAAGGAGAGATGGCGCACAATAGAGCTTGCCGTCAGGGTTTTGCCGATCGCTATCGCGTCGCCAGTTACGATATTCAGTACGCCGGGCGGAACGCCCGCCTCTTCCGCCAGTTTCCCAAGGAGGAGGGCGGAAAGCGGGGTCTGTTCAGCAGGTTTTAAGACGACGGTGCACCCGGCAGCCAGAGCCGGAGCCACCTTGCGCGTTATCATGGCCAATGGGAAATTCCATGGTGTGATGGCCGCGCAGACTCCGACCGGCTGGCGTATTACCAGCAGACGTTTATCGGCTGCGGGGCCGGGGATCGTTTCGCCATAGGCGCGTTTGCCTTCTTCGGCGAACCACTCGACGAAGAGTGCGCCATAGATAACTTCGCCTTCCGCTTCGCGGATAGGTTTGCCGCATTCGGCGGTGATAACGCTGGCAAGCTCTTTACGCGCTGCCATGATGCGCTCGAACCAGGCGCGTAAAATGCGCCCGCGTTCCCGCGCTGCGAGTAAAGACCAGGGCGCGAGGGCGTGTTGCGCCGCCGCAATGGCGCGTTCTGTTTCCGCCTGGCCGCAATCCGGCACATCGGCTAACTTTTGCCCGTTGGCTGGATTATGGACGCCGAATGTCGCGCTATTATCGGCGTCTATCCATTGTCCGGCGACGATGCAGCGCGGTTGGGCAAGAAAATCGGAAAAAGTGGGGGCTGAGATGGACATCATGGCTTCCTGAATAGTTTGAAAAAGGACATACTCACACCAGTTTTGGCTGGCGATTCCCGGAGGATAGAATGAACGAAAAACGGCGACGATTGAATGTTTTATTATCCACGATTCCGGCGCTTTTGCCATTGGCGTTGTTTTCCGGTTGCGGAATTACGGGCGGGAGGAAAAGCGCGGAAAAGAAGACAGGCAAGGCTTCTTCGCCATCTCCCTTTGCCCGCAATCTGGAGGCGACCCAAAAGGGCAAGGATGTGGTGATTTACGCGCTTGGTCTGGTTGGCGTGGGGTATCGCTTTGGCGGCAAAAATCCTGAAGCCGGCCTCGACTGTTCCGGCATGGTGAACTATATCTACCGGATGGCTGCGCGCTATACGCTCACGGGCAGCGCCGCCGACATGGCAAAGAAAGGCCGCCAGGTGCGCCCGGAGACTATCCGCCCCGGCGACCTCGTTTTCTTCAATACCCTTTCCCGTCCCCGTTCGCATGTTGCCATTTACATCGGCGATGCGCGTTTTGTCCATGCGCCTTCCACCAATGGGCAGGTGCGTACCGACAGTCTGGAAGACACATATTACCGAAGCCGCTTTGAGGAAGCGCGTACCTATTTCGATTAGAGCGGTGGCGCATGGGCGTATACTCCCGGCTCACGGGGTTTTTTTATAATCCTTTTCGATAAGGAGTCGGTCAGGGTGAAGATATTGGTGACAGGCGCTGCGGGATTCATCGGCTCCGCGTTGGTGTTGCGCCTTCTTGCGCGTGGCGATGTTGTGGTGGGGATTGACAACCACAACGACTATTACGATCCTGCCTTGAAGGAGGCGCGTCTGGCGCGGTATGCGAAGCATCCGGCCTATACCCATCTGCGCCTTGATCTCGTCGACCGGGAAGGTATGCGGGCATGTTTTGCCGCGCACAAGCCAGAGCGGGTGGTGAATCTTGCGGCGCAGGCGGGAGTTCGGTATTCCATTGAAAATCCGCTGGTTTACATTGACAGTAATCTCATGGGCTTTGCGCATGTCCTGGAAGGATGTCGGCACAACGATGTTGAGCACCTCGTCTATGCCAGCAGTTCGAGCGTTTATGGCGCGAACGCGACTTTGCCCTTTTCCGCGCGTCACAACGTGGATCACCCGCTTTCCCTGTATGCTGCAAGCAAGAAAGCCAATGAATTGATGGCGCATGCCTATAGTCATTTGTATGGCTTGCCTTCGACGGGGTTGCGCTTTTTTACCGTCTATGGCCCCTGGGGGCGGCCTGATATGGCGCTGTTCAAATTCACCCGTGCGATTCTGGCCGGGGAGACGTTGCAGGTTTTCAATTATGGGAAGCATCGCCGCGACTTTACGTATATTGATGACATTGCTGAGGGTATTGTCCGAGTGCTGGATCGTCCTGCCACAGCCGATCCTGACTGGCGTGGCGAGCAACCGGATCCCGGCAGCAGCAGGGCGCCGTGGCGCGTCTATAATATCGGCAACCATCGCCCGGTAGAGTTGCTGGATTACATTGCAGCGCTGGAGAAGGCGCTTGGCAGGCGCGCCGAAATGGAATTGCTGCCCATGCAGGCAGGGGATGTGCCTGATACCTGCGCCGATGTCGAAGACCTGGCGCGTGAATTTGATTTCAGGCCGGATACGCCGATTGAAACGGGGATTGCCCGTTTTGTGACGTGGTATCGTGATTATTTCAAGGGGTAAATGGACATGATGATTTCCAGGGAAAGCATAATCGGAGTAGTGGGGTTGGGCTATGTCGGCCTTCCGCTGGCGGTTGAATTCGGCAAGCGTTACCGGACGATAGGGTTTGACCTCTCGGAAGCCAAAATCGCGCAATACGAGCAATACCATGATCCTGCCGGAGAGGTCAGCCGCGATGAACTGGCTGCCGTGATGGATGCGAGCGGCGAAGGGGGCGGGCTGACGTTTTCTTACGACCCTCTTTCCCTTAAGGACGCAGATGTAATAATCGTTGCGGTTCCTACCCCGGTGGATGGCGCGCATGTGCCTGATTTCACCCCGCTCATTGAAGCCTCAAAGATGGTCGGACAGGTCATGAAGAGAGGCGCGATCGTGGTCTATGAATCCACCGTTTATCCCGGCGCGACCGAGGAGATTTGCGTGCCTTTGTTGGAGAAGCATTCTGGGATGCGCTGGAAGGTGGATTTTCATGTGGGTTATTCACCGGAACGGGTGAATCCGGGCGATAAGGAACACCGGATTTCCAGCATTGTGAAGGTTGTTTCCGGCGATGACGCGCAGACCATCTCTGCCGTCGGCGATCTCTACGCTTCGATTATTGAAGCGGGGGTACACCGCGCTTCCGGCATTCAGGTTGCCGAAGCGGCCAAGGTTATTGAAAATATCCAGCGCGATGTCAATATCGCCCTCATGAATGAACTGGCGATTCTGTTCGGCAAACTGGGGATTGACACCATGGAAGTCTTGCAGGCAGCCGGTACCAAGTGGAATTTTTTGCCTTTCCGTCCCGGTCTGGTGGGCGGCCACTGTATCGGCGTTGATCCCTATTACCTCACCTACAAGGCTGAAATGTTGGGCTATCACTCGCAGGTTATTCTTGCCGGACGGCGGATCAACGACGGCATGGCTGCCTATGTGGCGAGCGAGACCGTCAAGGCCATCATTCGGACGGGGCGTTGCATCAAGGGTGCGAAAGTCAACGTATTAGGGTTGACCTTCAAGGAAAACTGCCCGGATTTGCGTAACTCCAAAGTGGCGGACATGGTGCGCGAATTGGCGAGTTATGGCTGCACTGTGTCTGTGCATGACCCCATTGCGGACGCACAGGAGGCCGGACACGAATATGGAATCGAACTGATGGAGTGGGAGCGGCTGCCGGAGGCAGATGCCATTGTGGCTGCGGTTTCACATGCCCAATACCTTGCCATGCCTCTTACGGAAATATTACTAAAGCTCGTGCCGGGCGGCGTGTTTGCGGATGTCAAGGCGGCATATCCGGTCGAGGAGTTGAAGATGGCAAATTGCCATCTGTGGCGGCTGTAGAAATTTCCTGCTGCTTGCCTGTGCCGCTTCAGCGTAAAATTATCCTGCCCATCTCTTGATTGCTGCGGAAAAGAAATGAACTATTTGATACGTTGCTTCGCAGGTCTGTTTGGCGCAGTCCTGACGGGGGCGCTGGTCATTGGCTGTATTGCGGAACGTCCGTTTTATTACCCGGTACGCGGCGAAAGCGCGTATACACCGCAAGAGCAGGGGTTGGCATATGAAGACGTTTATTTTTCGAGTCGGGATGGCACGAAGCTGCATGGCTGGTTTATTCCTGCCGTGGGCGAAAGCAAGGGGGTTGTCCTGCATGTTCATGGGAATACCGGTAAGATCGGAGGGCATTTCGGCATAGTTTCATGGTTGCCCCGTGAGCGCTACGACGTATTCATGTTTGATTACCGGGGTTACGGTCTTTCCGATGATGAATCTCCCTCACCCCGGGCGTTGATGGAAGATACGCAGGCTGCGTTTGCCTGGTTAAGACAGAGACCGGATGTAGACCCCGAAAGAATCATGGTGTTGGGGCAAAGTTTGGGCGGCAACAACTCCATTGCGGCGCTTGCGTTGCCGGATGAGAACGGGAAGACCGGAAATGTCGCGGGCGTTGTGCTGGACGCCACGTTCGAGTCGTATTCCGCCGTTGCCAGCGATCATGTTCCGGTCCTGGGTTGGCTCCTCAGTGATCGCTACAGCGCAAACCGGCATATCCGTAAACTTCAACCGATACCGCTCCTTTTTCTGCACGGCGACCAGGATACTGTAATCTCCTGGCAGCATTCGCAACGCCTGTTCGATGCTGCCTTGCCGCCCAAACAGATTCGTATCATCCCCGGCGCGGAGCATGTGAGGGCATTGGATGACCTTGACACGCGCCAGGAAGTCCTGCGGTTTTTTGAGTTTTGTCTCAACCCGTATCAAGCGCAACCGTCGCCATAATCTGGCGGAGCGACTCACCTGCGGGGCGCGATTCAATCTATTATTTGACGCGGCGCAGGGAAGGCGGGCGACTGCCGCTTGGGGGCGTGTCGTTCGGTGATGGGGCTTCTTCTTCCCTGTCCTCTTTTGCGGTTTTCATAACCTCTTCGACCGGAAAGCTCATGCCGACGCCGTTTTCCCGCGCATAGAGCGCAATTACGCAGGGTATGGGAACATAGATGTCGCGGACAGCGCCGCTAAAACGCGCCTGAAAGCTGACAGCGTCGTTTTTCAGGGATAGATTGCGGGTTGCCTCCATGCCGATGTTGAGCACAATCTCGCCGTTTTTGACGAATTCCCTGGGGACGCGGCAATGGTCGTCTACCGCAACGGTCATGTATGGGGTAAAACCGTTCTCGCTGCACCATTCCCAGAGCGCGCGCAACAGATAGGGCTTGGTAGAAGGCAGATCGGGTGGGGACGACGACATAAGGGAATGCCAGGTTTATTTACGCATGGCCTTTTCCGAAGGGGTCAGCGCGTCAATGAAACCCTGGCGGCTGAAAATACGCTCGGCGTACTTCATCAGGGGCGCGGCAGTCCTTGGAAGTTTGATGTCATAGATGCCAAGTCGCCACAGGAGCGGGGCAAGCGAGACATCCAGCATGGAATAATCATCGCCCAGCATGAACTTGTTTTTGCTGAAAATCGGCGCGATTTCGGTTAACCGCGCCGTGACTTCCTGTCTTGACCGATCGGCGGTTTTGGCGTTTTTGTCAATCGAGTCAATGTGGCAGAAAATCTCCCTCTCCATACCGGAGAGCAATTGCCGGGTGCGGGCGCGCATGATGGGGTCAGGCGGCATCAGTTGCGGATGAGGGAAACGTTCGTCAATGTATTCATTTATGATATTAGGTTCGTAGAGTACCAGATCGCGCTCGACCAGAACAGGCACCCGATTATGCGGATTGATGGCAGCCAGGTCTTCTGGCTTGTTAAAGGTATCTACATCAATAACCTGAAAATCCATGCCTTTTTCGTACAGCATGATTCGGCAGCGGTGACTAAAAGGACAGGTAGTACCGGAGTAGAGGTTCATCATAATGAGGTTTTCCCGCGAAAAAACAGTTGAGTCTCCCCGGCTTTAAAGCCGGGGATTTCCAGATACAAGCAGAGAGCTTGCGGCTCCCAAAAAACCCGTATCGCCCGCCTCGCCATAAATGGCGAGGATTGCGCTCAATCCCGTATGGCATCGCTTCCAACAAACGGAGGCGACACCGACAGGTTGGGAGATGGCCTAGTGCACGTCTTTCCAGAATTCCTTTTTCAGGGCATAGGAAAATGCAAAAAGCACTACGAGGAACAACATGATGCCGATTCCCAGTTTTATGCGGAATCCGGCTTGCGGCTCGCCTATCCAGACGAGGAAGCCAACCAGATCACCCACCTGTTCGTCGTATTCCTGGGTGGTCATGCTTTCCTGCAATTGGTACAGGACGTGCGGCATCCCGACACTGTCGAAGGCATGGTTGTTCCAGCCGGTCGGACGGCTGTCATCACGATAAAAGCCCCGCAGATAGGTGTAGAGCCAGTCTGCGCCTGTTCCATCCTCGGAGGCGCGAGCGCGCGCAATCAGGGACAGATCAGGCGGCGTGACACCAAACCATTTTTTGGCTTCATCGTGCCGCATGGTTACGCGCATTGGCGCGCCGATCTTGTCTGGCGTGAAGATCAGATTGGCTTCGATCTGCTCCTTGCTAAGGCCAAGCCCCAGCAGTGTGTTATAGCGGATTGCGCTGGCGCCGTGGCAGCTTAAGCAATAGTTGACGAAGAGTTTGGCGCCGTTTTGCAAAGCCGCGTTATTGCCGGAACGACCGGGGGCGCTATCCAGATGTACGCCGCTTGCCGCCCATGTCAGGGCAGGCGCGAACAGGCAAATCGCCAACAAGGTTTTCAGTGTGCGCATGGTGTTCATTTCCAGGTGACCCTTTCCGGAACAGGTTTGCATTGGTCCATCTTTGACCATATGGGCATGGTCAGGAAGAACAGGAAGTAATACGCAGTGAAGATCTGGGCGATGATGTCGCCGTCCAGAAAATTGATTCCGAAGAATTTGTAGCCCGGAACCTTGGTACCCAGATAGCCCAGAATCAGGAAACCGATCACGAAGATGGTGAGCAGAGTCTTGAAAACAGGGCCGCGATAGCGGATAGAGTGCGCCGGACTGCGATCCAGCCAGGGCAGGAAGGCAAGAATAACAACACCGGCTCCCATGGCTACTACACCCCAGAATTTGGCGTCCAGCCAGAAGAAGTTCCACACCATCGCGCGCAACATGGAGTAGAAGGGGGTGAAGTACCACACCGGCGCAATATGCGCGGGGGTCTTCATCGGGTCGGCCGGGAAGAAGTTGTTGTATTCCAGGAAATAGCCGCCGCCTTCAGGCGCGAAGCAGATGATGGCGAAGAAAATCATCAGGAAGACCGCTACGCCGACTATGTCTTTCACCGTGTAGTAGGGATGGAAGGGAATGCCATCCAGCGGAACGCCTTTCTCGTCCTTCAGTTTGTCAATTTCTATGCCGTCAGGGTTGCTGGAGCCGGTTTCATGCAGTGCCAGGACGTGCGCGACGACCAGGCCAAGCAGGATGATGGGAATGGCAACGACGTGAAAGGCGAAAAAGCGGTTCAGGGTTGCGTCGCCGATTACGAAGTCGCCCCGAATCCAGAGGCTCAGGGGGTCGCCAATGATGGGGATGGCGCTGAACAGATTGACGATCACCTGCGCGCCCCAGTAGGACATTTGTCCCCAGGGCAGGAGGTAGCCCATGAAGGCTTCCGCCATCAGGCAGAGAAAAATCACGATACCGAAGATCCAGAGCAACTCGCGCGGCTTCCGGTAAGAACCGTAGATCATGCCCCGGAACATGTGCAGGTAGACCACGACGAAGAACGCGGAAGCGCCGGTTGAGTGCATGTAGCGGATCAGCCAGCCCCAGTCGACATCGTTCATGATGTAGGAAACGCTGGCGAAAGCCACCGGCAGGCCGTCGGCGTTCAGCGAGGCGTCGGGCTTGTAGTGCATGGCCAGGAAAATTCCGGTCACGATCTGGATGACCAGCACCAGAATTGCCAGGGAGCCGAAGTAGTACCAGAAGTTGAAGTTCTTGGGCGCGTAGTACTCGGACAGGTGCGCCTTCCAGGTGGAGGTCAGCGGGAAACGGGCATCAGCCCATTCCAGCAGATTGCCGAGGAGTGAACCGTCGGACTTGTATTTTTCGTAAGCGCTTTGCGTAGCCATCATTAAGCCTCTTGGTGCTCACCGATCAGAATCCGCGTATCGGAAAGATAGCGGTGCGGAGGAATTTCCAGGTTGTCTGGGGCGGGTTTGTTTTTGAAAACGCGCCCGGCGAAGTCAAAGGTGGAACCGTGACAGGGACAGAAAGACCCGCCTTTCCAGTCGGAGGTCATGCCTTCTTCTGCGCCTTCCTTTAATTTCGGGGTAGGTGAACAGCCCAGATGGGTGCAGATGGCGATGACCACCAGGATTTCCGGTTTGTAGGAGCGGTGCGGATTCTTGCAGTAGGCGGGCTGCAAAGACCGTTCGGAAGCGGGGTCGGCCAGATCATTGTTCAGTTGGGTGAGAGAATCCAGCATGGCCTGGGTGCGCCTCAGAATCCATACCGGCTTGCCTCGCCACTCGAAAGTCTTCATCTGGCCTGGTTCAATCTGGCTGATGTCGGCCTCGACCGGCGCGCCCGCCGCTTTTGCCCGTTCGGAAGGAAGCATGGAAGCGACGAAGGGAATAGCCGCCGCTGCCGCTCCAACGCCCCCTACCGCTGCCGTTGCGACTATCAGCCGCCGCCGCTCGCCGCTCATTTTTTCCTGATTGCTCATAGCGTATTTTCCGTGAGGTTTGGGTTAAGTTGACCGAATCATTATACGCCAGCGATTATGTGCTGTGTATTATGTGCTGCGTAAAAATCAGAACAAGATCGGACAGACGCATTTTGGCACACCTTTATAATATGTGACATGTGGCTGGATACTCATTGCCATCTCTCCGCGCCGGAATTTGCGAATGATTGCGGCGCGGTCTGGCTATCGGCGCGCGAAGCGGGCGTGCGGGGAGCCTTGTTGCCCGCTGTAGACCTGGATGATTGCGCGGCAGTTGCCGGTCTTGTCGCGCAAATGCCCGGCTGCTTTCCGGCCTATGGCATTCATCCCCTTTTTGTCGCAACGGCAGGGGAAGAAGGCGAGGCGCTGAATCGGCTTACGGAATGGCTGGAACAAAAACCGCCGATAGCTATAGGAGAAATCGGACTGGACGGAATGAGCCGGGAAGGGGACTGGGCGCTACAGGAACGTTTTTTTCTGGCGCAGCTAAAGTTGGCAAGAAAGTACGATTTGCCCGTTGTGTTGCATGTGCGCCGCGCGGTTGACAGGGTGTTGCGGGGACTGCGCCAGGTACGGGTACGAGGCGGCATTGCGCATGCGTTCAACGGGAGTTTTGAGCAGGCAAAAGTATTCCTGAAACTGGGCTTCAAGTTCGGGTTTGGCGGCAGTCTTACCTATCCGGGCAGCCGCCGCATCCGGGCGCTGGCGGCAGAATTGCCGCTGGAAGCCATTGTGCTGGAAACCGACGCGCCGGATATTCCTCCCGTCTGGCTTTCAGAGGTAAGGGATCAGGGATCAGGGGTCAGGAGTCAGATGTCAGGGATCAGAGATCAGTCTCCCCTTCAAGGGGAAGGCCGGGATGGGGTTCAAGGATCATATGTCAGGGGTCAGAGTGACGCGCAGGATATTTCTTCCGTCTGGCTTTCCCGTAGTGTTGAAAAGCCGCGCAACACGCCGACAGAACTGCCCAAAATAGGCAAGGCCCTTGCGGACTTGCGCGGCTTAAGCGTGGAAACAGTCGCCTGTCAGACTGCTGCCAACGCCCGTTCTGTTTTGCCGGGTTTTGCCGGAACAGAATAGACGGAGGGTAAGCACACAGCAATGGTTGTTTACGAAAGTACAGCAAGAGAGAATGGTGTAACTGGCAAAACCATGTCAAAATCATGCTTACGGACGCCTTTGTGAAGAGTGGAGATTTTTCATATGCCGAATCAGTTGATCTCAGCGGACGATCAGGCCAGGGAACAGTTTGGCATGATCAGGAAATGGTTGGACAGATGGCAGGATGAAACGCCAGATCTTAAGGAAATGGATCGGTTGTTGCGAAAATTGCAGGATGCGCATCTCCCTCCGGCCATGTTCCGTAACTCGCTGGAACTTTTGTTTGGTTGTCTGGCGCAGCATTTGCCCGCGCTGGTCAGAAAAATCGTTGGCGTGCGCGTGCCGATCGGGCGGCGGCAACGCGAGGAAATCGCCTCTCTGCAAACTACGCTGAACAATTTTGCGCTGGCCTACGAGTGGCTTCAGGACAATCTGGCAGGCATTGATTTTGTTCCGAAGGAGGAACATTTCATCGCGGAGCGGATTGCGTTCTGCCTGGTACATAGTATCTATATCGCCTATCTGGTTGCAGCGCCGGTCGAGTATGGTCTTTGGCTTAGGCTGCATCGCGCCGGATTAAGGGACGTATCCGGCCAGTATCTGCCTGCTTCTTACCGGCTGGCAATCCTGTTGACGGCAGTGCAGCCAGTTTCCTTCGCTTCCCGTGAGCTTGCCCAATTGTTGCTGACGCTTGCGAAATATGTCGACGAAGTCAGATTGCATGTCATACCGCCGATCCAGCCTAAAAAGATGGAAAAGATTTTCTGGCTTGCGCCGAAACGCGATTTCCCGCTTTTTGCCATGAACCGCCGCGAACCTTTGCCGGAGGAGCCGGTTTTTTATTTTGACGGCGCGTATATTGCGGCAAAAATCATGACGGAAAGCGATCTCGAAAAAGTGGGAGAGTCGAAGTACGAAAAACGCCTGCGAAAATCTATCCTGCAACGCGCTTCCGAAGCTATCGGCTCACCCGGCAAGCGTTGTTTCCAGCGCCGGAAGCGCCAGTTTGAGGCGCATCGCGCCACTGTGCATATCGGGCTGGAAGCCTGTTGGGCGCAACTGCTGCATGAACGGGGACTGGCGGAGAAAAGCGGTATTGAGGTCAGGGAAAGCAGCAAGTGGATGATTGTCAATGAAAGCCCGAATGGCTACGCGCTCATGCTGCTGGATGGCAAAGTTGGCTCGGTGCGGGCAGGAGACGCGGTGGCGTTGCGGATCGAAACGGAAAAAGACTGGCTGATATGTCTCGCGCGTTGGGTGCAATCGGATAATCCTGAACATCTGGAAATGGGGTTGCAGCTCATTTCCCTGGAGGCCATTCCTGCCATGATTCAACCGCGGCCAGAAAACAGGGAGCGCAAAGTGCCGCTTCTGCTGCTGCCGGAACATCCGCCGCTACGTAAAGCGTCGGCCTTGCTCGCGCCCAGCGGCGCGCTCATGAATGGAGGCTATTGCCTGTGGCTGCCTGTGGGAGACGCGGGCGAGGAGCGCGTGGTTTTTCTCCTGGAATCCGAGCAAAACAGCCGGGTCGAGCTTTTCATGATCGCGCCTTGAAGCGATCTTTTTCTGCGTCCAGGCGGGCGACGAATACCGCGACCGCCAGGACGAGCAGCCAGGCCAGATAGAGCCAGAGCAGAAAAACCGGCAGCGCGGCGAGCGCGCCGTAGAGGCGGTCGTAAAAGCCGGTCTGGGTAACGTACCAGCGAAGCCCTTCCTTCATTGAGGACAGGAGCAGGCTTACTATCGCCCCGCCGATCAGCGCCGCTGTCCTGCTGACGCGAGCGTTGGGCAGGGCATGGTAGAGCAGGGCGAAAAATACGCCAAACAGGGTGATGTCCATCCATTTGATGAATGCCTTTTGTTCCACGATTCCCTCTACCGCCAGATTCAGCAGCAGATTGGAAAGACTGGTCAGGATTCCCATGGTGAAAGGCGTGCCGAACATGCCTATGAGATAGAGCGGTAAGCGTTTTTTCCACGCCCTGCCGCTTTTTGCGCCCCAGACCCGATTGAAAGCGTCCTCCAGTTCGTGCAGGAGCAGGAACACCATGCCCGTCAGCGCGAGCGCCCATGTCCAGCTCAATGAACTTGCGCTCTCTGCCAGCGCGAGAATCTGACGCGCTACCTGTCCGCCTGCGTGTTCCGGCAGGAGGGCGCGCATGAACCAGGCGTCAAGTTTGGTAATGAGGTCGCCAAAGCCCGGCAGATGGCTGGCTGCCGCCAATACCAGAGTGACGAGCGGAACGAGGGCAAGCAGGGTGGAGAAGGAAAGCGCCGCCGCCATTTGCGGCAGGCGCTCGCGGGCGAAAACATGCGCCAGATGCCGGGGGAACCCGACCAGCGCCCTGAGGAAACGAAAAAGCCAGGACATTGTTCAAGGTAAGCGGCCTGCGCGTAGAGTTAGACCCAAAATTAACTCAATCATCAAATTCATCAGATAGAAATTGCTTGACTCCGCGAACGAAACCCTTTACTCCCTTAAAGATACATTGAACGCCAAATAAAACGGCGAACCCCATGAGCAGCATTCTTACCCAAGGAGAGTTCGCTAACGCAGCCCTGCCGCCCATATTCATAACTCCCAACTCAAGAGTTGTATAGAACCACCAAGCAGCTGCTAGGCTTCCTATGCCGATTGCTATTACCAGCAAAGAAGCAAACATGCCTACTGGTTCATCATCATCCATCTCTTTATCCTATTGTCAGAACCTTGAGGGGCGGAGCATTGGCTGCCCCGCCGCCCCTGAATTTATATCAGGCCGTTTTCATCGCCTGAGTCCATCCATTTGCTGCTGCGCGACTTGACGGAATGCATGAACTGCGTGCGCAGGCTGCGCATCTCTTCAGGATTCAACTTGCGGCCGTTCAACTTGGCCGAGATCGTGCCGACCAGACGCCGGTCATATTCGGTCGGAACGAAGGTCTGGTAAGCGAAATGCTGATTTAATTGTTGCATTTGCTCATAGCCGACGGAAGAAAGAATTTCGTCAATGGCGTTGCTTACCGCGTCGTTGAAGCTTTCTTCATCCTGAATGTAGTCCTCTCCGGGGGGGAAAATAGCGGAAGCGAACATTGCCGAGGTCGTGCCATAGGGAAGTTCGTTGTTAATCTCAAGGTGGCTGGCAAACCAGCGATCCTCCAGGGTAGTGACGGAATCAGCCTCCATTTGCAGGAATTCGCTCATGTTGCGGGAAAGTTCGCCGCAACCCAGGAGGTGTACCCGCACCCCGAAAGATTGCGCGACCTGCACCGCGATGCGCAGGTCTTCGTCGCCGGTCATCAGCACGACATCGGCAATGGCGCGGTTGCGGGAGAGATCTATGATGTCGGTGACAATCAGCGAATCGACGCCTTTTTGTTTGCCGATATTGTTCAACACGCCTATTCGGAGCTTGACGCCGGGCAGCATGGCCAGTGTGCTTTGTTCCATGGTCAGGCGCGAGCCGGGCGTGGCGTCATACCAGTAAGTGCGAAGCAACGGCAGGTTGTCAACCACGCGCCCTGCCTTGGAGCACAGATCGGCGATCATGGCGGCGGGGGAAGATTTCAGCGCGACCTGGCGGCGGGAAACGTATTGTTTAAAAGCGGCTTGTGCGCCGGCAGCAAAGAAATAGCCTGCGTCTACGAAAATCGCGTAACGATCCATTTTGATTCCTTCCGGGAATGTAAAAATAAGCCTTTTATAGGCAATCAATTAAAAATGCGCCGCACTAAACGATGTGGCATATCGTAATTTTAATGTAAAAGAGAGGGGAGGCGAAAAACCTATATCAAAAAAATCTGTATCAGGCAAAAAGACAGAATGCGCGAAATCAGGGAAGCAAGGCGCCGGAGTTGAGCTGCCATGTTGCCCGTCTCGGCGTCGCCTTGCCATAAGTGGCGAAGACTCTGCCACGCCTACTTCAATTTGCCGCGCACGACCCTGACCTTGGCGGTGTCCCTGACCTGCAACCTGCCGCCCTGACCGGAGAGATTGCCGCAGGCGCAGGCCGATTTGACGCGCGGGACGGAAAGAACAATCTCGCCGCAGTCCGTACACTCATAATATAAATCGCCGCCAGTCGGGAGATTGTCGGGAGAAGGGGTCGGCTCGACCGGATAAAACTTGTAGATTTTGCGCATGTCAACGCCGGGCATGGTGTTTTCCTTGAAAGCGGGCAGTGAAAGTCAGAGGACAGAAATCAAAGCTAAAGCAAAACATGTGTTCAGGCAAGGTAAGCCTGATTTTCTTCAATGTTGGCAGCCTGCCGGTAGTGCTGGTTGGCCGCGTCCGGCTCTTCCAGGGTATCCAGCAGACGCGCCAGGGCAAGATGAGCCGCGCGGCTGGGCGTAATCGCAAGCGAGGCTTCCAGATAACTGCGCGCTTTGCCCCAAAGCATCTGCTTTTCGCACAATAACCCCAGGGAGAGGAGCAGGATGGCGTCGTGCGGACGATTTTTCAACCAGTCTTCCGCGCGGGCAATGCGGCCTATCAGCGCCTTTCCTGGTTCGGCAGGCAGTTGTCCGTACAGGGCAGTCAATTCCGGCAGGCATTCCACGTCCAGGGTGGCTTCCACGATGCCGGCGGCGGCTTCCGGCGCCTGGGCGCGGGCAAGGCTGCGGGCGGCGTCAAGCGCCAGACGCGGCGTTCGCTCTTCTTTGGGTAAAGCCTGAAAATAGGCGAGTAATTGTTCGCTATCGCCTTCGTGCCGCCGCAGGGCTTCCCGATGAGATTTGCGGCGAATTTCCTCTCCCACGGCGGCATTCATGCCGCCCCGTTTTTCAAGCTGGCGGACGAGCTTCAATACGGCAGGTATGTTGCCCGCGCCCTGCATACTCTTCAATTCCAGGCGCAGGGCGGCGATATGGCGGCCATGCCGACGTTGCAACTCCTGCAGGTGCTGTAGCGCGCCTGTAAAATCTTCCTGTTCCAGCGCCATTTCGGCTGCGATCATGCCGATAGCGATTTCCATCTCCGATCCGGTAGAGCGGGCGCGTTCCAGCCAGAGCGAGGCTTTTTCGCTTTCGCGCATACGTTGCGCGGCGCGCGCGGCGATAATCGCCGCCGTCCCGGTCAATTGTCCGGCCTGCCAGGCGCGTTCAGCGGCGCGAATCGCGTGCCCATAGCGTCCGGCCAATAAAAGGCGGATGGCCTCTTCTACCGCGTCACGCGCCTGTTTTTCTTCCCGCGCTTCCCGCCAGAAGCGGGCGCGTTTGGGCAAAGAGAAAGTGAATTGCAAGGCGCGAAAGAGGCCAAAACAAAGCGCGAAGGCAGCGAGGAGCAGAATGATGAAGAAATTTAGGGAGATTTCCATTCGCCAGGGCTGCAGAATGAACAGGACAAAGCCGTCATTACGCGCCAGCATGGCCGCGGCAACGGCAAGGGTAAGAAGAGTCAGCAGCCAGAACAGGGCGCGCATGATTTAACGGGTTTCCTGGCTGCTTCGCAACTGCCGCGCGGCAGTTGCGCTTTCGCTCAAGGTGGGCATGACGGTGTTGATTTCAGTTTCCGCCAGTTGCGAAAGGGTGGCGCGCGCCGCCTGGGTTGTTTTGGCTTCCGGGTTGAAATAACGCGCCAGCCGCTCTTCAGCGTTCACCAGCTCATTTTTGTAAGTCCGGGAATCGCGCATGAGAAGCGCCAGGCGGGCGTTCAGGAGGCGCAGCTTCAGGTTTTCCCTGAGGATAAGGCTTTGTTCAGGGGAAATCAGTTCCGGCGCTTGCCGGTCAAGGCGCTGAATGCGGACAAGTCCCCGAATTTCCTGCCAGATGTTCGCAAAAAGGCCACGCCATTTGTCCTGCCAGCCGGTGGAATTTTCGTCAGGCGCGGTTGTTTCAGGCTCTGCCGGCGTGCCTGCCGTGTTTTCCGGCACTATATCCAGGGCGAGCGGCAGGCGGTCAATTTCAGTAATGACGCTTTCCAGGCGTAGACTCATACCCGCGATGTCGACAAAAGGCGTAGCCTGGAGTTTTCCCAGATCATTTGCCAGGGCGCGGCGCAGCGGCAGGAAACGAGCATCCTTGTTTTGCAGGCGGTTGTCCGCCGCCTGCAAGGCCAGAATCGCGGCTTCCACATTGCCGGCAAGTTGTAGCTGCTGCTGGGCGGTCTGGATGTTTTGCTCAATTTCAATCAGCAGCGCCTCGTCGCGGCTGGCGCTGGCCTCCTGATAAATACTTTGCAGCGCGACAGCCTGTTCTTCCATGGCGCTCAGCCGGGCGTCCAGCAGAGCTTCTTTACGCTTGAGTTCAGCGACTTCGCGTAGTCCCTCGTTGATCCGGGCAATGTTTTTTTGCTGAGCCTGTTCGCTTTCCGTCAGACGTTTGGCGGTTTCCTGTCTTGTATTATGAATAAGGGAACGGGATTCATTCCACTGCCAGAGAAAGCAGGCAAAGACGATGAGCGCAAGCCAGAACCACGGCTTGAGCCAGAACGGGCGGCGTCCGCCCTGACGTGGTTGCGGCAACGCCGGGAGGAGGGGAGGGGGAGAAGGAGGAGGTTTAGTATTCATGGCAACTGCCAATTATAAGCGCACAGCCCGGCAAGCAGGCCAATATCGTTCGCGTTGGCGCAAATGACATGAGAAAACCCCGCTTCCCTGGCATGGAGAGCGACGCGCGGATGTGAGGTAAACAGGGGGAGGCGATAGAGGCAGGGCAGGGTTTCCGGGCGTTCGGCGGCAAGTTCAAGCAAATGGCGCAGGGCTTCGCTACTGGAGAGAGTAATGGCGTCGAATTTATGTGCGGCAAGTCGCGTTAAAAATTCATCCATTCCTTCTTTTGGCGCGTCGCGCTGATATACGGGCACGGGCAGGACCGTTGCGCCGCGCTCTCTCAAGGTTGCGGCAAGCAGCTTGCGCCCGCCTTCGCCCTTGAAGAGGAGTATTTCCTGGCCGACCACCCTGTCTGGCGCGAGTTCCGGCAGGGCGAGCAAACCTTCGGAATCAAAATGCTCCGCCGGAAGCAAACAACGGGAAATGCCCGCTGCCGCCAGCGCCTCGGCCGTGCCTGGGCCGGTTGCCACCGCAATTAGATGTTCAGGCCAGATTTCCCGCAAAACGGGCATGGTGTAGCGGACGGCGTTGGCGCTTACGAAAATTGCCAGAGTTGCGCTTGCAAGGCGATTTGCTGCTTCCTGAAGCGGCGTGGAATCCTGGCAGGGCGAGATTTCCAGCAGCGGAAAGCAATAAGCCGCGCCGCCTGCCTGGCGGATGCCGCCTGCCAGAGCGTCCGCCTGATCGTGGGGGCGGGTGACGACGATGGTCTTTCCTGTCAGGGGAGGGGGGTATGTCATTCCTGTGGTTCTGCCGTCAGTTGCGCCAGAATGGCGTCTGCGCCTTTTTTTCTGAGTTGTTCAGCAAGGCGTTCTCCCAATGCTTCACAATCTTCCGGGTTGCCGCGAATTTTGCCTTCCACAAAGGCTTGTCCATCCACACTGGCGACAAAGCCGGAAAGCGCGAGCTCGCCGTTTTCGAGGACGGCGTAAGCGCCCAGCGGCAACTGGCAGGAACCGCCAAGGGCGCGGGAAAAGGCGCGTTCAGAAAGAACGCGGCGCGCGTCCGCCTCGTCGTTCAGGGCGGCAACCCAGGCGGCGACTTCGGGACGGTCAGAGCGCACTTCAATGCCAAGCGCGCCCTGGCCGGGCGCGGGCAGGGAAATTTCCGGCGGCAACAGGGCGCGGATGCGTTCCTCCAGACCAAGCCGGATCAAACCTGCAGCGGCCAGGATGATGGCGTCGTACTGCCCTTCGTCCAGTTTTTTCAGGCGGGTGTCCAGATTGCCGCGCAGACTTTTGACCGTGATATGCGGATAACGGCGACGCAGCGTGGCTTCCCGGCGCAGGCTGGAAGTGCCTATCACTGCCCCGGCAGGCAGGTTGGCAAGGGAGGCGTAGCGCGGGGAGAGAAAGGCGTCCAGAGGGGTTTCCCGCGTTGAAATGGCCGCGAGCGAGAACCCTTCAGGCATTGTCATCGGCACATCCTTCATCGAGTGCACCGCCAGGTCGGCCAACCCTTCCAGCATGGCGTGTTCCAGTTCCTTGATGAACAAGCCCTTGCCGCCGATTTCCGCCAGGGGGCGATCCAGAATTCGGTCGCCCTCCGTCGTCATGCCGAGGATTTCAACCTTTGTACCCGGGTGCAACGCGGTCAGACGCGCCTGTATGTGTCGAGCCTGCCACATGGCAAGCCGGGATTCGCGGGAGGCGATGGTAATGAGGCGGGGAGAGGACAAGGTAAGCGGCATGGCGACTAAGAGAGAAAAGACGCAATGTTAGCAGGAAGCAAAAGGTAAGGCGCGGTTCTAGCCGATCTCCCCGAATACCGCCTCCCGCGCTGGTATCCATTGGCGGCGGCTGATGGGCAGTTTTTCCGGCAGGTGGCGAAGCATGGCGTAGCCATAGGCCTCGTCTTCCTCGTCGGCGCGCTCAAAGCCTGCCAGCGCGGAGCGGGCAACTAGAATGGAGCGGTGCAGGCGAACGAAGCTGTGTGTAAATTCTTCTTCGAGCCGGGTTAGCGTTTCACTTAGCACGTATTCCCGCTCAATGGTACGGGCGATCACGTATTTCAGGTCTGCCCTGAAGTACAAAATCTCAGCGACTGGCACAAGCAGGAAACGACCGCCCTCGTGACATGGCAAATGACTGCGCCTGCTGTCGCCTGCCGGGGCAGGAGCAGGCGACGCGGACATGCGTTGCCTGACTTTTTCCAGCGCGGTCAGCAGGCGCTGCGCGCGCACGGGCTTTAACAGATAATCCACAATGCTGAGGTCAAACGCCTGCACGGCATGGTTATCGTAGGCGGTGGTGAAAATTACGGCGGGTGGAGGGGAGAGAAACCCCAGGCGTCCCGCCAGTTCCAGGCCATCCATCCGGGGCATGTGAATATCGGCCAGCAACACATCTGGCAGACGGGGCTTTGCTTTTTCATTCTCCGTTTGCAGCCATTCCAGCGTTGCCTGTCCGCTTTCCGCCTCGCCCAGCACTTCGGTGGGGCAGGAAGAGGCAATGTCGGCAAGCAGTTCGCGCAAACGCAGACGGGCAAGCGCCTCGTCATCCACGATAAAAATGGTCAGGGGAAGAAGCGCGGTCATGGGCTTGGTTTCCATCCGGAAAAACACTCGTCAGAAGGACTGTATCTTCGCATGTTTCAGGGCAGGCGCAAAACCCCTGCCTCTACTTGTTCCACACTACGATGCTTCAGCGCAGGGAGGTGTGGTGCATCACGCCAAACCTCTCTGCCATCGCGCTTAGAGTCAATGTTGTTCGCTTAGAGCGATTTTGATTCAGGTGGATATATTTTTCGCCGGGAAGGTCGTTCGGCGGTGAGCTATTTACCCATATAACTTAAGTAATAGGCATAAAAAATTTTTGACTTGTCAGGACAAGAGGAGTAGATTTCATTATTCGTTTCAGAGCGGTTTTTGTTTAATTCTGTATGACAGACAGAGTTTTTTGCCGGATTTTAGCCTGGCTGGAATCCGGAACGGGTAATTGATCCAGATCAGGGATTCGCCCTGGTTATGAGGATAGATTGCCATTTCGTTCCAGTAAGCGATATGGCATGACAGACAAGCTGAATAGTCATGTTTTGCGTAGAGCACGTCGTCAATGGATGTTTGCCCAAATTGCGATACATCTGATATGCACCGCTGCCAGAAAGGAAGCCGTCTTTTTGGCATAGCGTGTAGCAATGCCACGCCACGCTTTTAATTGCAGGAAAGCATTCTCGACAAGGTGACGAACACGATAAAGATGTTTGTCGTA
>WRKX01000032.1 GCA_009777925.1 Betaproteobacteria bacterium | reverse complement strand
AAAGTCCGGCGTCGCCTTCATCCAGATAGCGCCCAAGCAACTTGTAGCCCACTGTATGAGAAATCCCGAAGCGACGACACAGACCACGGAAATTCGTACCGGGTTGTAGCGCAAGTTGCACAAATTCTTTCTTCAGTTCCATCGCTGACCTCATTTGCCAGGGCATCTTGTCCTCCATAAGAACAAAAATGCCTACAGTATAAAATGTGTAAACGATGTCTCCGAACATGTGTCAACGATGTCCCCGGTCTGAACACCCGCAAGCGGGAGAGGGGAGATCTTGCAGGCGGCAATGTCGTTCCATCTCCCATTTGTGGCTGCGCCGCGAGCGGAAAAGGGGAGCCACTCGCGGCGCAACCGAAGGCAGGGAGATGGTATGTAAAATGTATCCACCAGAACCGAAACCGCTCTAAACAAGAAGAATTCAGGCGCATGATTTTATCCGGGCAAGCAGGCGGCGGCAAAGAGGGCGGGGCGAAGCAAAGGCGCAGGCTTCATCCTGCCAGCGCATCATTACGCCATAACAGGCGCAACCGGAAAAAGTTTCAGGCAGGGCGCACTGCTCGCCGCCATTTTCCTGACAGGCAAGCCACAGGCCGACGCTGCTTTTGCAATCATCCCGCCCGCAGTTGGCAATCAGGCGCAAGCCATCCGCCTCCGCCGCGATACAGCTTATCTGGTCATTGCCGGAAATTGACAGGGTTCTGCCCCCATGTTGTATGCTGATAGCGTTCTCCCCTTCCAGATATTGCGCGGCATTCATCCGGCCATTCCCCGTCCTGTTCTGGTGTTTCAGGGCTTCTCCCGCAAAAATCACGGCAGCGGCATAGGGTCTGCCCGCCACCAGCAAACAGCCGTCCGGCGCGGCTTCGCAGTCCTCAGCCTCGCTTGCGGCAGGGGAAAAGTTGGGCGCGACAAGATAGAAAAAATGCTCCTTCCACTTATCCCACCAGCCGTTATGACTGTTATAGGAACCACTGTCCGGCCTGCCATCCACAGCCTCGAAATCCGGGCATTGCCCCCGTACCAGCAAGCGACAGGATGAGTGACTGGCGTATTTCTCCATACATGTGACAAAGGAAGGTTCAATAACAACATCCTTTGTACCCAATGCTTGCAGCGAATTGAAAACCGAATATGGGGGACGACCTGCCAGGCGGTTTTTCTGGTCTGCCAATTTGGCAAAATTGAAGGTCTCCGGCACTGCCGCCGTCAGTTCAAGCGGCGCCGCCCAGGGCAAACGCTGCAATTCGTTTGCCTTACTGAAAGCCATTATGCAGGCGGCAATGCGTTGGGTAAGCATGAGCGCATCCGCCTGATCTTCATCGGCAAAAAATACTTCCGGCGACAAGCGTGTTTCGACTCCTGCTACCCACTCCTCACGGCTAATCCAGGCCACGCTCTCGTTTTTGCCGACCATCACTCTTGTTATACCTTCCGCTGCCGGATTCGGCGCGGCATTTTCGAGATATTGGCGGGCGTCGTAATCCCGCCGACATTCGCTGCCATCCGCGCCCGCCCTGAAACTGCGCGTTTGTCCGGGCAAGGGCGCGCCCGGCGCGAACAAAACCGCAACCACATTTTCCGCAATGACGGTTTGTCCGTCCGCCGCGACAATCTCAATCAGTCCGGCGGTATCGGGATTCAGCAAATCGGCTTTCGGCTCCGCCTTGTGGTTACCGGAAACAAGATACCAAAGGCATTCCGTGTCACTACCCAAAAGCGGCGGCATACTTAAGCTGCGCCAGGGGAAATGACCGAGGATGCTGACGCCCTTGCTGCCACAAACGCCCGCTTCCGCGCCCTCGTACCCCAATGCTTCGTCCGTATCCGGGCAGGGCAAATGTCCCGGCACAAAACCCTTTCGATTTGCGCGCGCGTCAGGATAAAGGACGGCATAGCCCAGCAACGCCTCCCTTGCCATAGCCAGCTTTTCCGCCATAGCCAATTCACGGCGCGGAGATGGACTAACTGTGATAAACCAGGCCATGACGCCCAGCGCCAGAAAAAGCAACATCAACAGCAAAATTGCGCCGGATTGCCTGGATAAAACGCTCTTCATTCCCGCTCTCCATCCTTTCTGATTTCCCCGCCCCGCAGCAAATCTCTGGTCGCGCCGCCGACATCTTCCGGCGCGGCGTTTTCCGTTTCCATGAACAGGCCGTCTTCTTTCCAGATAAACGTCCTGCCCGTCCGTTCATGGCGTACCAGGCCCTGCCAGGCGTCCGGTTCCGCTGCATCCTCCTGACTATCCGGCCAGTCGGCTTGTTCCTCCTCCAGAATTTCGTCAACATCCGCCTGTTCCAGCGTTACCTCCGGCGTCTGTTCGTCTTTAACCTCTTGCCACACCTTTACCGTCTCTTGCGGGTCAGCTGCCGTGTACACATAAGCGCCAACGCCCGCCGCAAGGCACAGCGCCCCTGCCGCCATAAGAAGACACTTCAAGCCCGACAAACGAATGTTTCGTAATTCATCCGGCGCGTATTGCGTTTTGGGCGGAGAGGCCACCAACAGGGAAAGAAAAAAAGCATCGTCCGCCTCAATGCCAGGTATCAGGGTAAATTCCCCGGCCAGTAATTCCCGCTCGGAATCAGGAAGGGCGAACAGCGGGCAAAGCGGTAAATCCGTCGGCAACGGCTGTTGCCGCGCCAGATAGGTAAGCAACCTTCGCGTCTCTTCCAGCAAATTTTCCCCGTTGCCGGAGATTAGCCGGGAAAAACAGGGAACATGCGCCCGCAGCAAAGTCTGGCGCACAAAATTTCCGCGTCGGGTGAGCACAATGCCGTCACGCGGCAGGTTGAGCTTTTTAGCCGCCGCTTCCACAAGTTGGGGCAGCGTGTACAGGCCGGACAACGGCTGCGCCGCCGCAAGCCAGTCCTGCAAAGGCAGGGCGGGCAGCGAAGATAAAAGCAGATTTTCTTCCTTGCGTCCCGGCTTTTCCGATACCGGCTTTTCCGAGCCATGCCAGGGCAGGGTTCGCGCTGCCACATAAGGCGTATCAGGAAAATGGCGCTGGATTTTCCGCCGGATTACCGCGCGGCGCTCCGCGCCGTACAGGCGGGGAATAGCCTCAAGCACAAAGCCTTCGTCCGGCAGATCAGTCAACACCGTAAGCGGCAAACGCGCCTCTCGCGCTCGCCACTTTGCGAAACTGCCAAGTCCTGCGGCATCCGGCGTAAAATCAGCCAGCCGCGCAATATGGCGTTTGTGCCGACGATAAAGGCGGACAAGCGTCGGCTCAATGAAGAGAACAAGCCGATCAGAATCCCACATTCGCCACCACGTCATAAATAGGCCCAATGACCGCCAGAATGATCCAGCCCAGCAGGAAGCCGAGCATGAGGGTAAGCGTCGGCTCAAGCAGGCGCTCCGCCTGTTTTGCCGTTTCTTCGACCTCGCGCTGATAAAAATGGCGGACATTGGCAAGGGAACGATCCAGCGCGCCGGTTGCCTCGCCAACCGCAAACATACGCACGACAAATTGCGGAAACAGGCCGGTATCGTTAAAAGCAAGACTGATCCCGCGTCCGGCACGAATATTCGCCTCCGCGTCGTACAGAGCGCGGCGGATGGCGCGATTGCCGGAAATGTCGCGCGTCGTTCCCAACGCCTCCAGAACGCTGACGCCGGAAGCGTAAAGCATGGAAAATGTGCCCGCAAACCGGGCAAGAGCAATCTTGCGAATAATCTGGCCGAACAGCGGAATGGCAAGGAGCATGGCGTCAAAGCGCAAACGCATGGCGGCAGACAGAAGCGGCAAGGCGACCAGACATAAAACCAGTAGCAGGCTACCTGAAAAAATTAAAAGGCCGTATTCGCGCAGCAGGGCGGAAGAGGCAAAAAGCAAACGGGTCTGCCAGGGAAGCTCGCTCCCCATATTGGCCAGAAAAATCTCAAGTTGCGGCACGAGATCGTAAAAGAGAAAGAACACGGCAGCGGCAATCACCGCCGCGACAAAGGCAGGATAGATCAGGACGCGCCGCGCCATGCCTACCATCTCATCCTCCCGCTGCAATTCGTCAAGCAGTTTGCCGATGGCTTCCGGCAATCGTCCCGCCATCTCGCCGGCGCGAACCATGCCAACAGCAACAGGATTGAAACTGCCTTCCGCCGCCATCGCGCCGGACAGGGTTGCGCCATGCGAAATGCCATCCAGCAGGGCTTCGGCCACCAGACGCTGGCGGTGGTCTTCCGCTTTGCCAAGGTCAAGGAGAGCTTCCTGCAATGCCACCCCCGCCGCGAGCAATTCCTTTAACTGGAACCAGAAATGCAACCATTCCCGCCGTGGCATCCTCGCCAGCCGCCTCTGCGCCAACGGCTGTTCTGTGGCCGTAATCAAATCCAGCCCCCGTTCGCGCAAACGGTTTTCCAGTTCAAGAAGGCCAACGCTTTCGCACTGGCCGCGCACCTTGCGTCCTGCCCGGTCAATGGCGCGGTAATCGTAGCGCATAGCCTACATCCGTTCGCTCAAATCCACGACCCGACCAAGCTCCTCCAGCGCGGTTAACCCGGCGCGAACCTTGGCCGCGCCGTCCTCCGCCAACGTCACCAGACCGCTCTCCACCGCAGATTGGCGAAGCGCGTCCAGCGGCGCGCGCTGCGCGATGAGCGCGTCCAGTTTGCCATCCACCCGCAACACTTCCAATACCGGCAACCGCCCCTTGTAGCCGGTAAAGCGGCACTGTTCACAACCTGCCGGATGAAAGAGAAAAATATCCTCTCTACCGACTCCCAGCATTTGTTTTTCTGCAAGAGTAGCGGGAGCTTGTGTCTTGCACTGCGGACACAGGCGGCGCAGCAGGCGTTGCGCGATAATGCCGCTGATGTTGCCCGCCATGGATTCCGCGCTCACCCCCAAATCAAAAAGGCGCGGCAACGCGCCCAGGGCGGAATTGCTGTGCAGGGTAGCGAATACGCGGTGTCCGGTCATCGCGGCGCGAAAGGCCATGCCGGCTGTGGCCGCGTCGCGTATTTCGCCGATCAGCATCACATCCGGGTCCTGCCGCAACATGGCGCGTACCCCGTCGGCAAAATCCATCTTGATAGCGTCGGACAAACTGGTCTGCCGGATGAGCGGCAAGGGATATTCCACCGGGTCTTCCAGGGTCATGATATGAATGGCCTCGGAATTCAGATGGTGGAGAATGGAATAGAGGGTGGTGGTTTTGCCCGCGCCGGTAGGCCCGGTGAGCAGAAATACTCCTTCCGGGCGGGCAAGCATCCGTTCAACCAGACGATGCGCCGCTTCGGACAAGCCCAGCCCGGCAAGCGGCATGATGCCTTTTTGCCGATCCAGAATACGCAGCACGATATTTTCCCCGTGCAGGGTCGGCTGGCTGGAGACGCGAAAATCAATCGGCCTGCCGGAAACATTGAGCGTCGCCCTGCCGTCCTGCGGGGCGCGGCTCTCCGCGATATTCATCCCGCCGATGACTTTCAGACGCACCGCCAGAGCGCGCCAGCAGGCAATGTGCAGGGACCGAATCTGGCGCAGAATGCCGTCCTGACGATAGCGAATCCGCAAAAACCCCGCTTCCGGCTCGAAATGGATGTCGGAGGCTTCCGCCTTTACCGCGTCAATCAGAATGGCGTCAACCAGCCGGACGACCGGATGCGAGAGGCTCTCCTCCACGCCTTCCGCCGTTCCGTCGCCCGCCTCAAGCCTTGCGAGAATATCGTCAATGGCAAGGGCATGTCCGTAGCAGCGGTCAATAGCGGCCTCTATCTCCGCCTCACCCGCCAGCAGGAACGAAAAGGCGATGTCTTTGCCGTTCTGGCGTCGAATATGAGCGCGCAGCCGGTCTTGTCCCGGCAGGTCATGGCTGTCCGCCACCGCCAGCACGACCCGCGCCGCCGCCGCGTCATAATCCAGCGGCAAGACCCGCAGACGCCGCGCCAAATCTTCCGGGATCAGGGCAAGCGCCGCCGAATCAACCGTCGTCCGTGCAAGATCAATCGCCGAATGCCCGAATGTCTCCGCCAAGGCATCGCGTAGCGCCGCCTCCGACAAAAAACCCAGCGCCACCAGGGTGCGCCCCAGCGCCTCTTTCCTCTTTTCCTGTTCGATCAAGGCAATCCGTAACTGGTCGGCGGAAATCAATCCTGCCGCGTGTAAGACCTCACCCAGTTTCCTGAATGCTTTTTCCGGCGCGTTCATGGCGTTTTCCGATTCAGTCTTCAGCGAGGAAAACCATCCGCCCCGTTTGTCCAGAACGCGGCGTCGGGGAGATTGTCCTTCAGGCCGGAAAAGTCGCCATTCAGCGTCGCGTCATGCAAAACTATCGGGCGCAGAAAGATCACCAGTTCCGATTTCTTCGCGCCCTCATACCTTGAGGTGAACAATTCCCTGACCAATGGGATGTTCCCCAGCAGCGGCACTTTTCCGCCATCCCGATCCGCGCGGTCTTCCATCAAGCCGCCAAGCACGGCTATTTCCCCGCTTCCCAGGCGCAGGACAGACTCAATTTCCCGGGTGCGAATCTGCGGTATTTCGTTGGCAATATGGGAGGGAATATCCGGGTTCGGATCCTTGACCATGCTCGCAATGCTGGAAATGGTCGGACGCACATTTAAAATGATGCTATCGTCAGCGCCAATTTGCGGCGTCACCGTCATGACCAGACCAACCGACACGGTCTGCGGCGTGGAACTGTAGGCTACTACGGGATTGCTGTTACTGCCGCCGGGAGTCACATCGGCCCTGATATTGAAATAAACCACGTTTTCCACCACCTTCAAAAGCGCGGTCTGGTTGTTCAATACCGAGAGGCGCGGACTGGAAAGCACCCGCGTCGAACCGAATGATTCAAGCAGGCTCAGGGTAGCGGCAAACAGATTGCCGCGCCGGGAAGTATCGGAGTAGCCAATGGAAAAAGGCGATATTGCGACTGATTGCCCTGTGGGTCTGCCCGCCTGCGTCAGGGTGAAAATTTTGCGCCCCTCGTCCCAGAAACGGCTCCATTCGATGCCCTGCTGATAGCCGTCATTCAGCGCCACCTCAACAATGGTAGCTTCAATCATCACCTGACGATGCGCCGCATTCGCTACCCGATCTATGAATTCCCTGACGCGCTCATGCTGCCGTCCGGTTGCGCGTATCGTCACCACTCCGCTTTCACGATGGACGATGACGGCAGCCGCCTCGCGGAAAGTTGATCGTCTTGCCTTTCGCGCCGTTTGCATGCGTATTTCCTGCCCGCCTTGCGTATTTCCGATTTGTTTCTCCTGGCGTGCGCTTTGAGCGCTGTCGATCTCTTCAAACTCTTCCACGCCCCCATCCGGAAAAATCTTGTCCGTCTCCTGAAGAATGTGTTTTATCCCCTGCTCCAGAGACTCCCAGAAGCGATTGCCGGAGAGATTCTCCACCCTTGTTGAAGAGCCGTTGTCGTTGCCAGACATGAAGGACGAACTACCGTCGCCAACATTGCCCGGCAAACCGGAAGCGATCTGGGTGCTGGTGGCTACCTCGCCGCTCATGCTGCGGCTCATGTTGACATAGTCAACCCGGTAATGCCGCAGAAACGGTGTATCCGGCATGACTGCCAGATTGTCGCCATCCAGTTCAACCCGCATATCCACCTGACGGGCTATTCTATCCAAAATTTGCGGCAAGGTCTGCTGAACCGCGTTCATCGTCACGTTGCCGGAGAGTCCGGGGTGAATATCAACATTCAGCTTTGCGTCCCGCGCCAGAGCAAAAAGCAAATCCCGCACCGGCACTTCGTGCGCGACTACGCTATAAGTTTCCGCCTTTTCAGGAACAGCAACCGGCGGCGGCGTATAGGCATGGCGAACCGGAGCCGGAATTTCTTCCGGCCCTGCCGCGTCCTCGCCAGAATCCTGCTGGCGGGCAGTCCGGGCGGAAGCGGAAAGTTGCTCCGCTTCCGCGCGCAAATGTCCCTGCAGGGAGACCTGCTGCCCGGTCACGCTACAGGCAGACAGCACCGCCACCCACCCCAGGTGGAGCATCAATGGAAACTTTTTCATTCCCGCTTTTCAGATCAATATTTTGCAGATTCGGAATTTCTGATGCCTGCTTTTCCCAAACTCACGCTTCCAGACAGGTTGACAGAAAGGCTTTACGCTCGTCGCCCTTAAGTTTTTGCTCTTTCGCTTCCTGCTTGCACTGTTCAGCCTTTTCCCTGCCGGCTACCTTGTCAGCCTTGCCGGATTTGCCGACGACGCCCTCGCCGGATTTGGACAGGCAGGACGACATGAACGCTTTTCGTTCATCACCTTTCAGTTCTTTTGCCCTGGCTTCCTGATTGCATGTTTTCATTTTTTCCCGCTGCGCCTTCTGGGCGGCAGTAGGCTCTTTTCTGGACTTTACATCCCCATCAATTGCTTGCGCCTGAGAAACAAGCAACAGTGCGGTGACAAGCGAAATGAATAACTGTTTCACGAAAAACCCCTTCTGAAATAAATAACAGGAGTTCATATTATACTTATGGTACATATGTTTTCTGCAATCTTTTACAAAAAATATTTGCGGTTGCCTGATGGATCGCATGATGATATATTATGATGCACAGTACTGGAACACAGTAACTAAAAAGCCCCAACTGAAAAACCCCAACCTGGAGAATACATCATGCGCGCAGACGTACTTAATTCACTGCTAACCCAACTCAACAGCAGTTCCACAGACATCGAGGCTTCCGCCATAATCTCCACCGATGGTCTCATCATTGCCTCCATGCTGCCCGCAGGCATGGACGAAGACCGTGTCGGCGCCATGAGCGCCGCCATGCTGTCTCTGGGCGACCGCACTGCCCAGGAACTGGTTCGCGGCGCTGTGGAGCAAGTGCTGGTCAAGGGTAACAAGGGTTATGTGATAATGACCCACGCTGGCGACAACGCCGTACTGACCGTGCTTATCCGCTCCAGCGCCAAACTCGGCCTGGTATTCCTGGACGTGAAACGGGCTGCGGATGAAGTTGCCAAGATGACCGGCTGAGCCGCCTGGCACGGCAACCCTGACACAGCAACCTTGGCACTTAACACTGGAGAACCTGAAAATGGCTGGAGGCGCTTTTTTTCTGCTGCGGATGAACGACCATATCCGCTACCTTAATAATATCCAGGCCACTCTGGACGGCAAGGGCGACTTCCAGGGCTGCGAGCACACGGCCTGCAAGTTCGGCGCCTGGTATTACGGCGAAGGCCGCGGGGAGATAGAGGCCGTCGGCAGCGAGTGCGTGGCGCTCTACGAGCAGATTGCCGCTCCGCACGAGGCATTTCACCTCCATAGCCGCAAGGCGCTGGACTTGAAACAGGCTGGCGACGAGGCCGGCGCCGCTGCCGAAGTCACCGAGATGATGAAGCTGTCCAGAGAACTCGTCGACCTGCTGGTTAAACTCGATAGCAGTTGCAGCAAGTAAGCAAGCGCACAGTGTTGGAGGACAGAGGCACGCCTACGGCACAGGACGAAGGTTCCACGCAGAGCGGGGAAGTGTCCTTTGCGTTAAGCGCCCGGACACGGCTTGCAAATGTCGGCGTCGGCTTTGCGGGTTCGTGTGTCGAGGACTGGCTTTCCCGTGCCGTAGCGCGTAATCCCTCCGACCTGCGTCGTCATGTGCAACGCATCATCCATTTGTGCGAGCGAAGAGCGCCCGAAGTCGCCAATGCGCTGGCAGATCTGTTCATGGTACTCGGCACAAAGGGCTATCCCCTGCGCCTGCGCCTGCTCCAGCGCGTTGCCCCTTTGCTTTCCGCAACGTCCCTGGACTGGTTCCGTGACCGGCTGGCAGATGGCAGAGCGGCGCACGTTGGCTTGCCCGAAGACTGCGTTTCACTGCTCGGCAGCGGCGCAACCGGCACGACCCGTCTGGTGGAACGCTGTGATTCACCGGCAGCCGCCGCGCATAGCAAGGCGTCATCCGACCTGCTGGAAAGCATCAGCGAATATATCCTGCAAGGCCAGTTTGCCGCCGCATGCGAGATGCTTGAGAATGAAATTCGCGCCGCGCCGGGTGATCTCGCCCTGCAACGTGAACTTGCCAGGATTCTTGCCCACAGGAACGATCCCGAGGCGCGGCTGGCGTTAATAGCGCGTTTGCGCGCGCAGGATATTGAACTTATCGCTGAACTACAAGTATGACCTACCAACCCAAAAGCCCCATACGCTGCGCGCTTCTGGGCATGAATGCCAGCGCGAGCTACAGCTACGAATACTGTATCAGGCACTACCCGGATAGCGCCTATACGCTTGCCGGTTCCATGGAAGACGCGCAACTCCTGTTGATTGATGTGGATTCGCCGGAGGGACGGCGTATCGCCCACCAATATCTGACCGGCGATGTCTCGGGCAAGGTTCCCGTAATTCTCAGCGCCAATCAGTTGCGCACGGAAGGCATTTTCTTCCTGCACAAGCCCGCCAGCCCTGAAACCCTGCGCGTGATTCTGGATCGGGCTACAGCGCAGATCGGCCATAACGCTCGCGTCAGGAGTCAGGCCGACAGGCATGTGACCAGGGCGGCGCTGGCTATGGAAGAAGAAGACGCCCCTCTCAGTCTCTACATGTTCGGTTCCGACAACGACAGTCGCGACAACATGTTCTTCGACCCGGAACAATATCTGTACGGTGATGTCCGCCATGCGTACCGCATATCGCAGGGCGCAGGGCGGGTGATGGAGCTACGTAGCGGCACGCTGGCTTTCATCCGCATCTGCGCCCGCAGCAAACGCGTGCATACCTCTGTGCGCGACGCGGTGCTGCGTTCCATCGTCACTACCACCCGCATCAAGTTCACTCTGACCGCCCTCGCTGAAGAGGACGGCAGGAACTGGCCTGACGACGGCGGTACGGAGTCCATGGAGAGTTTCCTGTGGCGTCTGGCGGCGTGGACTTCGCGCGGGCGTTTGCCGCAGGGCGACGATCCGAACGCGCGCACGCGGTTACGTTTCTGGCCCAACATGACGCGCCTGCTTCCCATCCCGCACGCCATGCGGATTGCCGCCCTGTGGTCGTCCGGCCCCTATTACACCATGACCGCCATCGCGCGGGAGTTGATGATTTCGCTCGGCGACGTGCATGTATTCTATTGCGCCGCAGCAGCCATTGGCCTGCTCGAAATCGAGGCGCAGACGCCAGAAAAAACTTTTCCAACCGCCCAGGCAGTCCGAACAGCTCCCCAGGTCAGCAATACCGCGCCGCAAAGCCAGCGCGGCCTGTTGGGACGTATCCTCTCACGCCTGCTGGGCAATCGCTAAAAGAGAGTCATATACCGATGAGCAATCACAAGATCGTCATTACCGGCCCCGTTGGCGCTGGTAAAACCACAGCGGTAAGCACCTTGTCCGACATTGAACCGGTTCAGACCGATGCCGTAGCCAGCGACATGACGGCGCAGCGCAAGCGCACCACCACTGTTGCCATGGATTATGGCCGTCTCGATCTCGGCGGCGGCGAGCATGTGCATCTTTACGGCACGCCGGGACAGGAACGTTTCGACTTCATGTGGGAAATTCTCTGCGAGGGCTGCATCGGCCTGGTACTGCTGGTCGACAACAGCCGTCCCGCGCCGCTGAACGACCTGTCTTTCTTTCTCAAGTCCTTCGTCAGGCAGATCAGGCAAACGCGCTTTGTAATCGGCGTCACGCACATGGACAAAGCCCCAAATCCCGGCCTGCCCAAATACCACGAGATACTGAACAAGCTGGAATTCAATGTGCCCATCTTCGAGGTTGACGCCCGCAGCGAAGCCGACATGCGTACTCTGCTGAAGGCCCTGTTGTACTCGCTCGATCCTGGCCTGATGGAGCCTGCGCGTGGCGTACAGGCTTAAACCCGGACTCTGGCTGGCGACAACGCCGGCCGGCGCTTACCGGGCGCTCAGTCAACAGCAGCCGGACATGGCGGTGAGTTTTCTGCGCGCTATCCTGCGCCAGCCTGGCACGCCGGAACTAAACGAGCATACCCTGATTCGCCTGAGCGATCTCCCGCTTGCAGACGCTCTGGCTTTGCTTGACTGTGTGCAGCAGGCTGGCTGGGTGGAAGGTTTCAGCGAAGCGCGCGAAGAGCCGCAAGGCGCTTTTGAATACCTGCTGCCCCAAATTCTGCCCGATCTGTCCAGTTCGCGCCGCGCCCTGCTGGCTGACCCGCAAGGTTTCTATGTAGCCACGACGGGTTTCCCGCATGAAGCAGCCGAAGAACTTGCCGCGCTTTCCGCTGCCGTGGGCACCCTGCATGAACGCAACATGGGACTGCTGCAAGGCAACCTGCGCCTGGGTACATCTGCCTGGGCGGTGGTAGATGCCGCAGGCAACAGTCGTATCGGCTTCTGGCCCCTGTATGTGGACAGCCACCGCTTTGTCCTCACCCTGGACAGGATGCCCATGCTCAACCATCCCGGCATGGTGAAGCTGGCCTGGATTCTGTTCCGGCACTATGGCGCCAAAACTTCGAATGGGAAGAGCGCGAATTAACGCAGTTTTTGTTTAATCCTGTGCAGCAGACAGAGATTTTTTCTGGATTCCCGCCTACGCGCACTGCTGTATGGAAGCAAAAATTAGCGACAGGCATTCATGCCTGTCGTTCAACAAACAAGGAAGGAGTTTGCATCCCCTCCCTTGTTGCTACGGTCGAAACTCCGGCCTAAAGGGCGGAGTTTCAAACCGGAGTTATCTTTACGATGAATGCATCCGCCTGAACCAAAACCACCCTGACTCCGCGCTCAAGCAAACGCCCTTCACCCGCCGGTGAATTCAGATGTTAGAAACTTGTAGACAAAAGTATGCAATTCTGGCAGGTAAATCTACTAATTGTCTTGTGATTTGCGGCTGATTGTTTCAAAATTCGCATAATTCTTAAAATAGAGACAGCGTGATAACTTACGAATTTCCCTTCAACGAGCGCATCCGCAGTTTACTTCGCCTGGAAAGTCTGTTTGACAAGGTGGTGTATTTCACGGGTGCGGATGGCGCGCTTGAGCACCATACGGCGCTTGATGGGCTGTTTGAAATCCTCGATGTCATCGGTCGCTCCGACCCCAGGATGGACTTGCTTCAGGAACTGGAACGGCAACGCAAGAATCTGCTCGGCTTTCGCAATAATCCAAAAGTCTCGGAAACCGCGCTTGACGGTTCCCTGTACGAGATTGAACAGGCATACACCGCGCTCCATGCCCTGCATGGCCGCTTCGGACAATCGCTGCGCGACAACGACTGGCTGATGAGCATCAAGCACAAGGCCGCCCTGCCCGGCGGCGCCTGCGGTTTCGATATACCCTCCTACCACTACTGGCTGCAACAGCCTTCCCATGTTCGTCGCGCCGCGCTGGAACGCTGGCAGACAGGAGTCATCCCGGCGCGAAACGCGCTCGCTATCATCCTGCGCCTTTTGCGCGGGCATGGCGAACTGAAGCCCCTCGTTGCGCAACGTGGGCAATACGAAAAATTCCTGAGCGGCACCAATTTCCAGATGGTACGCATCGCGCTGGATGAAAACGCGCAATTGATCCCGGAAATCAGCGCCAATCGCTACGTTCTCCACATCCGTTTTGTCCTGCCCACAGCCATCGAAACAAAAAGCCGCTGCTGTGATTCCGATGTCTCTTTTGAACTCAGCTTTTGTTCCCTGGTCTGAGCATGAGTCCTGCCGCCCTCATGGTTGCCTGTCCGCAATGCAATAAGCAGACACCCTGGCAGACAGAAAATCCCTGGCGTCCCTTTTGTTGTGAACGCTGCAAATTGCTGGATTTGGGTAATTGGGCGGAAGAGCGTTACCGCCTGCCGGAAGAGAATACTGCGGAAACACATCCATCAACCCCTGGAGAAACAGTTTGAAGCGTCGGCTTTTCCTTGCAACCGGGGCGCTTTGTCTGCTTGCCGCCAGGAAGAAAAAACCTCTCGAAACAAACAACATTTTCGCGCCCTACGAAGGCTCTTCAGCCAGCCGCCTGCCGCCGGTAAGAGCCGCGACGCTGCCGACGAACTGGCGGCATTTCGATGTCGCCTTGACCCTGAAAGCCGAAACAGCGCATAACGAGACGGCAACACTTCGCTTCCCTCTGCCTTTGCATCAGGACACCCCAACCCAACCCTGGCAGCGGGTAGAGCGCCTATCCTGGGAAAGCGACGCGCGCGCTTTGCTGGAACGGCAGCCGAATGACGGGATGGAGACGCTCGTTTGCGCATGGGAGAGCGCCAGGCAGCCGCCCCAACTACTGCTTTCGACAGCGCTTGCCGTTGCCAACCGCCGCTTTGATATTTCCCGGCGAACCTTTGCGCCGGAACGGGAAGACATTCTCCGCAAAAACCTCGCCGCCACCAGCCTGTTGCCGGTCAATGACACTGCCAGGGAACTGGCAAAAAGCATTGTGAAACGTATCATAGACCCGCTCGCGCAGACCCATGCCCTGCACGACTGGGTGATCGAAAAAAGCGTTTTCGATACTACCCTGGCAGACAGCGATGGCACTGGCGATATCCAACAACAAATCGAAAGTCGGCAATATGGCGGCGGCGCGGCGGACATCTCCGGTTTGTTTGTCCTCCTGGCTCGCGCCATCGGCATTCCCGCCCGGCGCGTCTTCGGCTTTTTTATCGCGCCCTCGCAACTCTCGCCCGCATTGGGAACAACCGCCGATGCAAGTGAGTTGCCCCTGCTGCTACATTGCCGCGCCGAATTTTACACTCCCGGCTATCATTGGATTCCGGTCGACCCCGCCGCCGTCTGCCGCGCCGCCGCCCTGGATAGCGACGTCGCCGATGCCGCAGACGCATTGAACGCCTTGAAGCGGCTTGCTTTCGGCTTTTGGGAAATGAACTGGCTGGCGCTCAATTACGCTGAAAACGAAACTCTCGGCAACCTTCCGCGCTTCTTACCCAAAACTGACTACACCTGCCAGCTTGTCAGCCGGGAAACGCACACCGAATAGCATCAAAATCCAGTTTCTTAAAAAGTCCCAATCACCCACATCGGCACGCTGATGCCGGTATCCCGGTCGGGGCGAACCGCCTCAAACTGGCCGTTGCCGCTTCGGTCAACCAGATAATAAGGTTCTCCGACCTCTGGCGTTATTTTCAGCATATATAGATGGCCGCCGAGCCGATATTCTTCCACAACCCCCCTCTCTTCACGGCGGATAGTTACCTGAGGCTCGTCAATACTTTCATCAAACGGACGAATGTCCGTCGGCGGCGGGGGAATATCATCAAGCGGCAGCATCCCGGCCGGCTCTCCTTCCGCCGCAATGGCAGAGAAGGACATAAAAAAGAAAACCGCCACAAAACCCGGACGGAGAAACCGCAGAAGAGCCGTACACATGGAAATCATCCTGAAAAAAATCTGCACACAATATGAATTCTATTACAGATTGAGGAGCAGTTCCTGTTCGGCAGACAGCGCGGAGAAACTTCGCGTCTCATAGTGGCGGAAAATGGCGGCGACGATTGCGTCCGGGTCGTCAATGATCTGGACAATCTCCAGGTCTTCGGGGCTTACCATGCCTCTGTCAAGCAACTGTTCTCTTAACCAGTCCATCAGCCCCCGCCAGAAATCACTGCCCACCAGAATGATGGGAATGCGCGAAATTTTCTGGGTCTGCACGAGGGTAATCACCTCCATCAATTCGTCCAGAGTACCGAATCCGCCCGGCATGACCACATAGGCGCTGGCAAAACGCACAAACATATATTTGCGCGCGAAAAAATGGCGAAAATAGATAACAATGTCCTGATAAGGATTGCCCATTTGCTCGTGTGGCAATTCAATGTTCAACCCAACCGATGGAGAACTCCCGGCAAAAGCTCCCCGATTCGCGGCCTCCATCGTTCCCGCTCCGCCGCCGGAAATCACCGCGAAACCGGAGTCGGAAAGTTTCCGGGCAATTGTTTCCGTAAGGCGATAAACAGGGCTATGCTCATCAATACGGGCGCTGCCAAAAACGGAAACGGCAGGACACACGCCTTGCAGACGATCCGTTGCTTCGACAAATTCTGACATAATGCCGAAAACGCGCCAGGCTTCCTGCGCTGCGCCGATTGTTGTCTGCGGCATGCCCGCCTGCGCGTAAAACTTTTTTTTGTTCATACTATGCCTCTGTTATTGTTGGTGGACGGTTCGTCCTATCTGTATCGCGCCTTTCATGCCCTGCCCGACCTGAAAAACCTGGCTGGTTTTCCTACCGGGGCGCTGAAAGGCGTACTTGCCATGCTACGCCGCTTAACGAGCGACTTCAAGGCTGAATATCATGCGGTAATATTCGACGCGAAAGGCAGGACTTTTCGCAACGAATGGTATCCCGCCTATAAGGCGCACCGCCCGCCCATGCCGGAAGACCTCGACCTGCAAATTCCGCCTCTTCACGCGGCAATCCGCGCCCTGGGCTGGCCGCTCCTGAGCGTCGAAGGCGTGGAAGCCGACGATGTGATCGGCACGCTCGCGCGCATGGCGGAAGCCAGTGGCATGGAGACGCTGATTTCCACCGGCGACAAGGACCTCGCCCAACTGGTCACGCCCAATACCCGCCTCATCAATACCATGAGCGACGAGATACTGGATGAGGCAGGCGTGCTTGCCAAATTCGGCGTACCGCCGGACAGGATTGTGGACTATCTGGCCCTGATAGGCGATACGACAGACAACGTGCCGGGGGTTGCCAGATGCGGCCCCAGGACGGCGGTAAAGTGGCTTGCCGAATTCGGCAGTCTGGATGCCATTATCGCCCACGCAGCCGCCATTCCCGGCGCCGTCGGTGAAAATCTGCGCGCCCACCTCGATTTTTTTCCTCTTGGCAGAAAACTGGTAACTATTGACCGGCAGGTTGCCAATATCCCCAGGCCCGATACCTTGCTTCGCCGCCCGATGGATAAAAACGCCTTGAAGGAAATTTACGCGCATTATAATTTCCGCTCCTGGCGGGACGAACTCACCGGCAAAACCAAACCTGCCTCCGCCGCCCCTGTTTTTCCCGCTACCCCTGTTTTCCCCGCCGTCCCCGCTGCAACGGAAACGCAGGCGGATGACGGCAGGCATCGCGCCGCTTATGAAACCATCCGCGCCCAGGCCGATCTTGAACGCTGGCTGCAAAAAATCGTCGCCGCGCCGTATGTCGCGCTTGATACCGAGACCACCGGCCTTGATCCCTTTGCCGCCCGTCTTGTCGGTATTTCGCTTGCCGTCGCGCCGGGCGAAGCCTGTTATATTCCCTTAGCCCATCAAGGGCTGGACGCCTTGCAGTTGCCGTCAGAAACTGTTCTTGCCCGCTTAAAACCCTGGCTGGAAGCCACGCAGCCGCAGAAAATCGGACAAAATCTTAAATACGACCGGCATGTGCTTGCCAATCATGGTATTGCGCTTGCCGGAATCGCGCACGACACCCTGCTGCAATCCTACGTGCTGGAGTCGGACAAGGGACACGATCTGGAACAGCTTGCCCGCCGGCATCTTGGCTTGACCGGCATTGCCTACAGCGATTTGTGCGGCAAGGGGGCGAAAGCGATCAGCTTTGCGGATGTCCCCATCGAGCAGGCCGCCGCCTATGCCGCCGAGGACGCCGATCTCACCCTGCGCCTTGCGCATACCCTTCTCCCCCGCGTTGAAGCGCAGGCCGGGCTTGCCTACATCTATCGGGATATTGAGCTGCCGGTCAGCGAAGTGCTGTTCAGGATGGAGCGTACCGGCGTTCTGATTGACGCCGGGCAACTGAACGCGCAAAGCCATGAATTGGGGCAGCGCATCCTCGCTCTGGAAGAGGAGGCGCGCCAACTGGCGGGAGAAGCTTTTGCTCTCTCTTCCCCCAAACAACTGGCGGAAATCCTGTTCGTCAAGCACGGCTTGCCGATCAAAAAGAAAACCCCGAACGGCGCGCCATCCACCGATGAAGAGGCGCTCAGCGAATTGGCGCTTGATTTTCCGTTAGCCAAACTCATTCTTGCCTGGCGTACTCTGTCCAAGCTGAAAAATACCTACACTGACAAGCTGCCGCGCATGATTAACCCTCGCACGGGGCGGGTGCATACCCATTTTTCGCAGGCCACCGCCATCACCGGTCGCCTTTCTTCCTCCGAACCGAACCTGCAGAACATTCCCGCCCGCGACGAGGAGGGACGGCGTATCCGCGCCGCGTTCATCGCCCCGGACAATTGCCGCGTTATTTCCGCCGATTATTCGCAGATCGAGCTACGCATCATGGCGCATCTTTCCAATGATGAGGGCTTGCTGACTGCCTTTGCCCAGGGCGAAGACGTGCACAAGCGCACTGCGGCGGAAATTTTCGCCCTGCCTCCGGCAGAAATCGGGGCAGAGCAGCGCCGGGTAGCGAAAACGATCAACTTTGGCCTGATTTACGGCATGAGCGCCTTCGGGCTGGCAAAGAGCCTGGGCGTTAGCCGCCCGGAAGCGCAAGGCTATATTGAACGCTATTTCGCCCGTTATCCCGGCGTTGCCCGTTACATGGAAGAAACCCGTGCGCGGGCGCGGCAGGATGGCTTCGTCGAAACCGTTTTTGGCCGCCGCCTGAATCTGACCGATATTGCCGAGCGCAGCCCCGCCCGCAGGCAGGCAGCCGAACGCGCCGCCATCAATGCGCCCATGCAGGGCACGGCAGCCGATCTTATAAAACTTGCCATGCTCGCCGTTCACAATTGGCTGGCACACGAAAAGCTGCAAAGCCGCCTGATCCTGCAAGTGCATGACGAACTGGTGCTTGAAGTTCCGACGGCGGAATTGCCGTTAATCCGCGCCAATCTTTCCAGGCTCATGGAGGGCGTGGGAACGCTCAAAATCCCGCTCGTCGTAGACATTGGCGAGGGCGATAATTGGGAAGCGGCGCACTAAACGCAAAAAAACATACCGGGCGCATTTGTTCAGGCTGTGTCAAGCGGGTAAAATCCGCAGATTATTTTTAAGCACTGGAGAAATGCCCGTGACCCGCATCATCGTCGTAACGTCCGGCAAAGGAGGCGTCGGCAAGACGACCACCAGCGCCTGCTTCGCTTCCGGTCTGGCCGTGCGTGGCTTCAAGACCGCAGTCATTGATTTTGATGTGGGGTTGCGTAACCTTGATCTCATCATGGGCTGCGAGCGCCGAGTGGTCTACGATCTCGTCAATGTCATCAACGAGGAAGCCAAGCTCAATCAGGCGTTGATTAAAGACAAGCACTGCGAAAACGGCAGGCTCTTCGTTCTTCCCGCTTCCCAGACACGCGACAAGAACGCGCTCTCCGAGGAAGGAGTGGAGCGCGTGCTGCGCGAACTGGAGCACATGGGCTTTGAATATATCGTCTGCGATTCGCCTGCGGGCATTGAGCACGGCGCGATGATGGCGCTCACCTTTGCCGACGAAGCCATTGTCGTGACCAACCCGGAAGTCTCTTCCGTGCGCGATTCCGACCGCATTCTCGGCATGTTGCAATCGCGTTCCCGCCGCGCCCTTGAAGGACGGGAGCCGGTCAAGGAACATCTCCTGATTACCCGCTACTCCCCCAAACGGGTAGAAGAAGGTGAAATGCTGTCGTACAAGGACATTCACGAGCTGCTGCGCATCCCGACCATTGGAGTCATTCCCGAATCGGAAATGGTGCTGCAAGCCTCCAATCAGGGCAAACCCGCCATTTATCTGGATGATGCGGATGTCGCGCTGGCCTACCAGGATGTTATCGCTCGCTTTCTCGGCGATGAGCCGTCGCCGCCCATACGCTTTGTCGACTATGTAAAGCCGGGTCTGTTGCAACGCCTGTTCGGGGGAAAATGACATGTCCGTCCAGTCGTTTCTCAACCGTTTTTTTGGCGGCAAATCCGTACATTCCGCGCAAACGGCGAAGAATCGTCTTGCCGCCGTTATCGCCTATGAACGCAGCGCGCGGGAAGAATACGATTTCATGCCTGCCCTGCAACGCGACCTGATCGAAGTGCTTTCCCGCTATTTCCCGGTCAATCCCGACGACATCAGCATCAACCGGGAAAGCCAGGGCAACAGCGAAGTGCTGGAAATCAACATCGCCCTGCCGGAATCAGTCGGCAGCGCAACTTGAACGCAGTTATGCGCCACATGTTGATGCCGCCAACCAAACCACATTTGAGGTTCCTTTATGGCTTTAGATTACGTACTCAAATTTCCCTGCGAAGTTCGGAAAAATGTGCCGGAGGCGAAACTTGTTACCCTAGTCGGCCACATGAGTTTAGCCGAGTTTGCTGTGGCGGAAATTCGGAAATCAAACCCCGCTGTACCCATGGAAACGATCCTAGGCAAGTACGAAGTGAGCGTAAGCCAAACGAGGCCAGATGGAGCTGTGGAGCAGACCCCAATGACCATCGGACAACTAGTGGCGCTAGCCCAGCCGATCAGCCAATACAGTGGGCACTGTGCACAATGCCCTGCCAACATCGCCGACCGTCCCTTCGGCTGCATTGCCAAGATCAACTACCCGATCCCGAAAGGAGTCCGAAGAATGGCTCCTGTCTCGGCTACCAGGCGACATGAAAGATCCGAATCTCTTGCTGTTATTCCGGTCTCTGTCAGCCCTTATTCACCCGGCCATTAAGTATTGAATATTATGCGGCATATTTGGTTTTAGGCAGTGTCGTCAATAGACTTCTGCCCAAATTGCGATACACCTGATATGTACTGCTGCCAGAAATGAAGCTGTATTTTTGGCGTAACGTGTAGCAATACCACGCCATGCTTTCAACTGCTGGAAAGCATTCTCGACAAGATGGCGAAGTCGATAGAGATGCTTGTCATATTCTCGTTGCTCTTTCCGATGCTTTCTGGGCGGGATTACAGCCTGCATGCCATTGGCCTCTGCCTGCTCAATAATTGCATCGCTATCATAGCCTTTATCCGCAATCAAACTGCCCGCGTCTATCCCTTCAACAAGCTTGCAAGCCTGGGTACAATCCGCTGTAGTACCCGCTGTGACAAGCATTCTGACCGGCATACCATGCGCATCCACGGCCAAATGTATCTTTGAGTTGAGCCCCCTTTTGTGTGACCCATGTCCTGGTTGCCGCCGCGCGCTCCAGCCGCATGCTG
>WRKX01000031.1 GCA_009777925.1 Betaproteobacteria bacterium | reverse complement strand
CTTTTCAGGTTTATGATCTGGCGACTGCTTCAGCCAGACATACACCCGTGAGCGAGCAATCCCAAATCTGCGGACAGCTTCTGCCTTGCTGCCCCCTTTTGCCACAAAATCCAAAACCAGGCGGCGAAAATCTTTACCGTAAGCCATTTCCATTCCTTACAAAAAAAGAAATCCTTGAACCTTAGCAAAAATAGTACCATATATACTATTGAATATCCTTTTATCTACGAAAAGCACTATAATCGGCACCACGGTTGCGGATGGCCTGGGCGATGTTGGTCTGGGTACCCATGGCATCGAGGGTTACGATGCAGCCTTTCAGCGCCAGGGTAGCCAGGAGTTCAGGAATGGCCGTCTTTTCATTGGACTTTTCCGCCGTTGCCCGCTGTCCGAGTACCAAACCGGCACCTGCGGCAAACGCACTCACCAGATGCAGCGGCGTAGCATCCACCCTGCCTGTGCGCCGACTACTTTTACCGTCAATGGCCACCACGGCATCGGCCCCCAGCGCCGGGAGGATCGATCCGACCCAGCGCCGAAAGGCTGCCTCAAATTGCGTTGGATCAATTAACCCAAACAGCCGTCCAAAGGTGTCATGCGAGGGAATGCCCGCTTTCAGCTTGAGGTAGCCTCGCAGCCAGTCGAGTTTTTCTTTCGCCCACAGTTCGATCTCAACGAAGGTGTCGGCTCCAACCAGCACCGCATTGACCGCCACCACCAGCAACTCAACCAGATCGTGCTCAACCTTACCCGCTTGTCTCGGGTCGCTGATCGATACGAATACGTCCGCCAGACGCAGTTTGCCTTCCGTCTTCATGGAACACTCCAAAAAGACAGAAAACTACACAAATCAATCCTCTGTGAACAGCCACCTTGTAACCAATTGATCGTAAACGAGTATTCCCGAGAGCCTACAACAATGGCATTCATGCGATTGCCCTGGCGCGGTAGGTTAGAGTAAGCGGAACGCGAACTCCAACACGCATACTGAACATTGCCGTCTGCAAGACCGATAAATCGCGCCCATACGAACACGCTGAACCATAAACGGCAAGGATTGCGCTCAATGCGCGTTCAAGTTTTCCGGCGAGTGTCCGATATACCGAACATGATTATTGATCCGGCAATTAAGGTTTGATTTTTCGGGGAACGCCCCATATGGGCTGAAAGGGCAAATATAGTGCTTCTCGTAATTATTTTTACCCTTTCTCGCTTGCAGGATAGGATGTCTGAAGGTTAATAAAGTAAGATTATTTAGGAAAAATACTATATGCAGCAATCCTCAATTGCCGGGTGAATAGTGGGAGACGGACATGAAACTGGAAAATCTAATGAGGGCGACGGCGGTATGGAAGAGCACTTCCTGACCGCTCATGCGTTGCAGTCGGGCGACCGCGTTTTCGATCGAACCCGGTTTGCCAAAAATCTCCGCGCCCAGGGCGGCGACCTGATCGCTGCCGATGACGAGATTGCCAGGCCGCAACTGCGAGACATTACGCGCCTTGGCGAGCGCCAGCCGTTTGGCGAGATGTTCGGGGGCTTCGTCGGGCCGTCGGGTTTCGTCGACCTGCGGAGTCGATGTCTCGAAAGGCAACCCGAGGCGTTCGAGCAACTGGCGACGATAGATCGAGGTCGAGGCGAGAACGAGGTGGGGCAGGGAGGACGGGGGTACGGATGAGTGTGTGTTCATTGAGGTACAGCAAAATTGAAGTTTGATGTTTGGTGTGCCATCTCATTCAGCAACCCGATCGAAGATCCAGCCTGAAAAGCGAAACCGCGACGCTTCGTCTTTTTCGTTTTCCAGTTGCACTACTGAACCCGTGTCGGTCAGCGGGCCTGAAACAACACGTACAGCCGTCTCCGAAACCGGCTGCAACAGCATTCGAACATCTTCCTCGGAGTGTGTACGGTATTCCACCCACAGTCGACCATCGGCCTGAAATATCCTTACACCGATGTCGAGGTCGATGTCGGCACTTTCGCCTTCAAGCAAGCGTGGCTTGTAGCGCCCAATCCAGTTGGACACATTCGTCGGCAGCGAAGGTTCGGGAAGTTTCTCGCCGATCAACATGCGTTTGCCATCAAAAACGGAAAGCAGTACGGGGCGACCGTCAATCAGCGTACACTCAAAACCTATTTCGGATAATGTTCCAAGCTCGATTGGAAAAATGCCGGCCAAGCGATAGCGCAACCCCAGGCGGCCCATTTCTCCCTCGCGCATTTCAAACCAACGATCATAATAGCGCGCCCTCAACTTCAAACCTTTTGGTTTGATTGAGGCAAAACCAAAAGGGGTCATGTAGTCTCCCGCGCAAGCCGTTCTTGCAGATTGCCATTGAGCATCTGTCCAGGCTTGTGTGGCGGGCGCAAAACCTGGTTCAGGTGTTGGACGAATACCGCTACGCGCCTCCAGCAACAGATCCAGAGCGCGTCGGGCAACACTATCGACAACTCCACGCGCGGCCCTGTCGTTGGATAGAACAATGACCCCGAGCTTTTGCTCGGGCATAATCATCATCTGGCTGTGGAAATTCCACATTCCTCCGGCATGATAGGCCACCGGATCGCCTCCACGTCCAGCGTCAGTGCCGAGGGTCGTGAAGTGCCAACCCAGCCCGACGCGCATATCCGCATCGAGCGGCAAGCCGGGATACTGATGTTGCAGCATGGCAGCCTGCTGCGTGGCAGTCAGCACGACGGCGCCTTCGCGGTTGCGTCCCCCGGAGAATTGCATCATCAGGAAGCGCGCCAGATCGGTGACGCTCGCATTCAGGCCGCCTGCCGGTACGTCTCGGAACGCCGGTTCGTCCTGGTTTTTCCTTCTGAAGTGACCTCGCGCCATCGTATCGTCGGTCGGCATGGCGGCGCTGAATTGCGCGCCTTGCATGCCTAGCGGCGCAAGAAGGGACTCCTGGATATGTTGCTCGAAGGGCTGGCCTGACGCCGCTTCAACCATCGCGCCCACTACGTCGATGGCGACGTTCGAATAACTGTAAATTCGCTCAGGCGGCGCATCGGCTTGGGTTTCGGCAAGCGCGCGCAACATGGCGTGGAAGTCGTGCTGAGAAGAAGGCGCTTCCCTCATCCACATGCCTCCTGCCGTATCACGAGGCAGGCCCGAGTGATGCGACATCAACTGGCGCAGCGTGATCGGCTTCGCATCGTGCCATGCGCTACCGATGCTGAACCAGGGCAAGGTATTTTGCACAGGCGCGTCCAGATCGAGCCGCCCCTCGGCGACAAGCTGCATGGCTGCGGTATCGGTGAATAACTTGCTGATCGATCCGACCCGGTAACGGGTATCAGGCCCCGTCTGGATCCTGGCCTCAACATCAGCCCAGCCGAAACCGCGCGCCCAAATGATTTCTTGATCGTCGACCAGCGCAATGCTCAACCCCGCCAGTTTGAATCGCGCCATTTCATGTTGAATGTAGCTTTCCATCTGACTCTGAACGCCATCGATGTCATCGCGGGCGACAGGCAAGGCATTTGGCGGCGCGCTGCTACAGCCAGTCAGCAGGATTGCGAATCCCAGAGAAAGGCTGGCGGCGGTCAGTCGTTTCATCATCGAGTTCCAAATATGTGTGATTGGAGATCAGGATACTTCGCATCAGAGAATAAAACCGTTGGTTTGCAGTCCTGGTCTTGCCTGGACAAGAATGTTGTCCTGTGCTCGATTATAATATTTTATGATGTCATATGACAAGTGATGCGGACGCTCGGTGCTGTCTCAGTTTGAACCTGCCTCCCCCTCCCGCAAGGGGAAAGGGAATGCCGAGGCAACCGAAATACTCCCTTCTCCCTTGTGGGAGAGGGGCCGGGGGAGAGGGGAAAACGGGAATTCAGGCTCGACATGGGTTCAAGCTGAGGCAATACCCTTGTGAGAGGAATTTGTCACCGACTTTTACACTTGGACGATGGGCGTGGTGAAGTTATAATCCGGGCGCTTTATTATTTACAGTTACCGTAATCTGAAAAGGCCAGGCTTTGAGCATAATCAAAATCAAACGCGGACTGGATTTGCCGATCAGCGGCGCTCCTCTTCAGCGAATCGAATCAGGCAAGCATGTTAAGAGCGTGGCGCTCATTGGTTTCGATTATCATGGCATAAAACCCTCCATGCTGGCGCGCGAGGGCGACCGGGTCAAACTGGGACAGGCGCTCTTCTGCGACAAGAATACGCCGGGTGTGTTCTTCACTTCGCCAGGCGCTGGCGTGGTCAGTGCCATCCATCGTGGCGCGAAGCGGGTTTTTCAGTCTGTCGTAATCACGCTCGACGGCAACGAAGAGGAAACTTTCACGCGCTACGCAGAGGACGAACTAGCGACGCTGCCGGAGGCAAAGGTCAGGGAAAACCTACACAAGTCCGGCTTATGGACAGCATTACGTACCCGCCCCTTCAGCAAGACGCCGGCAGCGGACGCCACTCCAGCCTCGATCTTTGTGACCGCCATTGACACACACCCGCTGGCCGCTGACCCGGAAGTTATCATTGCCGCCCATGCGGACGATTTTATACGCGGCGTAAAAATCCTGGCAAGGATAGCCAAAGTGTTTATCTGCGCCGCCGCGACTGCCGCTATTCCGGGCGAAGGTTTGGACAACACACGCCTTGCCCGCTTTTCCGGCCCGCACCCGACAGGATTGCCGGGAACGCATATCCATTTTCTTGACCCGGTAAACGCGCAAAAAACGGCCTGGCAAATCGGCTATCAGGACGTGATCGCCATCGGCAAACTCTTTTTAACCGGGCGCTTGTGGGTAGAGCGGGTAGTGTCGTTGGCAGGGCCGGTGGTCGCCAGGCCGCGCCTGCTGCAAACTCGCCTGGGCGCGAATCTCGCGGATCTGACAGAGGGAGAGTTGCATGCAGGCGAAATGCGGATTATTTCCGGCTCGGTCTTTGGCGGACGCGCGGCAGCCGGGGCAGAGGGCTTCCTCGGACGTTTTCACCAGCAAATATCCTGTCTTGAAGAAGGACGCGAGCGGGAGATGTTATCTTTCATGCGCCTGGGAGTGAACAAACACTCCGTCCTCAATATCTATCTCGCCAAACTGTTGGGCAAACAAAAATTCAAATTCACGACGACGACCAACGGTAGCCCGAGGGCAATGGTTCCGGTAGGCAATTACGAAGAAATAATGCCGCTGGACATCCTGCCCACGCACCTGTTGCGCTACCTGATCGTAGGCGATACGGAAATGGCGCAGAAGCTGGGCGCGTTGGAGCTCGACGAAGAAGACCTGGCGCTTTGTTCCTACGTGTGCGCGGGCAAATATGAATACGGCCCCATCTTGCGGGACAACCTCACCCGAATAGAAAAGGAAGGTTAAAGCATGGGATTACGCGCTTATCTCGACCGTCTTGAACCTCATTTCACTCAAGGGGGGCGTTTCGAGAAGTTATATGCCCTTTATGAAGCGGCGGATACTTTTCTTTACCGTCCGGCGAGCGTCACCAGAACGACCGCGCATGTGCGCGACGGCCTCGACCTGAAACGGATGATGATTCTCGTCTGGCTTGCCACCTTCCCCACCATGCTGTTTGGCATGTGGAACGTGGGCTATCAGGCAAATCTCGCCTATGCGGCGAACCCGGAACTGCTGGCGACCTCGACGGACTGGCATCTGGCGATAATCCGGCTCCTGGCAGGCTTCGACCCGCATTCCATGCTGGACAACTTCGTCCACGGCGCGGCGTACTTCCTGCCTATATACATAGTGGTCTTTGTCGTCGGCGGCATGTGGGAAGGGCTGTTCGCAATGGTGCGCGGTCATGAAATCAACGAGGGTTTTTTCGTGACTTCGGTGTTGTTCGCGCTCATCCTGCCACCTACCATTCCGTTGTGGCAGGCCGCACTCGGCATCAGCTTCGGTATTGTCGTCGCCAAGGAAGTGTTCGGCGGCACCGGCAAGAATTTTCTCAATCCCGCCCTGGCCGGACGCGCATTCCTGTTCTTCGCTTATCCGGCGCAGATTTCCGGGGATACTGCGTGGACGGCAGTGGATGGTTTTACCAGCGCAACGCCGTTGGCAGTAGCGGCCAGCGACGGCCTTGCCGCGTTGAGCGCGCAACTGACCTGGACAGAGGCGTTCATCGGCTTCATGCCGGGCTCGATCGGCGAGGTCAGTACTCTCGCCATTCTCATCGGCGGCGTGGCATTGCTGGTGATGAAGATCGCCTCCTGGCGCATTGTCGCCGGGGTGCTGCTGGGGACAGTGGGGTTATCGTTACTCTTCAACGCTATCGGTTCGGAAGCCAATCCGCTATTCGCCATGCCCTGGTATTGGCACCTGGTTCTGGGCGGATTCGCCTTCGGCACATTCTTCATGGCGACCGATCCCGTATCCGCCGCCATGACCAATACGGGCAAATGGATTTTTGGCATTCTGATCGGCATCATGCTCGTCCTGATCCGGGTGGTGAACCCGGCTTTTCCGGAAGGCATGATGCTGGCTATTCTGTTCGGTAATCTGTGCGCGCCGCTCATTGACCATTTCGTCGTCGCGGCCAATATCAAACGGAGGCTGGCGCGCCATGTCCAATAACAAGGAATCTATCATTCGCACGCTCATTGTGGCGCTGGCGGTTAGCCTCGTGGCTTCAATATTTGTCGCCGGTTCAGCCGTCACCTTGAAACCCATCCAGCAGCAAAACCGGTTGTTGGACAAGCAGCGCAGCATCCTTGCCATCGCGGGCATAGAGGGAGAGCGCCTCTCCGCCACAGAAGCGCGCGCGCTGTTTGAGCGGCGCATCAGAGCCGAGGTCATTGATCTTGATACCGGGGAACCTGCGCCAGACTATGACCCTGAAACCTTTGACCCACTGAAGGCGGCAAAAGACCCGAAAATGTCCGAGGCGCTTGCCAGCGACCTGGATATTGCCCTCATCAAGCGCCGTGAACGCTATACCACGGTATACCGCCTGGAAGCGGACGACGGCAGCGGTCGCCTGGAAGCCGTGATTCTGCCTGTGCGCGGCTATGGCTTGTGGTCGACGCTCTACGGCTTTCTTGCGCTCAAGCCTGATTTAAACACCGTGGTGGGGCTGGGTTTTTATCAGCATGGCGAAACGCCTGGTCTGGGCGGTGAAGTGGATAACCCCAACTGGACGAAACTCTGGCAGGGCAAAACCTTGTTTGCCGCCGATAAGCGCCCCAACATTGAGATCGTCAAAGGCGGCGTGATACAGGGCGGACAGAAGGCCGGCCATCAGGTCGACGCGCTGGCGGGCGCGACGATTACCAGTAAAGGTGTCAATCACCTGCTCACCTTCTGGCTTGGCGAACAGGGCTTCGGCCCTTATCTCGAACGCCTGCGCCGGGACGGCGGCGCTTAAAATGGAGATTGAAGCATGTCTAAAAAAGCGACAGAAGTCCTCCTCGACCCGGTTTTCAAGAATAATCCCATTACCCTGCAAATCCTCGGCATCTGTTCGGCGCTCGCGGTCACGAGCAACCTGAACACGGCGCTGGTCATGGCAATTGCGCTTACTGCGGTGACGGCGTTTTCCAATCTCTCCATTGCCATGATCCGCAACCAGATTCCAGGCTCCATTCGCATGATCGTGCAGATGGTCATCATTGCCTCGCTGGTGATTGTGGTCGACCAGATTCTGCGCGCCTATGCCTTTACCCTGGCAAAACAGCTTTCGGTATTCGTTGGGCTTATCATCACCAACTGTATCGTCATGGGGCGGGCGGAAGCCTTCGCCATGCAGAATCCGCCGGGGCGCTCCTTTCTGGACGGCGTAGGCAACGGCCTGGGTTATTCCCTGCTGCTGATTGCGCTTGGCATCGTGCGCGAACTGTTCGGCGCGGGCAAGCTCATGGGTATCGAAATCCTGCCGCTAGTCACGGATGGCGGCTGGTACGTTCCCAATGGGTTGTTACTACTGCCGCCCTCGGCTTTTTTCCTGATCGGCTTTTTTATCTGGGCATTGCGAATGTGGAAGAAAGAACAACAGGAAAAGCCTGCCTTCAGGCTTATGCCACAGGTCAGGGAAGAGGGATAAGATGGAACATTTACTGAGCCTTTTCGTCCGCGCCGTGTTCGTGGAGAACATGGCGCTGGCCTTCTTTCTTGGCATGTGCTCGTTCATTGCCATTTCCAGGAAGGTGGAGACCGCCATCGGCCTGGGGGCGGCGGTAATTGTCGTGCAGACGATTACCCTGCCGGTCAACAATCTTGTGTATACATATCTGCTGCAAGACGGCGCGTTGGCATGGGCGGGCTTCCCGGAGCTTGATCTATCCTATCTCGGCTTTCTGACCTATATCGGGGTGATTGCCGCCATCGTGCAAATCCTGGAAATGCTGCTCGATAAATACGTTCCCGCCCTCTACAACGCGCTCGGCATTTTTCTGCCGTTGATTACGGTAAATTGCGTCATCATGGCAGGCTCGCTGTTCATGGTGGAGCGCGATTACAACTTTGCCGAGAGCGTGGTTTACGGCATCGGTTCCGGGTTTTCCTTTGCCCTGGCCATTGCGCTCCTTGCCGGAATCCGGGAAAAACTCAAGTATTCCGATGTGCCTGCCGGCTTGCAGGGATTGGGCATTACTTTTATCGTCATTGGCCTGATGTCGTTGGGTTTTATGTCGTTTTCGGGCATACAGCTTTAAGGGGGCGCGATGAATATTCAGGAAATTTTCCTCGCTATCGGCATGTTCACTGCCGTGGTGTTGACACTGGCGCTGATTATCATCGCGGCGCGCGCCTTGCTGGTGAATAGCGGCGATGTGAATATCGCCATCAATGGCGAACGGAACATTGCCGTTCCCGCAGGTGGCAAGCTGATGCAGACGCTGGCGGCATATAACCTCTTCCTGCCTTCGGCCTGCGGCGGCGGCGGCACCTGCGCCCAGTGCAAGTGCCAGGTGTTTGCGGGCGGCGGCGATATGCTACCGACAGAGGCAGTGCACTTCACCAGACGCGAAGCTGCCGAGGGTTGGCGTCTTTCCTGCCAGGTTCCCGTCAAGCAGGCGATGACAATTCACGTGCCGGAAGAAGTCTTCGGCGTCAAAAAATGGGAGTGTACGGTGGAGTCCAATCTCAACGTCGCCACCTTCATCAGGGAGCTGACCTTGCGCCTGCCGGAAGGCGAAGACGTGCATTTTCGCGCCGGGGGTTATGTGCAACTCGAATGTCCGCCGCACACCTTGAGCTACAAGGATTTCGCCATAGAGCCGGAATATCGGGACGAGTGGGACAAATACGACATGTGGCGCTATGTCTCTAAGGTGGATGAACCGGTCGCGCGCGCGTATTCGATGGCGAATTACCCGGAAGAAAAGGGCGTCATCAAATTCAACATCCGCGTTGCTTCGCCACCGCCGGGGCGTGACGACATTGCGCCGGGTAAGATGTCTTCTTATTTGTTCAAGCTGAAGCCGGGCGATAAGATCATGGCATATGGGCCTTTTGGCGAATTCTTTGCTCGCGAGACGGAGGCGGAGATGGTGTTCATAGGCGGCGGCGCGGGCATGGCGCCGATGCGCTCGCACATCTTTGACCAGTTGAAGCGCCTCAAAACAAAACGCAGGATCACTTTCTGGTATGGCGCGCGCTCACTGCGGGAAGCCTTCTACGTTGATGAATTCAACCAGTTGCAAGCCGATAATCCCAATTTCACCTGGAACCTGGCGCTTTCTGATCCGCTTCCCGAAGACAAGTGGACGGGGGCGACAGGATTCATCCACAATGTGCTTTTCGAGAATTATCTCAAGGATCATCCAGCGCCCGAAGACTGCGAGTTTTACATGTGCGGCCCCCCACTGATGAACGCGGCGGTCATCCAGATGTTGCTGAATCTGGGCGTCGAGCGCGAAAACATCATGCTGGACGATTTCGGGTAATAAGATTTGGGCGGATGAACAGCGGCTGGAGCGTTTTCGGCTCAAGCTCGTGGATTCGCCGCCGAACCGAAGGCCGTCCCCGGCAACAGGTTCATCGTCGCCGGGGGCGGGGGCGGGGCGGCAATCCATATGTCGAGCCGCCGCGTCGGGCAGATCATTTCTTTTGAGTTCAGATCACAGGCCGAAATGCCCCTCCTCCGGCAACTGAACGCCGGCAAGCGTCACGTCTACCCATTCGCCATCGTTCGGCAGGTAGTCTTCGGCAAAGCCGGAAGATAGCTCCATGAGTCCATCCAGTATTTCCCCGGCAGTCTGGAAAGTTTCTCCATCACCAGCCGCGCCCGGTTCATCCAGATTCAGCCCCGTAAAGCTGATGAGGCCGTTAAAGGCTGCGCCTTTCAGTGCTTGCGGCAGGAAATCGCTCAGGTTATACGTCACCCCGGCAACAAGCGGAATGGGCGCAAGCAGATCAGCCATTGCATGAATGCTCCCGTCGGCAAACTCAATCTGCGCCATTCTATAGGCCGTGCTGCTGAAGTGATTTGTCACAAGGATTTGGTCACTATCGCCGTAGCCGATTACCAGATAGTTGCCGGAACGGGAGAAGGTGACTCCATCCGCGTTTACATCCGTGAAACGAATGCTGTTTGTCCCGGAATTGTCGGTAATGATGTCCTGGCCGTCGCCCTTTGAGAAGACGTAGGTATCATTACCCGCGCCTCCTTCCAGAGAGTCATTTCCTGTTCCACCAACAAGAGTGTCGTTTCCGGCATCACCGTAAAGTCTGTCATTGCCAGTACCGCCGTAAATCAGGTCATTTCCGGCTCCGCCGCGGATTGTGTCATTTCCAGCGCCACCATGAACAATGTCATTGTCTGCGCCAAAGCTGACGTTGTTGTTCCCTTCCGGCAGATAGACAGGGTTATTTGCAAGAAGCTCTGACATTGAGTAGGTGCTCCCGTCGGCAAACTCAATTTGCGCCATTCTATAGGCGGCGCTGCTGAAGTGATTTGTCACAAGGATTTGGTCACTATCACCGTAGCCGATTACCAGATAGTTGCCGGAACGGGAGAAGGTAATTCCATCCACGTTTACATCCGTGAAACGAATGCTGTTTGTCCCGGAATTATCGGTAATGATGTCCTGCCCGTCCCCGACTGAGAAGACGTAGGTATCATTACCCGCGCCGCCTTCCATATGGTCATTTCCTGTTCCGCCGACAAGAGTGTCGTTTCCGGCATTGCCGTATAAAGAATCATTCCCGGCAAGACCTAAAATAAGGTCGGCGGCGGATGTGCCGCGCAATACGTCATTTCCTGCCGTTCCGATGATTGCGGTGTTGTCCGCTTCCACGGAGAGGGCAAAATTCTGGCTTGCGGCAAGGCCATACGGATCGCTTGCCGTTACGGAGAGCGCCAGATTGCCGATTTGCGCCGTTCCCGGCGTGCCGGAGAGGGTTCGGGTTGCGGGGTCGAAGGTGAGCCAGGCCGGGAGGGGGGAGCCGTCGCGCAGAGTTACCGTGAAGCTAAGTTCATCTCCATCCGGGTCTATGAACAGGCTTGCAGGTAGAACCAGCGTAAACGCCTGCCCCGCTCTGCCGAGATAATCCGCTGCCACGTCGTTGATTTCCGGGGCGTGGTTTATCGGCAGCGGCGGCTGAATGCCAAGGGTGACATTCAGACTGGCGGCAAGGCCGCCGGGGTCGGTAGCGGTTAATACGATCGTGAGTTCGCCCGCGCTGCCCATTTCCGGCGTGCCGGAGAAAGCGCCCGTTACCGGATCAAAGGTAAGCCACGTCGGCAACGGTGAACCGTCGGCAAGGGTTGCGGACAAACTCAATACATCGCCATCCGGGTCGATAAAGAGGTTTTGCGGTAACACAAAAGCGAAGGCCAGATTCTCCCTTCCCTCCCATGCGTCTAATGTGCCGGTAACTTCCGGGGCGTGGTTTATCGGCAGCGGCGGCTGAATGCCAAGGGTGACATTCAGACTGGCGGCAAACCCGCCGGGGTCGGTTGCGGTTAATACGATCGTGAGTTCGCCCGCGCTGCCCATTTCCGGCGTGCCGGAGAAGGCACCCGTTACCGGATCAAAGGTAAGCCATGTCGGCAACGGTGAGCCGTCGGCAAGGGTTGCGGACAAGGTGAGCGTGTCGCCGTCCGGGTCGGTGAAGAGGTCTTGCGGTAACACAAAAGCGAAGGCCAGATTCTCCCTTCCCTCCCATGCGTCTAATGTGCCGGTAACTTCCGGGGCGTGGTTTATCGGCAGTGGCGGCTGAATGCCAAGGGTGACATTCAGACTGGCGGCAAGCCCGCCGGGGTCGGTTGCGGTTAATACGATTGCGAGTTCGCCCGCGCTGCCTATTTCCGGCGTGCCGGAGAAGGCACCCGTTACCGGATCAAAGACAAGCCATGTCGGCAACGGTGAACCATCGGCAAGGGTTGCGGACAAGGTGAGCGTGTCGCCGTCCGGGTCGGTGAAGAGGTCGGGCGGTAACACAAAAGCGAAGGCCAGATTCTCCCTTCCCTCCCATACGTCGAGCGTGCCGGTAACTTCCGGGGCGTGATTTATCGGCAGCGGCGGCTGAATGCCAAGGGTGACATTCAGACTGGCAGCAAGGCCACCGGGGTCGGTAGCCGTCAGCTTGATCGAAAGTTCGCCCGCGCTGCCCGCTTCCGGCGTGCCGGAGAAGGCACCCGTTATCGGATCAAAGGTAAGCCATGTCGGCAACGGTGAGCCGTCGGCAAGGGTTGCGGACAAACTCAATACATCGCCATCCGGGTCGGTGAAGAGGTCTTGCGGTAACACAAAAGCGAAGGCCAGATTCTCTCTTCCCTCCCATGCGTCGAGCGTGCCGTTAACTTCCGGGGCGTGGTTTATCGGCAGTGGCGGTTGGATGCCAAGGGTGACATTCAGACTGGCGGCAAGGCCGCCGGGGTCGGTGGCCGTCAGCCTGATCGTGAGTTCACCCGCGCTGCCCGCTTCCGGCGTGCCGGAGAAGGCACCCGTTACCGGATCAAAGGTAAGCCATGTCGGCAACGGGGAGCCGTCGGCAAGGGTTGCGGACAAACTCAATACATCGCCATCCGGGTCGGTAAAGAGGTCGGGCGGCAGGATAAAGGAGAGCGCCATATTTTCCTGTCCTGTAATGGCGCTAATCGTCCCCGTAACGGTTGGCGCGTTGTTGGTCGGAGGCGCAAGCCCTGGCAGTGTGAGACCCAATACCCCGTTTGTGAAATTCTGCACCACGATACTGCCCATGCTCGTAAACGGAACTATGCTGCCGTCAGACATTGCTACCTCCCAAGCCGGTCGGATAATCAGGTTTGCCCCATTCATCCTCAGGTCTACAAGACCTACACGATCTACACGACTAGTTTGGGCAACCCAATGATTCTCGCCATCTAACCTCCAGGTCAGTGTTTCCAGCGATTCGCCATTCAAAATCAGACGGTCTTCATTGCTGGCGTCCTGTATGGTGCTCACATCGTCTGCGTCTCTGAGATCGCCGCTCAGATATTCGTAGCTTAGAAAGTCGAAGGTATCCGCTCCGGCTCCGCCGATGATCGTGTCTCTGCCCTGGCTGCCGACAATATAGTCATCGCCTGCCCCGCCGTCCAACCGGTCATTGCCTGCTCCGCCAAATAACTTGTCATTGTCTGCCTCGCCATAAAGAAAACTGCCGTCGCTCCCGGCGTACAAAACATCGTCGCCAGCGCCGCCGTACAGTAGATCATGCCCGGTTCCTCCAAAAATTGTGTCATTACCTGTGCCACCATAGAGTTGATCCTCTGCGTTGTCAGCGTCATTTGCGTAAATAACGTCATTTCCGCCGCCGCCAAAAACCAGATCAGCCCCATTTCCGGCATAGATTACGTCGTCGCCATCGAGGCTGGAAGATACTATGCTGTCACCATAGAGAACATCATCGCCATCGCCGCCGTACAACCGGTCATTACCTTCATCGCCACACAGAAGACTGCCGTCTTTTCCCGCGATTAGAACATCGTTGCCCTCACCACCGTACAAGATGTCCTTTCCAGTACCTCCTATCAAAATATCATCACCGGAACCACCGTAGATGATATCCTGCGCCCCATCGTCATCATCCGCGTAAATGATGTCGTTCCCGCCACCTCCGTGCACCCAATCCTTGCCGTGCCCGGCATAGATGGTGTCGTTGCCGTCGGAGTCGGAAGCCTCTACATCGTCGCCATAGATGATGTCATTGCCATTGCCGCCGTAAATCAGGTCGTCGCCGGTTTGTCCGGCAATCCAGTCGTTTCCGTCGCCGCCGAAAATAACGTCATTACCGCCATTGGCAACCGCGCGAACATTGCTGGCATATGTTCGCCCAAAACCCAGGTTAAGCTGGAAGTCCGTGAAATCAATGCCTTCGCTGGCGGTGGTGTTGTAGCTCATCGTCCAGTCGAAGATCGTAGCGCCCATGTAGCTTCGTGTTGACAGAATAGTGTAGTTCCATTGCCCGCCGCTGTACGTCCAATGGTAAGTGTTCGCGTTCACCGACAGCAGACTCAACTGCTGGCGGATGTCGCCGTCCCCCAGAATCACATTGTTGCCCGCGCCGGCGATGATAACGTCGTTCCCGCCGCCGCCCTGAAGAAAGTCGCTGGCGGCACTACCAAAAACTGTGTCATTGCCATCTCCACCGGCTACCCAGTCGCTAAACGCCTCGCTGCCCGCTCCATGCGGAAGCAGATGGTCGCCGTAGCCCGTCGTTACGTTGTAGTTACCGGCATGGATTATGTCGTCGCCAAGTCCGCCCAGCAAAATGTCTCGCCCATCTCCGCCTATCAGGACATCATCATCGTCGCCGCTGCCGAACAAAGGCCCGCCCATCAAATAGTCATTGCCGCCTTCCCCGTAAATCGTGTCATTGCCCAGACCTCCCATGACCAGATCATTGCCACCGCCCGCCCAGATTACCTCACTCTGGTTAATACCCTGAATGTAGTCGTCCATCATTCCCGTTCTGACAGAAGTGGTTGTGCTGGCATTACTTGAGAACGTGAAATCATGATGGGAACTGTAGTATCTTGCGCCCACGTTTTCGTCGGGACTGGACGGCTCGGGATTCAGTACATTACCCAGGGTAATGCCCAGATTCTTTTCCGCTGTCCAACCTTGAACGTTAATTGTTCCACCGGTATAGGAAATCACCAGTCCCGTCGCGGGATTGTGCAGCACGTTGATCGGGCTATTCGTCGCGGCAATGCGCCAAACACCGTAGAAGTTTGAAAAGGAGCTTAATGGATCTTCGCCGTTGATCCTGATTTCGCCTTTGCCATCCTCATCGAAAATGGTGTCATTTCCATCGCCGTCTAAAAAAATGTAGATGTCGTTACCAAGGCCACCAGCGAGATAATCGCTCCCTTTGCCGCCAAACAGGATGTCATTGTTATTCGCGCTGCCGGGCTGCGTATCGTCGCCTCCATACAGAAAATCATTCCCATCGCCGGCTGTCAGCGTATTGGGAGCGTTATCGCCGATCAGCAGATCTCTCGAATCGCCAGCAGCCGAGGAGTTCCAACCTTCAGCCAGTGTTGTTGTTCCAGGATCGTATGCAGCAGAAATAACGACGGAGCGGTCAATTTCGGCTCCATTGGTGTACTGTTTGCCCTCAGTCAGAAAGTCTCCGTTCTGGCTGATATATGCGTTCCGCTCCGGGTATCCAAGCTCCTTGTAGATTTTATTCGCTTCGATTACTGTTGCGCCCTTGTAGTCAGTCAGGGATCCCCTGTCATGGAGTCCTGCACCTGTACCGTCATCGAATTTCCCCATCAGAGCATGCACCAGCTCGTGCGCGAGCGTTGTAGCAAGTGCTGTTTTTACAGCCGTGCCGTTGTTGTCGATGTAAAAGGCCACACTATTCAGCTCAATCTCCACCACTCCAGTGGCGACCCATGCTCTATTCCCCTGATTGCCACTTCCAATGAAAATTGTGTTGCCGGGAAATCCGTTGTCTGGATTAGGCTTAATCCAATCTTCGAGCATTGCTTTGGCTGCAGGAGAACCCACATAGAGGGTTCTCAGCGCAGCAATGATCGTTGCCACATCGTCGGGATTCGCAAACCCGTTCATCGTAACTGTGGTTGCTCCGATTGAAACTTGGGTCTGTTCGGTCAGTACCCTTGTCCTGTTTAAAACATCAGCGAAACTCATTTCATTCTCCTTGTAGATCATGCGTCTCGCTTTAAGTTCCGCCATTTGGCGGGGTAGGCGAGACAGTGGTTTAGGAGCCAAAGGCTCCCCTCGTATGCGAAGAAACCCACATCTTCAGGCTTCCTCACAATTTCAAATTAAAAAAGCGGCCTGTCGTACTTATGTTGCTCGAAAAGCGGTGTTTCGATCTTGTATTGCTCAAGCGAAATCAGATCAACAGCGTCAAGAATGTTGCTGTAGTGAAAATTCGCCCCATCAGAGGCAAAGCAGCGATCAATCAGCGCAATGATGAGTTTCGTGTAGCTATCCGCGCCCTTTTCTACTACTTTGTTATTGGCGGAGTTTACGTTGCTATAGAAGTAGGGGGGCTCGTGATCGTTGCTCTGCTTGGAACGACGGAACAGCCACAGAAGATCAGGCGGCACGCGCTCTTCGACTGGCGTCGTTGTCGGCTTGTTAAAAATTTCTGATTTCTGATATTCCCGTAAAAAGGAAAGGTATTCGCTTCTCGTCAGCGGCGTCGGTACGTCCGGCACCACATTTTGCGCCCCCGCCAAGACTGCTTGGTCTGCAAGAAATTGGCGTGTGTTCCAGCGCACAACGGCTCGAATCCATGGAACCGGTCTCCGCTCAAAGGCAATATCTATCCACGGGCTTGAAATCCGGCAGCCGCCGAATAATGGGCGTACATCAAATGATTGAACCGTAGGCATTATAGTGTCGGCACTGTTTCCAATGACGTAGGTACCCAAGCCCACGAATTGAAGCAGGGATTGCTCTTTACTCCTGACGCTGTATAGGCAGAGCTTATCCCTGCCCAGCCGAGCCGCGACGTGTTCCGTAACAGCCGTCACAAAAGGAGGAAAGGGTCTTGGGCGGGACGTGGACGGCTCTCCTGTCCTGGGGTGTGGCCTGGGCATGGTCATAGAGCCATCATCCTTCCTGGCGGCAGAAAGCGTAGTCACGATGCTATCCCTTTCACCACGCCAAATCTGGATTGGCACTGTGTCGACGGGACACTGTGAAACACCCTCGCCAGTACATGCGCTAACCGCCATCATACTGACCATGCAAAGCAAAAAGCGAAACATTTACTGCCTCCTTGAATAAACGTTGTCCTGCTTAAAACATCAGTGAAACTCATTTCATTCTCCTTAAGATCATGCGCCTCGCTTTAAGTTCCGCCATTTGGCAGGGTAGGCGAGACAGTGGTTTAGGAGCCAAAGGCTCCCCTCGTATGCGAAGAAACCCACATCTTCAGGCTTCCTCACAATTTCAAATTAAAAAAGCGGCCTGTCGTACTCATGTTACTCGAAAAGCGGTGTTTCGATCTTGTATTGCTCAAGTGAGATCAGATCAGCAGCGTCAAGAATGTTGTTGTAATGAAGGCTCGCCCCATCAGAGGCAAAGCAACGGTCAATCAGTGCAAGGACGAGCTTTGTGTAGCTATCCGCGCCTCTTCTGATTGCCACGTCGGCAGAACTAGAGATTCGAAATTGTTCGTCATAGACTGCAAGAGGCCAACGCTGCGGGGCATTGCGGAGCATCCACAGAATATCCGCCGGTATGTGCTCTTCGATCAACTTGCCATAACGTTCCGACCGTTCCAAACGCGAATATTCATCTTGAAAGCGAAAGTACTCACTATCCAGCGGCGTCACCACGCCCGTGGGTACATTTTGCATACCGGCTAACACCGCTTGGTCGGCAAGAAATTGGCGTGTATTCCAGCGCGCAACAGCGCGAATCCACGGAACCGGTCTCCGCTCAAAGGCAATATCTATCCACGGGCTTGAAATCCGACAGCCGCCGAATGATGGGTGCACCTCGAATGGTGGCATCGTAGGCATCGGAGTGTGGGGATTGTTTTCATTTGAGTAGAGCCCCCAGCTCACAAACTGAAGCAGGGTTTGCTCCTTGCTCCTGACGCTGTATAGGCAGAGCTTATCCCTGCCCAGCCGAGCCGTGACATGTTCCGTAACAGCCGTCACGAAGGTTTGAAAATGTGGTGAGGAACCGGCAAAAGCCACAAAATTTGGGTCGTAACCTGATCGGTTGAAACTAGGCATCGTGGCAACAGAAAGCGTGGTCGCAGGGCCGTGCTCTTTCCCACTCAAAATCTGGATTGGCACTGTGTCGACGGGACACTGTGAAACACCCTCGCCAGTACATGCGCTAACCGCCATCATACTGACCATGCAAAGCAAAAAGCGAAACATTTACTGCCTCCTTGAATAAACGTTGTCCTGCTTAAAACATCAGCGAAACTCATTTCATTTATCCTTATGAAAGCCCGTAGCTTGGGGCGAGCGGAACGCGAACCCCAACACATGCAGAAAAATGTGGCAACGCGCCCACGAATGATTTTTTTACGCCGGCGTAATCATTGAAAATAAACAACTTTTTAAAATCGTGACAGAGTTTTTCCTGACCGACGAGAGGGAGCAAAAATCTAATTATCATTTTTCCATCATCCTCTGAATAAAACTTTCAAGCCCGGTAAGCTGGGGTGAGCGAATGGCCGTCTGCAATACCGAACCCAAACACATGCAGAAAAATGTGGCAACGCGCCCATGAATGAGTTTTTTACGCCGGCGTAATCATTGAAAATAAACAACTTTTTAAAATCGTGGCAGAGTTTTTCCTGACCGACGAGAGGGAGCAAAAATCTAATTATCATTTTTCCATCATCCTCTGAATAAAACTTTCAAGCCCGGTAAGCTGGGGTGAGCGAATGGCCGTCTGCAAGACCGAACCCCAACACATGTAGAAAAATGTGGCAACGCGCCCACGAATGAGTTTTTTACGCCGGCGTAATCATTGAAAATAAACAACTTTTTAAAATCGTGGCAGAGTTTTTTCTGATCGACGAGAGGGGGCAAAAATCTAATTACCATTTTTCCATCACCCTCTGAATAAAACTTTCAAGCTCGACAAAAAAGTCCTGGGTAGCATCCTCAGGGGGTTGGATTTTCAACTGAACCTCTTGTTTGTCGGAATCGGAATGACGCATAACGCGAAGTTCGCCAATCTTCCTGTTAGCAAAATGAAGTAAAGCTCCTCGTTCTTTTGTTACCCGAACAAATGTGCTTGCGATTTTTCGATACTCCGTCTTAACGCGCTCAATGAGCTTTCTTTTGGAGAGTTTTTTTGAAATCAATTCCTCGGCAAGAAGAACAGCTTTTTCTTCGCCAAGTTGAGAAACAGCATTTTTCAGAATATCGGCAAATTCGGCAGTTACTTTATTCGGGTGTTGTGCGGCAATATTGAGGATCGCTTGGGGTAAATTTTTAAATGCTCTTAATCTATATAACTTACTTGTGGTCTTAAACCCCATTGCCAGCATGATTGCCTCCTGGCTATAGCCTTTCTCCTCAAGGTCAGCGACGGTTGCGGCATGATCCATGTCCGTCTCTTTTGACATGCTGTTGTGGATACGGCTTGCAATGACCAGCGCCAGAGGATTATTCGGGTTCAGCGTGGGATCGACAATTACGTCCAGAGTTTGCCAGTCCGAAGCCTCCAAAGCATTCAAACTCTTCGCCGCCAATAAACGGGTCACGCCGGACACGACCGCGTATTTTCCCTGCTGCTCCCCTTCGCCGGGATAAACCCGCAGAGCTTCCCTTTGCCCATGTTCGCGCAATGATTGAGCCATATCCTGAATACTTTGTTCCGGGCGAAATTTCCGGGAGTTGTAAGGCGAGGGAACAAGCAAATCAAGACGGATTTTTTGGATGATGACAGGCGCGGGCGAGACAGGGGTAATTTCGCCCTGGCTTATGTTTTCTTCGTCGCGCAGCTTCATTTCCATGTCGCTTCCCTCCACGAAAAGATTTTTGCTGGATTCCCGCCTACGCGGGAATGACGAGTGGAAACGTTGGAGTAATAAGAACAGCAGGAACGCGACAATGGCGGAGCACGGTAGGTTGGGGTGAGCGGAACACGAACCCCAACACATGTAGAAAAATGTGGCAACGCACCCATGAATGAATTTTTTACGCCGGCGTAATCATTGAAAATAAACAACTTTTTAAAATCGTGGCAGAGTTTTTTCTGATCGACGAGAGGGAGCAAAAATCTAATTACCATTTTTTCCATCATCCGCTGAATAAAACTTTCAAGCCTGGTAAGCAGGGGTGAGCGAATGGCCGTCTGCAAGACCGAACTCCAACGCAAGCAGAAAAATGTGGCGACGCGCCCATGAACGAATTTTTTACGCCGGCGTAATCATTGAAAATAAACAACTTTTTAAAATCGTGGCAGAGTCTTTCCTGACCGACGAGAGGGAGCAAAAATCTAATTATCATTTTTCCATCATCCTCTGAATAAAACTTTCAAGCCCGGTAAGCTGGGGTGAGCGAATTGCCGTCTGCAAGACCGAACTCCAACGCAAGCAGAAAAATGTGGCAACGCGCCCATGAACGAATTTTTTACGCCGGCGTAATCATTGAAAACAAACAACTTTTTAAAATCGTGGCAGAGTTTTTCCTGACCGGTGAGAGGTAAATCAGGCCAAGCCCTTACTTTCCTGTTCATGACATATGCTTTCCCAAAACGAATGGAGGAATTTACTCTTCTCGACATGACATTGCAAGAGGACATATCAATTTTTTACTCAATCAGAAAGAAAAATAATCCGCTCATTTACGCCGCTATCTTATAAATATTGCCGTTTGACGCTTCGGCGTGGCAATTGCCGTCGCCGCCAAAGATAATGTCGTCGCCGCCGTTGGCAACAGCGCGAACATTGCTGACAACCTGCCCATAGCCCGGGTTAATCTGGAAATCCTGGCACTCAATCCCGTCGCTGGTGGTGGTGGTGTAGCTCATCGTCCAGTCGAAGATTGGAATAGCCATGTGATTTATTGATGTCACTCTGGTGAAGTCCCATTGTCCGCCGGTGTATGCCCAGATATAGACGTTCGCGTTCATCTGCACCTGACGCAACTGCTGGCGGATGTCGCCATCCCCCAGAATCACGTTGTTGCCCGCGCCGGCGATGATAACGTCGTTC
>WRKX01000030.1 GCA_009777925.1 Betaproteobacteria bacterium | reverse complement strand
GGTTCAAGGCGATGCTCAGAAAGGCTGCCAAGCGCACGACCGAAGCGTTATGGGATGAGATCGGCAGACTCGTCGATACGATTTCAGCCAACGAATGTTTAAACTACTTCCGGGCGGATGGATATGTACATGACTAAATCGAAAATGCTCTAGCTTCCTCACACCCCACACCGACCACTGCCACGATGCTTTCAGTATCAAAGACTCCTTGCCGAATCCATTCGACCCGGCGAATAAAAAGGACGCCGCGAGCGTTCCGAAAGTCCCGCGTCGCCTTCATCCAGATAACGTCCAAGCCACTTGTAGCCCGCTGTCGGAGAAATCCCGAAGCGACGGCACAGCCCACGGAAATTCGTTCCTGGCTGTATGGCAAGTTGCACAAATTCCTTCTTCAGTTCCATCGCCGTCCTCACTTCCCAAGGCATCTTGTCCTCCAGCAGAACAAAATGCCTATAGTATAAAATGTGTAAACGATGTCTCCGAACATGTGTCAACCATGCCCCCGGTCTGTACAACCCACAAGTAGGAGAAGGAACGACATTGAACGGATAAAATCAGGTCTTGCTGTGCGGATGGCAAAGTGGAAAACAGGAGAATGGCATTATGGCAAAAACACTGCTGCAACTGCGCCAGGATATTCTGGCCTTTCGTGACGCGCGTAACTGGGCGCAGTTTCACAAAGTCAAGGATTTGATGCTCTCGCTCGCGCTGGAGGCTACCGAGGTGCTGGAACTGGCGCAGTGGCAAAGCGACGCTGAAATGGAAAATTTTTGCGCCCATGCTGAAAACCGGGAGAAGCTGGGCGATGAATGCGCCGACGTGCTGGCCTACCTGCTCCTCCTTACCGACCGCGCCGGAATTGATCTGGAGGAAGCCTTCACAGCCAAACTCGCAAGGAACGCGGCAAAATACCCGATAGAGCAATGTCACGGCAGGCGGGAAAAATACACGCGCTTCCAGCAGGAATAGGCAGGGCAGACAAATAAACCCGGAACACCGGACGCCGTTCATTCTCCGCTGTTTAATGTCCAGGTTGCGCTTCCGCCCTGCCCAAGCCTTGCCGCCAGCCAGGGCAGGGTATCCGTAAGCGCCTTTGCGAGCGCCCAGGGCGGATTCAGGACGAACAGGCCGCTGCCCCACATGCCCGGTAAATCGCCCTCTCCTGCCGCGTGCGCGCTCAAGGTCGCGGAAAGCCAGGGAATTTTTCGGGGCGACGCTCCTTCCGCCAGTTTTTGCAAACGTCCCGGAAATTTCCGCGCTTCCGAACGGGCGATTTGCGGATACCAGACAGCATATACGCCCGTCGCAAAGCGTTTGACCGCTGCCCGCAAGACGTCTTCCACCGCTTCATAATCGGCGCGATTCTCATAAGAAGGGTCAATCAGAACCAGGGCACGCCTTGACGGAGGCGGCAGGAGCGCCTTCAGGGCTTGCAGGCCGTCGCCATGCGCCGCGCGCGCCCTGCCGCCAGCGGGAATATTGGCCACCAATGCCCTGAACTCGTTGGGATGCAATTCAAAAAAACGGGCGCTGTCCGTAGGCCGCAAAGCGCGACAGAAGAACCAGGGTGAACCGGGATAATGGCGGAGCATGCCATCAGGATTCAATTCCCGCACTGCCGCCAGATAGCCCTCAACAGCATGAGGAATAGGCGAAATGCGTGACTCCGGCTGCCAGATGCGGCCTATGCCATCCTGAAATTCCACCAATTTACGCGCCGCTTCCGAATCCAGCCTGTACATGCCGCCGCCCGCATGGGTATCCACCACCAGAAGCGGCGTATCCTTCTTTTGCAAATGCTCCAGCATCGCCAACAAGGCGACATGCTTCAGAACATCGGCGTGATTGCCGGCATGGAACGCGTGGCGATAACTCAGCATCTAAAAGACCAATCCGTACAAAAAAAGCGAATGCTACATCGCGTCACAGAATTTTGACTTATATTAAGAAAACATGACATCATATACCGTTCTCGTTTTCGGGAATTTTAGGCGCAATGTCATTTTCACTTAACAGGAGTTTCCGATGAAAAAATTCTTTTTCCCTGCCGCTTTGTTTACCCTTGCGGGTCTTTTTTCCACTGGCGTCAGCGCGGAAGACGGGCTGGCGTCCGCTTCTGCTTCGCTTTTGCCTACCGCAGGTAACGCTGTCCAGGGGAATGTCCTTTTTGAGCCGCTGCCGAATAGTCGTGTCCGGGTTATAGCCAAAGTCGACGGCTTGACGCCCGGCTCGCACGGCTTCCATATTCACGATAAAGGCGATTGCAGCGCCCCGGACGCCAGCAGCGCCGGTGGGCATTTCAATCCCCACCAGACAGCGCACGGCAAAGTAGGCGCTGCCGCCTATCACGCGGGTGACCTCCCTTCGCTGGAAGCCGACGCCAATGGCAAGGCCACCCTGAATGTAGAGCTTGACAGCATCACGCTCACCGGCGAGCACAGCATCGTGGGACGCGGCCTGATCGTCCATGCCGACCCGGATGATTACGTCTCGCAACCCACCGGCAATGCCGGCGCGCGCGTCGCCTGCGCCGTTATCCAGCAGAAATAAATACGAACCAAACGCAATTCCCGACCCAAAGGTTGGGTTGCGCAAACACCTCACCCTTCCCAATGCCCTTCCCCGTCCGACGGAAGGGCATTTTTTGGGTTATTGGCATAGCAAGCCCACGCAGCCGCGCATTCCGCAAAACATTGGCACCATCAACCCTCCTCTCCATCCACGCGGGGAAGACAAAGCATCGGGCCGTGGCACAGAACAAAAAAACCGAAAGCAAGCATCCAGCAAAGCGCGGCGATGATTAAACCCGACGACGGCAACCAGGGAGTGAAAAATACCCGCGCCGCCGCGCCAATATGGAACAGGATGAACGCATAAGCCATCGGGCGTGGCGCTTCCAGAGAACGTCCGGTATGCGCGAGACTGACGCGGGCAACCATCGCCAGAATCAGGCCGCCCATCGCGCCCACGGTCAGCGCGTGCAGCGAGAAACTGAAAAACAGCGGCAAACCGACATGAAACAGCGCCAATCCCGCACAGGCAACGGCCATCCATAAATATGACAAGTGCAATGGCCACAACAGCGTGATTCCCCAGACGCCGCGATGGCTCCACTGCCACAGGCGTATGGCGTGCCCTATCGCCAAAGCGGCAAAAAGCGGCGCGAAAAGCAGCGTTGGCGTCATCATCGCCAGCCCTCCGGCAGAGAGCGCCGCGAGGAGCACGGCTGCCGCCATCAGCGCATAATCGAGCGCAAGCTGGTACTTTGTGGGCGCAGGCCTGGCCGGTATGTTCAAGGCGCGTTGGGTAAAAAAGGGAATCACGCGCCCGCCGATCATCGTCATCAAGGCAACGATAAGCCAAATCGCGGACATGGAGCCATTACGCAGCCAATCCGCATTGCCAGTCGCCAGTCCGGCAAGCGACAGGGCGTCGGCAAGCGTCAGCAAGGCAAGCGTGGCGAGTATCGGATAATTGTGAATCTGCCGCGTTCGCCGCAAGCTCCTGGCAATGAGAATGGCAAGGAGCGGCAGCCAGGAGAGTTCCGGCAACGCAATGACCCACCACGGCATATCCAGCAACCAGCACAAACGCGCCGCGAGCCACAACCCAACCAGCGCCGCCAGCGGCCAGCCACGAACGCCGGGAATGCCGGTCCAGTTTTGCACTGCGGTCATCAAAAAACCGGCGACGATGGCGGCGGCAAAACCGAAAGACATCTCGTGTCTGTGCCAATCCAGCCAGTCGCCTGCAGGCGTCCAGTCCGGCAGTTTGCCCATATACGCGACAATCCACAAGCCGATAGCAACCACGGCGAAAAATGCGCCACCAAGGAAAAAGGGGCGAAATCCCAGGCGCCAGAGTGGCGGCAATGATGGTGTCGAAGCGTTATCCGGGGGGCGTTGACCGAAAGAGATACCTGTCAGGGGACACTGCATAATTATTTCTCCTGTGCAAAATGGGTTGCGCTGTGACGGCACGGACGGCATATGTACCCCGATTCAGGAAAATGGCGCATTGACCTTCTTCAAGTCTGAAGAAAGCAGGCTGAAAACCCATGCCAAACCTATTCGTAGGGGCGCGATTTATCGGTCTTGCAGACAGCAATGTTCAGGGCGCGATAAATCGCGCCCCTACAATAATCGTTGCGTGTTGGGGTTCGCTATTTGCCGTCTGCAAGACCTCACCCCAACCTACGCAACTGCAATACGCGCCGACTTAAAAATGCAGCGCCCGTTTGTCACAGGCCAGCGCCGCTTCGTGGACAACTTCCGAAAGAGTCGGGTGCGCATGACAAATCCGGGCGAGGTCTTCCGAGGCTCCGGCAAATTCCATTGCGACCGTGGCTTCGGCAATCAGATCGGAAGCGCCCGCGCCAATGATATGCACGCCCAGAATACGATCCGTCCGGGCATCAGCCAGCATCTTGACAAACCCTTCCGGCGCGTCAATGCCAAGCGCGCGCCCATTGGCAAGAAAAGGTATCCTGCCCACCTTGTAAGCCACGCCTTCCGCTTTTAATTGCTGTTCAGTCCTGCCGACCCAGGCAATTTCCGGCGTAGTGTAGATAACGCCGGGAATGGTATCCAGGTTGGTATGCCCCGCCTGTCCGGCTATCAGTTCGGCTACCTGCACGCCCTCCTCCATAGCCTTGTGGGCAAGCATGGGGCCGCGCACGACATCGCCGATAGCCCAAACGCCGGCAAGATTGGTCTTGCAGTGAGCGTCAACTTCAATCTGGCCGCGCTCGTTGAGCTTCAAGCCCACCGCGTCCGCGTTCAGCCCATCGGTGTTGGGGACACGTCCCACCGAGACGATGAGGCGGTCGGCTTCAAGTTGGACTTCCTTGCCATTCTTGTCCGTATAGATGACGGTGACGTTTTTCTTGCCGGTCTTGACTTCGTTGATCGTAATCCCGGTGTGAATGGTAAGCCCCTGTTTGGTAAAGATTTTCAGGGCTTCCCTGGCAAGATCAATGTCGGCAAAAGAAAGAAAATCAGGCAAGGCTTCAAGGATGGTGACTTCCGAACCCAGGCGACGCCAGACGGAGCCCATTTCAAGCCCGATGACGCCCGCGCCGATAACGGCAAGTTTTTTGGGAACGGCATCCAGGTCGAGCGCACCAATGTTGTCGCAAACAATCTTGTTGTCAACAGGCACATTGGGCAGATGGCGCGCGCTGGAGCCGGTAGCAATGATGACCTGTTTCGCCTCTACCTCTTCCCTGCCGACCTTAACCTTCCAGCCGTTCGCGGCTTGACCGACAAACGCGCCGTGACCGGGCAGAAAAGTGACCTTATTTTTCTTGAACAGCATCTTGATGCCGCCGGTAAGCTGGTCGACGATACCGTTTTTGCGGGTAAGCATCTTTGCAACGTTGATTTTCGGCGCGCCTGTTTCAATGCCCTGTCCCGCGAAGCTATGGGCTGCTTCTTCAAACAGATGCGAGGTATGCAGCAACGCCTTGGAGGGGATGCAACCGACATTAAGGCAGGTGCCGCCCAGCCTCGGTTCGCCCTTTGGGTCAGCGTAAGGGTTGGATTCGCAACAAGCGACCGTAAAGCCGAGTTGCGCGGCGCGGATGGCGGCAACGTAACCGCCTGGGCCGCCGCCGATGACGAGAATATCGAATTCCTTGGACATGATGTGCCTTTCTGCTTTCGTAAAACCCTGCGTCGAGTCACCCCGGCCTCAAGGCCGGGGGGGTCTCAATACAGAAGATGAGAGTCTCAATCGCCATAAATGGCTGTCGCGCTCACCTCGTCATAAATGACAAGGATTGCGCTCGACGCCTGTTCAGACGCCCAGGAGGAGCCGCGCCGGGTCTTCCATCGCTTCCTTGATTGCGACCAGGCCAAGCACTGCCTCACGCCCATCTATGATGCGATGGTCATAGGAGAGGGCAAGGTAGTTCATAGGGCGAATCACAATCTGGCCGTTCTCAACCACCGCGCGATCCTTGGTCGCGTGAATCCCCAAAATGGCCGATTGCGGCGGGTTGATGATGGGCGTGGAGAGCATGGAGCCGAATATCCCGCCATTGGAAATGGAGAAAGTTCCCCCGGTCAGTTCTTCCATGGAGAGCTTGCCGTCCCTGGCCTTGGCGCCAAATTCCGCGATTTTCAACTCAACATCCGCAATGCTCATTTCAAGGACATCGCGCAAAATCGGCACCACCAGGCCACGCGGACTGCCCACCGCAATGCCGATGTCCATGTAGCCGTGATACACAATGTCGTTGCCGTCCACGGAAGCGTTCAGGATCGGAAAACGCTCCAGCGCGGCGCAGGCCGCCTTGACGAAAAAGCCCATGAAACCAAGGCGCACGCCGTGGGTCTTCTCGAACTTCTCGCCATATTGCTTACGCATAGCCATAACCGGCCCCATGTTCACTTCATTGAACGTGGTCAGGATAGCGTTCTCGCTCTTGGACTGGATCAGACGCTCGGCAATACGGGCGCGCAAGCGGCTCATCGGCACGCGTTGCTCAATACGATTGCCAGGGGCGACGGCGGGCATCTCCACTCCTGAAGAGCGGCTCTGCCCACTCTGAGCTTTCAGCGCGTCTTCCTTGGTAACCCGGCCTCCCCGCCCGCTGCCGGCAACTTCCGCAGGCGCGACGCCCTTTTCCGCCAGAATCTTCTGCGCGGCAGGAGACGCGGCAGCAGCCGCTACAGGCGCGGCAGCGGGCGCTGGGGCAGGCGCGGCAGCGGCAGGCGCTTCCGCCTTTTTGTCGGCAGCCTTGCCTTCAGCAGCGGTGTCAATACGCGCGATTACCTCACCGGAAACCACGGTTTCGCCTTCGCCCTTCAGGATTTCCACCAGGGCTCCCCCATCGCTGGCGGGGACTTCCAGCACGACCTTGTCCGTCTCGATTTCGATGACGATTTCATCGCGGGCAATAAATTCGCCTATCTGTTTCTTCCAGGCGCCCAGAGTGCCTTCCGAGACAGACTCGGAGAGTTGCGGAACTTTGATTTCAACTTTCATGGTGATCTCCAAAATCAGTAATCAATCTTGCCCATCGCGGAGTCGAGCAGATCCTTGAGTTGAGCGTTATGTTTAGCCAGATAGCCGACCGCAGGCGAAGCCGCCGCAGGACGAGCCACCAACAGCAAATTCTGCTTCGCGTCCACGGAACGCGCCAGATGTTGCCGCGACGAGAACCAGTACCATGCGCCCTGATTGCGCGGCTCCTCCTGACACCAGACAATTTCGGTCGCCTTCGGATACTTCGCCAGTTCAGATGCAAAGGAAGTCTCCGGGAAGGGATAAAGCTGCTCAATGCGCACGATGGCGATATGCTCAATGCCGCGCTCCCGGCGAGCCGCGAGCAGATCATAATAGACCTTGCCGGAACAGAGCAGGACGCGCGTAACCTTCTTCGCGTCCAGCGTATCAACCTCGCCGATGATGCGATGGAAGGTATCCCGCGCCAGCAAATCCATGCTGGAAACAGCCTCCTTGTGGCGCAACAGCGATTTGGGCGTGAACACGATCAGAGGCTTCCTCTGCTTTCTCAACATCTGGCGGCGCAGGAGATGGAAAATCTGCGCCGGTGTAGTCGGCACACAGACTTCCATATTCATGGTCGCGCAAAGTTGCATGTAACGCTCCAGTCGGGCGGAGGAGTGCTCCGGCCCCTGCCCTTCGTAACCATGCGGCAGGAGCAGGGTCAGACCGCAGCCACGTCCCCATTTCGCTTCACCGGAAGCAATGAACTGGTCAATGACAACCTGCGCGCTATTGGCAAAATCGCCGAACTGCGCCTCCCAAACGACCAGATCATTGGATTCCGTAGTGGAATACCCATACTCAAAGGCCAGCACGCCTTCTTCGGAAAGCACGGAGTCATAACATTGGAAGCGCCCCTGTTTTTCCTGGAGATGCTCCAGCGGATGGTAGGTTCCCTCCGACCATACCTGCCGGTTCTGGTCATGGAAAGCCGCATGGCGGTGGAAGAAAGTACCGCGCCCCACGTCTTCGCCGGAAATTCTGATGCCATAACCCTCGGAAAGCAGGGTGGCATAAGCCAGGTTTTCCGCCATCCCCCAGTCAAATGGAATCCTGCCCTGCCCCATAAGCCGCCGGTCTTCGACAATTTTCTTTACCCGGCTATGCAGGGCAAAGCCTTCCGGCAAAGTGGTCAGGCGTTCGGAAAGCCGCTCCAACTCCTTCTGCGGCACACGGGTATCAAAAGTTTCAATGTATTTTTGCCCGGAATAATTTTTCCAGTGCTGGGGGAGGTTGCGCTTGTAGCCGGAAAGCACCGGGTTGTATAGCAGCTCGCCCTTGTCCAGATGATCGCGATATTCCTGGATCATTGCATCAGGCCCTTCCGGCGGCAAGGTTCCTTCGCCTACCAGCTTGTCGGCGTAAACCCTGCGGGTTCCGGGATGCTGCTGAACTTTCCGGTACATCAGAGGTTGGGTGACCATCGGCTCATCCTGCTCGTTGTGTCCGAGCTTTCTGAAGCAATAAATGTCTATCACCACATCCTTGCCGAACTCCTGCCGGTAATCCACCGCCAACTGGGTAACAAACGCCACCGCTTCCACATCGTCGCCATTGACATGGAAAATCGGCGCTTCGCCCATCTTGAAGATCTCTGTACAGTAATAACCTGAACGATAGTCGCGCGGATCAGAGGTCGTAAACCCAACCTGATTGTTGACGATAATGTGGATGGTTCCACCTGTGCCATAACCGCGCGTCTGCGCAAAATTCAGGGTTTCCTGATTGATGCCCTGCCCGGCAACCGCCGAGTCGCCATGAATCACCACCGGCATGATCTGTTTCCTGCCTTCCGCGCCATAACGCAACTGTCTGGCATATACCGAACCTTCCACCACCGGGCTGATGATTTCCAGGTGTGAGGGATTGAAGGCCAGCACCAGGTGTACCGGCTCGCCGGGCGTGCCCACATTGGAAGAATAGCCAAGGTGATACTTGACATCGCCGTCCGAAAGATCAGAAGCCTTCTTGCCTTCAAATTCGGCAAACAACATGGAAGGCGGTTTACCCAGGGTGTTAACAAGGATATTCAATCGCCCCCGATGCGCCATGCCGACCACAATTTCCCGCACGCCGTGTCTGCCTGCCTGCCGCACCAGTTCATCCATCGAGGCAATCAACGATTCGCCGCCTTCAAGGGAAAAACGTTTCTGCCCAACATATTTGGTGTGCAGGTAACGCTCCAGAGTTTCAGCAGCGGTGACGCGCTCCAGAAGTCGGGTTTTATCCTCCCTGCTGAATTTGCCATGCCCCCGCGTCGGCTCCAGCCTTTCCTGAAGCCAGCGTTTTTCCCTGGTTTCGGTAAGGTACATGTATTCGACGCCGATGGAACGGCAATAGGTTTCCCTCACCGCCTCAATAATCTTGCTCAACGGCGCGTGCGAGTCGCCCATGCGAAAAGAGCCGGTATTGAAAGCGCGGTTCATGTCGGCATCCGTCAACTTGTAATGCGAAGGCTCCAGTTCGGGAATTTGCTGGCGTTCCTTGCGTTTCAAGGGGTCCAGATCGGCGCGGCGATTGCCGAGAAAACGGTAGGCATTAATCAATTGCAGGACGGCAACCTGCTTGCCGTCGTCCTGCGCCTCCTGACCGCCTTGTCGGAAACCGCCCCGGCGCGCCTGATCGGCAAACGCCGCAATGATAGGTGAATGCGGCACATCCCGGGCGGCAAATCCGGGCTGAAGCGCCAGATTGTCAAAGTAAACTCGCCACTCTTCCGGCACCTGAGCGGGGTCGTCCAGATAATTTTCATAGAGCGACTCAACAAATGGCGCGTTGCCGCCGGAGAAAAGCGAGCTTTTCTGCTTTTGTTGCAACATGATTATTTCCTCTATATCAAAGAAGGGAAGTGGAAGATGGTAAAAAGGCGACGCAAAAGCGCCGCCTTGTCTGCCATTCCCGCCTGTTAACGCTTGTCCAACGGGATAACATCGCGCTTGGCAGCGCCAACGTACAACTGGCGCGGTCGCCCGATCTTGTATTCAGGATCAGTCAACATCTCCTCCCATTGTGACATCCAACCCACAACACGCGCCAGCGCGAAAATACAGGTAAACATGGAAGTCGGTATACCAATCGCCTTCTGGACGATGCCCGAGTAGAAGTCCACGTTCGGGTAGAGCTTCTTCTCAATAAAATAGTCGTCTTCAAGGGCAATTTTTTCTAGCGCCTTGGCAAGTTTGAACAGGCGATCATTCTCCAGACCCAGCTCCGTCAATACCTCGTCGCAGACCTTGCGCATCAACTTGGCGCGCGGATCGAAATTCTTGTAGACCCGGTGGCCGAAGCCCATGAGCTTGAAGCTGTCGTCCTTGTCCTTGGAACGCTTGATGTACTCGCCCACCCTGGATACATCGCCGATTTCTTCCAGCATTTCCAGGCAGGCTTCGTTCGCGCCGCCATGCGCCGGCCCCCACAGACAGGCAATCCCCGCCGCAATGCAGGCAAACGGATTGGCGCCGGAAGAACCAGCCAGGCGTACCGTAGAGGTAGAAGCATTCTGCTCATGATCGGCATGCAGGGTAAAGATGATGTCAAGCGCGCGCGCAAGAACCGGATTAGGCTCATAGTCATCACAAGGCGTGCCGAACATCATGTAGAGGAAGTTTTCGGCATAGGGGAGGTCGTTCCTGGGGTACATGAACGGCAAGCCGGTGTTGTACTTGTAAGCCATAGCCACAATAGTCGGCAGCTTGGCAATGATCCGGTTAAAGCTGATGGTGCGGTGCTCAAGCGTGGAGAAATCCATGGCCTGGTGGTAGAACGCCGACAGCGCGCCGACCACGCCGACGATGACCGCCATCGGGTGCGCATCACGCCGGAAACCGTTGTAGAAACGGGTCAATTGGTCATGCACCAAAGTGTGTCTGCGAATCGTGTTTTCAAACTGGATTTTCTGGGTAACAGTAGGCAACTCGCCCTGTCGCAGCAGGTAGGCTACTTCCAGAAAGCTGCATTGTTCCGCCAGTTGTTCGATAGGATAACCACGATAGAGCAGCTCCCCCTTATCGCCATCAATGAAGGTGATGTACGACTTACAGCTTGCCGTAGACAAAAAGCCGGTGTCATAGGTAAACATCCCGGATTTACCGCCCAGTGCGCGAATATCAATACATTCATTGCCATGGGTCGGCGTCAATACCGGAAAGTCCATGGGTTGTTGTCCGGGGATCTGCAAGGTTACAGTGCGTTCGGTTGTCATAGTTTTTTCCCTGTTGTGTTGATGTGAACTAAAAAGCGCCTTGAATCAGGTCAGCGCCCTGTAAAACGGTGTGGTTCTGCCTTCAAGGCATATCACGCCTTCTTTGCGCGCCGTTTGTCTGGCAACGCAACATGACCACGACAGGTGCCAGGCGAGCGTCTTCGCACTCTTCCTGACCACTGACCCAGGGCCATAATTTAATGTCTTCGTAATCGGCCAGCTCGACAAACGCTGCCTGATCTTCAGGCGAGAGACTGGGAAATTTCTTGTCCAGAAACTCGCCCAGAAGCAGATCCATTTCCAGCATGGCGCGGCGGGTGCAGCGCCAACGCAGACGGGAAAGGGCGGCGGCGTCAAGAGGCTCCATGCTAGACGTAACGTTTGACCATCATTTCCTTGATTTTTCCGATCGCCAGGGTTGGGTTCAACCCCTTCGGGCAAACATCAACGCAATTCATGATGCTATGGCAACGGAACAGGCGGTAAGGGTCTTCCAGATTGTCCAGACGCTCACCGGTTGCCTGGTCGCGGGTATCGGCCAGAAAACGGTAAGCCGCCAGCAATCCGGCGGGGCCGACGAACTTGTCGGGATTCCACCAGAAAGAAGGACAAGCGGTTGAGCAACAAGCGCAGAGGATGCACTCATACAGGCCATTCAGCTCTTCCCGCTCCTCCGGGCTTTGCAGCCGCTCGCGCTCAGGCGGAGGATCGTTGTTGATGAGATAGGGCTTGATCGAATGGTATTGCTTGAAAAACTGGGTCATATCCACAATCAGATCGCGGATAACCGGCAACCCCGGCAGCGGCTTCAGCAGAACCGGCTGCTCCAGTCCTTCCAGGTCAGTCAGACAGGCCAGGCCATTCTTGCCGTTGATGTTCATCGCGTCCGAACCGCACACGCCTTCCCGGCAGGAGCGGCGATACGCAATGGTCTCATCCTTTGCCTTCAGCTTGGTGAGCGCGTCCAACAGTTTACGGTCCTGTTCGTCCACTTCCACGGAAATGTCCTGCATACGAGGACGTTCGTCCTTGTCAGGGTCGTAGCGATAAATACGAAATTGCATCGTGCGTGTCGTCATGCTTCTCTCCGATTAATACGACCGGGTTTTCAGCTCTACGGGTTCAACCGTAAGCGGCGTCAGGCAAACAGGCTTGTATTCGATACGGTTGCCGTCTCGGAACCAGAGGGTGTGCTTCAACCAGTCCTTGTCATTGCGACCATTGGGGAATTCCGGCGTGTCCGGGGCGTCGTCGCGCACATGCGCGCCGCGCGACTCCTTGCGCGCCTCCGCCGAAATCATGGTCGCCTTGGCAACCTCGATCAGGTTTTCAGTCTCCAGCGCCTCGACCCTGGCGGTGTTCCAGACCTTGGACTTGTCCTGAATCTCCAGGTTATGCGCCATTTTCTCGACCTCAAGAATCCGGGCCACGCCCTGCTTCAACAAATCCTCAAAGCGGAACACGCCCGCATGATCCTGCATGGTGCGGGAAATGGCCTGCCGCGCTTCATATACGCTGGTTCCGCCCTTGCGAGCATCCAGCGCTGCGATACGCGACCGCGCCACATCCTGGGCGTCTGCGGGAAGGGTACGATGCGCCTCTCCATCTTTCAGATCCTCCACGGCGGAATCGCCAGCGGATTTGCCGAATACGAGAAGATCAAGCAGGGAATTCGTCCCGAGACGATTCGCGCCATGCACCGAAGCACAGGCGCATTCACCCGCCGCATAAAAGCCAGGCACTATTCTGTCGCCGCCCCTGCCATCCGGTACGGCAACGCGCCCCGCAAAGTTGGTGGGAATACCTCCCATCTGGTAATGGCAGGTCGGCACGACGGGAATCGGCTCCTTGATCGGATCAACGCCCGCGAACTGAATCGAGATTTCCCGGATGCCCGGCAGGCGCTTCATGATGGTTGCCGGATCAAGATGGGTAATATCGAGCAGGACATAATCCTTGCTGGGGCCGCAGCCGCGCCCTTCCTTGATTTCCGTGGTCATGGCGCGGGAAACCACATCGCGCGAGGCCAGGTCCTTGGCGTTCGGCGCGTAACGCTCCATGAAGCGCTCCTTGTCGGCATTACGCAGAATGCCGCCTTCGCCGCGCACGCCTTCGGTAATCAGTACGCCCGCGCCCGCCACGCCGGTGGGGTGAAACTGCCAGAATTCCATGTCTTCCAGCGGAATCCCGGCGCGCGCCGCCATGCCAAGACCATCGCCGGTATTGATGAAGGCGTTGGTAGAGGAGGCAAAAATGCGCCCGGAACCGCCGGTTGCGAAAATCACCGCGCGGGCATGGAAAATAACGATGTTGCCGGTTTCCATTTCCAGCGCGGAAATGCCGACTACCGCGCCTTCGCTGTCACGGATCAGGTCAAGCGCCATCCATTCCACGAAGAACTGGGTATTGGCCTTTACATTGCGCTGATACATGGCATGCAGCATGGCGTGTCCGGTACGGTCGGCGGCGGCGCAGGAACGACGCACCGGCTTTTCGCCGAAGTTGGACATATGACCGCCGAACGGGCGCTGATAGATCTTGCCATCGTCGGTGCGATCAAAAGGCATTCCATAATGCTCCAGGTCAACCACCACTTCCACAGCTTTTTTGCACATGTATTCAATGGCGTCCTGGTCGCCCAGCCAGTCAGATCCCTTTACGGTGTCGTACATGTGCCAGCGCCAATTGTCTTCCTCGGAATTGCCGAGCGAAGCGGCAACTCCGCCCTGCGCCGCAACCGTGTGCGAACGGGTCGGGAACACTTTGGAAAGTACGGCAGTCTTCAGGCCGGCTTCAGAGAGCTGGATAGCGGAGCGTAAACCCGCGCCGCCCGCGCCGACAATTACTGCGTCAAATTTGAGAACGGAAATATTCACTTACAGCCTCCAGAGAATCGCAGCCATCCAGCCGGCGTAACCCACAAGCGCCAATACCGTCAGAGCGTGCAGGGTCAAGCGTATGCTGACGGACTTGACGTAATCCATCCACAGATCGCGTATACCAATCCAGGCGTGATAGAAAAGGGAAAGCGCAAAAAGGAAAGTGGCAAACTTCACCAATCCGAAACTGAACACATTGCGCCAGGCGTCAAAAGTGGTGGGACACAGCACCAGCAGCACAATGACCATGAACAGACTGTAAGCAGCCATAACCACAGCGCTGACGCGCTGGATAATCCAGTCCTTGAGGCCATAGTGCGCCCCGACAACGATACGATTGATCACAACAGAATCCTCCAGCACAGAATGAGGGTCAGCGTAATGCTCACCGCAAACGCAATCGCTGCGGAAAGGCGCGCGGAAGCGAGGTCAATGCCTACGTGCATGTCCAGCAGCAGGAAGCGGATACCCGCGCAGATATGGTGCAGGTAAGCCCAGATAATTACCGCAAACAGCGCGCGGCAAAGGGGCTCTGAGGCCATGCTCTTGAAGACCGCGAAGTCGCCCGGCGAAGTTACGCTCAACTGGAAGCAATACAGGAGCGGCCCCAGCATCAAAAACAGGAGCACTCCGCTGACCCGGTGAAGAATGGAAAGTTTGCCCGGCAAAGGAAGGCGTATCTGAAGCATAATTTCAGAAAGCCCCAGATTTTTGGGGCGCTCCCTTGGGGAGGTTTGACAGGTATCAGCCATGGGCGTCATCCTTGATGAAAAGTGTTTGACAAAAAACAGATTATATACATTCAGGCTAAGGCTAACACAGTATTAATCCAGTTCGTTGAAGTAGTGGTAGCGGTCGGTTCGGCAAAAGCTGCGCCGCCATTCCACTGCCTTGTCGCCGTAGGTGTAGGCGATTCGTTCGACCAGCAGAACCGGATCGCCTGCGGACAGGACAAGATTTTCGGCAATCTTCGCACCCGCTGTGATCGCGCGCAACTTTTCTTTGGCGCGAATCATTCGCACCCCGAAACGCCATTCCAGTACACTATACAACGTTCGTTGCTCCTGGCATAGCATCTCCAGGCTCAATTCGCCAAAATTGTCCCCTGAAAGAAAAATCTGGTCGAACGCTGCGGGTTCGTCGTTGAGGAACAAGATTCGCTCCACTTGCATGACGGGGCTACCCACAGGAAGGGCAAGCGCGTCTGCGGCTTTTTCATCTGCCGCAATGGATTCGCAGGAAAGAGTCTGGCTGTATTTTTGTTGAGTTCCGCCAATATCGGGACGAAGGCGCAGAAAGCGGTAAGGGGTATCACTGTGCGAAGCTACGAAAGTTCCTTTGCCTTGCAGGCGTACCAGCAACTTTTCGGCGGAAAGTTCATCAATGGCCTTTCTGACCGTCCCCTGACTGACCCCAAATCGCGCAGACAACTCGGCCTCGCTCGGAATCATCGAACCGGGCATCCAATCGCCCGCGCTCAAGGCTTGCAAAATAAGCTCCCTGATTTGCCGATAGAGCGGATTGAAGCTGGGGCTTTTCACCCGTCTGCCGGCCTGACCGGGCAATACGATAAAGCTGTGCGAGGAAGGAAACGGTGTGTATGCCATAAGTTGAATTTCACCACAAAACACACGGTATGTCTAATTCTTATATAAGACACGCGACGAGCCACAAGTACGCGCATAAGCGCGCCCGGCAGGCACATGCCTTCTCCTGTCGGGCGTCCCCGGATATTTTCAGCGCAGAGGTATGATAAGTGCACAAGATTGGGGCAAGCCCGCCCCCTCCAACGCCCCTATTTCCTTCATCTCGCTATAGCTCCCACGGGTTGATAACCTTGAGACCAGCAGCCTGGAACGGGGCAACGTCGCGCGTAGCGACGGTAAACCCATGCGCAGCAGCAACGGCGGCAATATAGCCGTCCGCCCTGCCAACTGCCTTACCTGCCGTCATCGCTCGCGCCATCAGGTCAGCGTAAGCCTGGGAAGCAGCCAGATCAAAGGACAGAACACGCCCCGTGAAAGCAGGCAGGACTTCCCGTTCAAAACGCTCCTGATAGGTCGCCCGTCGTTTGCCTGTCGGCATCATCGTCAAGCCAAAACGTATCTCTGCCACAGTAATAGCAGATAAATAAAGGGTTTCAATCGCCTGCACATCAACCCAGGCTAATACATTGGAATCAGGCGCGATCTTCCAGAGCTCGGAAATTACGTTGGTGTCGAGAACGATCATGAGAAGCGCATTGGTTCAGCAGGAGTCTTATCGCGAAGCCGGTTGAAACGCTCTGCTTCGGCGTCGGTCAGCCCGCCCGCCTCATGTGTGATGGATTGCAGTAACGAACCGAGCCTTATGCGTTCTGGCGGTCGAGCGGCAATTTCAAGGATATATCTAATTTCAGCTTCGGTGCTGCGACCATGGTGCGCCGCGCGAACGCGAAGCGCGCGATGCACCTCATCGGGCAGATTTCTTACGGTAACTGTCGCCATGACAGCCTCTACGATATTGTGATGTCAATGATCTCATTTTACTCTTAATGACCGCACACAACAAGAAGCGCCAGCAAATGATGCTATATCTGGGTTAACATCCCCCCGCCTGCACGTAGTTAACCCTGTTATCCCCTGCAACATGCAACAAAGGCGTCCATGCGATTGCCCCGCGCTTCAGCGCAGAGGTATGAGCAGATACGCGCCCAGGCTGTAGTAACGATAGTGTACGGAGTCGGAATCGAACTGAGAACCCGCGTTGTTGCTGACTTCCAGCGCAATCTTCCATTGAATTTGCGCGCGCCGGGGGGATTGAAGCGCCAGTCTGGTACTCCAGATCGCCCGGCGGTCGGTACGGTCAACCCATTGCTGTCCGCCATCCGCTTCCGCCGTGAACACGACATAATCCGATAACGCGGTACGCCACGCCAGACCCAGGGAGAGTTCGTGCAGCGATTCCGGCGCGTAGTAGTTGCCCAGATAAGGGCGGGTGTTCTCGTAGTAGCGATTTTTCAGGTAGGCGCTGACGCCATATTCGGGAGCCAGCTCGTAATTCCAGCGCGCGCGCAAAATCGGGCGGTAATTGCCGTCTGAAAAACGGGTGCTTCCCGCCGCTATACCCACCCCAAAGCGCGGCGTAAACTGGTGCTCCGCGACCAGCATGAGCGCCGTAGAGCTAAGACCCTTGTCAATGCCCTGCACCGAATTAACGATGTCGCGCTCCAGGCTGACCCCAAGCGCGCTATCGGGCGTTAACCGTTCCAGATAATCCAGACTGCCCGCAAATAGCTGATGTCCACGCACATTATGCACGCCGAAGGAAACATCAATCTCCCGTTCGACAGTTTTTCGGGTATAGGCCGCCCTCAACCCCTGGCCGTTGGCAGACCAACCGGGCGCGTGGTAGTGCATTGCCAGAGCGTCAAAGCCCAGACCATTGGCAAAACGATAACCTGCCAATATTCTGGTCTCGTCGAATTTGTCGGTATCGTGCGTCGAATACCATCTGCCATGAACCCAGGGCGATGTCTCCTCCGCCCCTGCCGGAGCAGCAGCAAGCCAAAAACACAACGCTCCCACAAAAACAGCGTTTCCTCTCATTTTGTTCCCCATTTCTTGGCGCGCCTGAAAAATTCCTGGATATAGCCAGTCACACAGGCCGGTTGCAGCACAAGACTGTAAAACAGCGTATAGCACATGAAGCCCAGAAAATTCTTGCGAACCTTGAGCCCCTGTTCGGTAAACATGCGTGACTGGATGGTAAACATGATGTAGTTCAGCAAAAAAGCAAGCGGCAGGACAGCCAGCGTCATCGGCCCTGCTATCCAGTAAATCCCGCAAAAAGCCAGAAAAATTCCGGGAATGAATGCCAGCACAAAGACCGAATCCATATATGGAAACAACAGGTTCCACCAGATAAACAGGGTCGTCATACGTGGCTTGAGCAGCAGGCCGCCATTCAATTTGAACGCTTCGATCATGCCCCGCGACCAACGCTGACGCTGGCGGATGAATTGCCACCAGGTATCGGGAGCATTCGTAAACAGGCAGGCGTTTTCCGCGAAGCCCACTCTATATCCGGCTTTCAGGATTGCCCAGGTCACCACAATATCTTCACCCACGGTCTTCGGCCAGCCGCCCAGCGCCTTGAGCGTAGCCGTTTCATAAAGCGAAAAGGCGCCCTGGGCAACCAGAGTTCCCTGGTAGAGGCTCTGCAAGCGCTTGATGGAAGCAATACCATGAAAATAATCCCACTCCTGGATACGGGTCACCAGATTTTTCCGGGAATTTCGTACCAGCACCGCGCCGGCAACCGCCCGTGTGTTCAGAGGGTCGCTCATATAACGCCGCACAATGTTTCGCAAGGCATTCCTGAACAGATAGGAATCGCCATCAACCGTCAAAGTCAGCAATGTCCTGACCCGCTTGAGACCGTAATTCAACGCCATTGCCTTCCCTACATTCCGCTTCAGATTCAGTACTTCCAGCCAAGGGTAGTTATATTTTGCGAGAATTCGGCGGGTATTGTCGGTCGAACCGTCGTTGATGACAATTACCTTGACGCTTCCCGGATACTTCTGGCGGGCAATGCTCTTAAGCGTGGCCGCGATCGTTTTTTCCTCGTTATATGCCGCTATCAGGATGGTAATCGCCGGTAACAGGCTACCTGTGATGCCGGACTCATGGAGACTGGGACGCCTGTCCATGAGGAGACTGGCAACCAAAAACGCATTCATGAAACCGGGGATAATCGCAATGCCGTAGATAACCAGATGGGCAAACACAGGCCCAATGATCTGGCCCAGGTCATAAATCCATGCGCTTGCCATAAAGACGGCAAGAAATGTCCACAGTACGCCCGCGCACATGGCGGCGCAGAATTTGACCCAAACCGGCACATAGACGCCTGCCTTTTCCGCGCGATGACCGGTTTTGTTTTTGAGCGATTTGTCTGTCGCGCGCGCGTCACTGACAAGGGCAGGTTTCGCGGCAGATGGCACAGCGGATGCTATGCCAATATACCCGTTCGCGCGCGGGGTGTGAGGCGCCTGGGTAGATACTTCAAGCGGCAGGGTATGTTCTGCCAAGTCTCTATTTATTACACGCGTTAACATGAAATTCAGATGCCAATATGATTGGTTGATCGAATAATGCCTAAGGATTTTGAGTCACCGCAACCTCAAGGCAGCGAACTCCTCAATTCAGTACAAATGGTATATGAGACATACAGCGTACTGTAACGCTCCTACCTATCATGATTCCTTTCGCATTGGTTACGGGTTTAGCATGAATCCCTGTGATATGTCTGTAGGCAACTCCAAATCCATCCCCTTTAACGGCATGAAATATAATTTTTCGAGCGCCCACATCCAAGTATCCGGGTCATTCGTTCATGGCACCCTAAAGCAATAAATATGCCTTATACAAAATTATACTATAACAAACTATCTTGTATAAGACATTTGAACATAGATTCAAAGCAATCGCATTTGCCCCCGAGGATCGAGGCGATACTTGACTGAGAGCGCCGTTGCCAGGAGTGCCGGAACTAGCCCTGCTAAAGCTATCAAGTACCGAAGCTGCAAAAAGCGAGTGGTTTGAGCGCGATAAATCTCGCCCTTGCAGGAACTGACACAATTCTCTCCTCTATGCAAAAGCAAAGCGGCAGGCATAACAGCCTGTCGTTTCTTCTTGTATCATTCACGTTTTCTTCAACGATCACCTGGAAATATCATGAAAACTTTGCGGATAGCGGTGGTAGGGTACGGCAACATCGGCCATTATGCGGTCGAGGCGGTACAGGCAGCGCCGGACATGGAACTGGCCGGCATCGTCCGGCGCTCGACGGCGCTATCGGAAGAAGAGGCGAAAAGCCTGGCCGGAATCAAGGTCGTCACCGACGTCGGCATGCTGGGCAAGGTCGATGTGGCGCTCTTGTGCGGCCCGACCCGCAGCATCCCGGAAACGGCGCCGCTCTACCTGGCCCGAGGCATCCACACGGTGGATAGTTTCGACATTCACGGCGAAAAATTGTGGCAACTACGCTCGAATTTAGACGCCGTCGGCAAGGAACACGGCAGCGTCGCGGTGGTTTCCGCCGGTTGGGACCCCGGTAGCGATTCGCTGTTGCGCGTGCTGCTGTTGGCGATGGCTCCCAAGGGGTTGACCTACACCAACTTCGGCCCCGGCATGAGCATGGGGCATTCCGTTTGCGCCAAGTCGAAGCCCGGCGTCAAGGATGCGTTGTCGATGACGATGCCTGTCGGCGCGGGAGTGCATCGGCGCATGGTCTACGTCGAACTCGACCCCGGCGCGGAACTGGCGAAGGTGACGGCGGCCATCAAGGAAGACGAATATTTCGCCCACGACGATACCCACGTCTTTGCCGTGCCGAGCATCGACGAGATCAAGGACGTGGGCCACGGCGTGTTGATGGAGCGCAAGGGCGTGAGCGGCGCGACGCACAATCAGATGTTTGAATTCCGCATGCGCATCGACAACCCCGCGCTCACCTCGCAGATCATGGTTTCCTGCGCCCGTGCGGCGGCGTTGCGACTGAGCCCTGGGGCTTACACGATGCCGGAAATCGCGCCGATGGATTTCCTGCCGGGTGATCGGGAGATGTTGGTTAAGACCTTGGTGTGATCTCTTCAATGAGTAAGCCGCGCATCAAGCTGTTTGAGCAAAAACAAGTCCGCGCAGGCGTGCGAAGGTGTTATTGCTTCTGGCATTACGCGCTCAGCTAATCTCGCGCCTGGCTTTTACACCAGGCGGCAAGATACCATGAACACATCAATGGGCATTGATATTTTCAGAGTTCTGCCTGGCAGCATGTCTCATAGTTGACATCATGATGCGCCAGCATCATGATGAAATTGCGCTGTAATGCTATTTTTGGAGGTTCCCATGCGCACGACCGTAGACATCCCCGAACGCGAGAACATGCGCTGTACACCAGCCTAGAGCATGCTGTCTTTCAATAGAATTACTATACTGAACTTACGAGAGATATGATTCGAAATTGGAACGCAAGGAGAGAGCAGATGACACGACCTTATTCAGAGGATTTACGTCACCGTGCCCTGGCCCGCTCCGACGCTGGTCAGACGAACAAGGCGATTGGTGAAGCGTTATTGATCAGCCCAT
>WRKX01000029.1 GCA_009777925.1 Betaproteobacteria bacterium | reverse complement strand
AAACAATGTTGGCCACAAGCACATTGCTGCTTGCCCGAACAGGCCTTATACATAGATGCAACCGGGTTCCTTGTTCAAAAGCAGAAGTTGACAACCGGGGCGAGTCCATATATAGGTTGGGATGGAGTGAAACGGAATCCCAGCATTTTGACATCCGTGATTCTTGAAGCTGGGATTCATCTTCGTTCCATCCCAGCCTACTGGCTACTTCGCCATAAATGGCGCAAATTGCGCTCGCGTAGTTAAAGTAATACTTTAAGTATATTTTCTATCTAATTGATTTTTATGGTTCAATTTGTTTCAATGCAAGGCTGCGTAGATGATTTCTGCCAATACCAGCCCGATACCGGGTGTTTGCGCCAGTTGCTCTACGCTTGCTTCCCTGACTCCGGCAAGGCCGCCGAAACGGCTGACCAGCGCCTTGCGTTTGGTCGCGCCTATACCGGGAATACTGTCCAGGCGGGACTGTTTTCTTGCCTTGCCACGCCGCAAACGGTGTCCGGTAACGGCAAAGCGATGCGCTTCGTCGCGGATTTCCACTATCAGACGCAGCGCCGGATGTTCTGCGCCGAGTTGTAATGCGCCCCGCCCATCCGCAAAGACCAGGGATTCCGCCCCGGTTTTGCGCCCTTCCGCCTTGCAGACGCCTGCCAGCGCCACATCAGAAAGTCCGATTTCCTGTAAAGCCTCCATTGCCGCGCCGACCTGCCCCTTGCCGCCGTCAATCAAAATCAGGTCAGGAATAACGCCTTCCCCCGCCACGGCTTTCATATAACGGCGCGTCACTGCCTGGCGGATTGCCGCGTAGTCATCCCCCGGTTCAATGTCGCGTATATTGAAGCGGCGGTAGGCGGAACTCTTCATGCCGCTGCCGCTCGCATTCTCCCCTTCCGCCTGATAAACCACACAGGAAGCCACCGGCAATTCGCCCTGGGTATGGCTGATGTCAAAACACTCGATACGACGGGGAATTTCCGCCAATTCCATAACTTCCCTGAGTGCCAGCAGGCGTTCAGTCTGACGTTCGTCTGCCTGATTCCTCGCCAGAATGGCAAGACGCGCATTTTGCTCTGCCATGTTTACCCAGGCGCGGTGCGCGACGAGTCTGGCGGTCATCATGGTCGTTATCCGCTCTGCCGCTTCCAGTGTGGCAGCGCATTCGTCCTCCTCGTCCGGCAAGGGCGACAGAATGAGACGGAGAGGCGCGGGATGCAAGGCGTAATGCTGATTGATAAAGGCTGCCATCGCTTCTTCCGGCGTCGCTTCCCCGTCCCAGGCCGGAAAAAAAGGATGGTCGCCCAAATGCCGTCCGCCCCGAACCATTGCCAGATTGACGCATAACTGCCCATTTTCACGTAGCGCGACGATCACATCGGCGTCCTCGCCCTTACCGCTGTCCATGAATTGCTGCTCCTGCACCTGGCGCAACGATTGCAACTGATCGCGGTAGAACGCCGCCTGCTCAAAAGCCAGTCGGGAGGCCGCCATTTCCATTTTTTCTTCCAGGCGCGTCATCACTTCATTCTGCCGTCCGGTCAGAAACCAGGCCGCGTGGCGAGCGTCCTGCGCGTAATCTTCCTGTGTCACCAGATCAGACACACACGGCCCGGAACAGCGTTTGATCTGGTAAAGCAGACATGGGCGCGAGCGGTGCGCGAATACTGAATCCTCACAGGTGCGAAGACGAAACATTTTTTGCAGAAGCTGGATGCTCTCGCGCACCGCGTTGGCGGAAGGAAAAGGGCCGAAGTAATCCGCGCTTTTCCCCGGCGCGCCCCGAAAAAAGGCCAGACGCGGAAAATCGCCCCGGCTGATAACAATGTAGGGGTAGGACTTGTCGTCCCGAAACAGGATGTTGAAACGCGGGGCAAGACGTTTGATAAGATTGTTTTCCAGCAGCAGCGCCTCTGCCTCGGAGCGCGTCACCGTCGTCTCGATTCGCGCAATCCGGCTGACCATCAGGGCGATGCGCGGACTCGGCAATTGCCTCTGAAAATAGGAAGACACCCGCCGCTTCAGATTCTTGGCTTTGCCCACATAGAGCAGCCCATCCTTCGCGTCCAGCATTCGGTAAACACCCGGCAATTCCGGCAGAGTGGGCAGAAAAGCGCGAAAGTCGAAGGAAACGGAGGGCGGGGTAAAGGTCATCACGCTCATAACAGAAGAAGCGGCAGCAAGGGTCTTGCCGCATTATGCCTCATGGCGAATCCCGGATTACGGTAAAAAATTTGGACATGCGCTTCGCTTTTGCTAGAATGCGTGACCCTGCGGAGAGGTGGATGAGTGGTTTAAGTCGCACGCCTGGAAAGCGTGTTCAGGGTAATACCCTGACGGGGGTTCGAATCCCCCCCTCTCCGCCATTTTGTACCCATCTATACAACTCATCCACTGCATCAACTACGCACAACAGCGCCGCAGCATTGAAGCGCGGCAGTCACATGTCCTAAAAAACGCAAAAATATGGCGATGCGGGTTAGCGCATCGCCAGAAGGAAATCGACCACGCGTCTCGCGCAAGCCCTGCCATTATGGCGAGGTAAGCGAGACAGTTGATTATGGAGCCGAAGGCTCCCTTATCTTGTGGCGAGGAAGCCCCAACCTTAAGGTTGGGGTGACTCACTTGTCTTTCTTTTGCGTTATTGGCGCTATTGTTTTTTCGGGGCGCAGTTATCACCCGTCGAGCAGGTTTTGAAACCCAGCATGGTATAGAGAGGACAAAAACGAATCAGTCCGGTAGCCAATGGAATGATTCCCAGCCATCCCCACCAGCCTACGGTATCGGTAACGGCCAGGCCAATAAGCGCCATGCCAAGAATGACACGGAAAATGCGGTCAATACCGCCAATGTTTGCTTTCATAGGATTCCTTTGAATTCAGGGTTATGCCGCAATAAACTCATCGAAGGCCGTTATGGCTTCCGCTGCCCAGATCATGGAAGGGCCGCCGCCCATAAGCACTGCCATGCTCAGGGCGTCGCCCACTTCTTCCCGCGTCGCGCCCAGTTTGGCAAGCGCCTGCGCGTGGAAAGTAACACACCCTTCGCAGCGGGCGGCAACACCCAGCGCGAGCGCGATCAATTCCTTGGTTTTAGCATCCAGAGCGCCGGGCGCGGTACCAGTCTGTTGCAGATCATGAAAACTTTTCATGGTCTCCGGGATGAGGCCGCGCAGAACTTTCAGCTTTGCGCCGATTGTCTGGGCGGCATCCCGATAGTGTTGGGGGGAATGACTCATGATGACTCCTTTAAAAAAACGCAGACCTGTCCGCGATGGTAAAAAACATCAGACGTTATCCGTCCGATGAACAAAAACTTATGACGGGCAATAGATTTCGCAGAGCGTACTGATGACGCGCACAGCATGTCCATCCCGCACCCGGTAGTACACATACCTGCCCTTCTTTTGCGTCTCGACTATCCCCTCATGACGCAAAATGCCCAGTTGTTGCGAAAGGGTAGGCTGGGCAATGCCGGTCAACGCCTCCAGTTCGCTCACGTTTTTTTGCGTATCGCCCAAAGCGCAAAGCAACAGAAGGCGGTCTTCGTTAGCCAGCGTTTTCAGGAGAACACATGCCTCGCGGGCATAAATACGCAGCAATTCTCCATCGGGCACGTGTTGAGAGGCAAAATCAGGCATAGCGCAATATTCAGTAATTTAGACAAATATATTATATTTTTTTATATAAGTCAACGCCATAATAGCGAAGATTGCGCCGACCCATGTTCAAAATTTGACCTCATCCTTCTACCCGTGTAGGCTATGCGCTGTTCTGTCCTGTTATGCGATTTTTCGTAACAGCAGGCCGGAACACAATTTTCGCACTCTGGTGCCGCTGCCCTTTCCGGGCAGTGGTTAAACGGGAAAGCGGTGCGCGTCCTTAGGACGCAACGCCGCTGCTGCCCCCGCAACGGTAAGCGAGTGAGGATTCGCCTTCATGCCACTGGGCTTTTGCCTGGGAAGGCGGCGAATCAAGACTTGCGAGCCCGGATACCGGCCCGATGCGAACCGATGGAAGTGCTGCGGGGCGCGGCGCTCCGGTTTTCATGGCCGGGGCGTTGTTCGGTCCACGCGGTATCTCCCTTTTCGTTACCATAAATTCCGGTTTGCGGGGACGCCGACCGGATGGAGATTGCCATGCCCAAGCGTAAACATCCGCTGGTCGCCCTGTGCCTGCCAGCAGTTATTTTTTTCCTCTCTCCCCTGCCCTCCTTTGCCCAAACCTCAGCAGAGACTCAGGAACTCGCGCCTGTTGTTGCCCAGACTTCGCCTGTGTTGGAGACGCAGGAGCTCGTTCCTATCGTTGTTACCGCAAGCCGTATGCGGGAAACCAAACAAGAAATCAGCAGCAACGTCACGATCATCGATTCGGAAGACATCAAAGCCTCGACCGCAACGTCAGTCGCCGATCTGATGGCGCAGCATGGCTTTCATGTCGTAACGATGGGCGACAACAGCAATATCCAGATTCGTGGCATGGGCAACCTGACAGTGGCCGATGAAATTACAAACCAGGTACTTATCCTGCTGAACGGTCGTAGGATTGGCATGAGCAATATGGCGCTTGCGGGTCTGGCAAACGTCGAACGTATCGAAATCATTCGTGGCTCCGCAGCGGTTCAGTATGGCTCTTCCGCGATGGGTGGTGTCATCAACATTATTACCAGGCGCGGCGATACCATCAAGCCGTTCGCGTCGGTTGAAATCGGCATCGGCAGCGATTCGCTGAAACGCGAGACAGTAGCTTTTGGCGGCGCGGTAAACGGTTTTGACTTTGCCTTCGGCGGCACACACTACAGCCGAGACGATATGACGACCAGGGGCGGACGGCGCTGGTACCATACAGCAGTCGACAAGAACCTGGCCTACAATTTGGATCTTGGTTACACCTTCCACGAAAAACACCGTGTCGGGATCAATTTCAATCAGGCTGAAATTAAATCAGAACTGATGACGAACTCTGTCAGCTTCGATGGCATCCGTCCCTATAGTGGAAATACGCCGGACAGCTCATACACCGATTACCTCAAACGCAATACAAACACAGCGCTTTCCTATACCGGGGCAACTGACGATGAAAGCCTTGACTGGATGGTCAATTATTCTTTTGGAAGCAACGATCAAAAGAATACCGATCCGGTTACGGGACTCAAAAGCTATAAAAACATCATTGACAACAAGGTATTCAACGCTCAGTTGAACTACCACGCCTCAATGTTCACGCTGTCTGGCGGAGTTGATCAGTACAAATACGATATGTCCGGGTTCAGTTCGTGGACTGGCGATGATCCAAAGGCGACAATGAAAGATATTGGCGTCTACATGGCCGGCAAACTTCGTCTTCTTGATGAACGGTTGGTTTTTTCGCTTGGTTTGCGCCATGACAGATTTAAAAATTCTGGCGACGTAATGGATAAGCAGAAAGATACTCATACCGGCGGGTCGGTGGGCGTCAGCTATCTGCCGCTCAATTGGCTGAAGTTGCGCGCCAACTACGCCGACGGTTTCAAGATGCCCTCACCGCAGCAGATCGGCGGCGATGGGCCGTATTACTACATAGGCAACCCAACGCTCAGACCCGAACAAAACAAAACCTGGGAGTTGGGTACCGACATCGACTGGAACAATATCAACGCCAGCCTGACCTATTTTCACTCTGACTGGAAGAACAAGATCATTGGCTTGAGCGATCCTGGTGGTGTATGCGGTAGCGGTTGGTGTTACCGGCACCAGAATCTGAAAAAAGCGGAAATCGCCGGGGTTGAGGGTTCAGTTGGTTGGGATATCGGCAAGGCGTTCCAGCAGGGTTACAGCCTTAAACCATACGTTGGTTTCACCTGGCTTACAACGCGAAAGAACAAGGATCCTTCGCAATTCATCGCTTACCACGGAGCGGGTAACAAAACCATACCCAATACACCTAAATGGATGGCGAACTATGGCATCGATTTCGCGCACTCAGGGTGGAAAGTCAGGAGCCGCTTGAACGCCAACTATTACGGCAGGACACTTACACAGGATTGGAGCGGAACAGTATCCATGCCGCCCGGCGATAGCTATTTCGCGCGTCCGAGTGGTACAGTTGTCAATTGGAGCCTCGAAAAAGAGCTTGCCGACTTCGGCGGGCGATACGGCAAGCTAACGTTGCGCGCGGAGGTCAACAATCTGTTCGACAAGGCAAACGAGATTTACTGGAACTATCCCGGGGCGGGACGGAATTTCTACGTCGGCTTGCGTTATGACTTCAACTGAGGTTTTGCGACAGCTTTGATAAAAAATTTCATCCCCCTTCTCACCTTCCTTATCGCGCCGGTAGTCTTTGCGGAGACCCCGGCGCCTGAAGCTGTTTCGGTTCAAGTGAGCGCGTCTTACGAACCCTCTCCCGGCCTCCGGCCACCCTCTCCCATAAATAGGAGAGGGGACAACGGCAGGCGGAGCGAGGAGTTCTCCCCTCTCACGCTTGCGGGAGAGGGGTCGGGGGAGAGGGATACTGCGCTGGCTTCCAGCTTGGAGAACTACCCTCAACGCATCGTCTCGCTGGACTTATGCACGGACTGGATGCTGACCCTGCACGTTGAGCGGGAGCGTATCGCGGCGCTCTCCCCGATGCAGCGCATCTCAAAATCCTTTCACCCCGCGCCCTGGATGAAAGACAGAAGCTCCTGGCCTTCCCACAACGGAAGCCTGGAGAGCGTCGCGTTTTATAAACCCGATCTCATCCTGGTTGGACAGTACACCGCCATCAACTTGCGAGAACAGTTGCGCCGTCTGGGCTTCCGGGTCGAAGTCCTGCCATTGGCTGTCACGCTCGAAGAAGTGCGCGACTATGAGCGTCAGTTTTTCGCTTACACAGGGTTGCCGCCTGATCGCGCCAGCGACGTGCCGCCCGCGCGTCTGCCTGGCAAAAAACGTCTGCTGCTGCTCGGCGCGAACGCCATCGGAGCCGGGCGCGATACCTTTGAAAATGCCATCATCACCCGCTCCGGCTGGCGCAACTACCTGACCGAAGAGGGGCGTCTCGTTCGGCTCGACCTCGAACAAATCGCCCGCGATCCACCGGATGCCGTGCTCTGGGCAACTCCTTCCGGCGCGGCGTTGGCAAACTCCTTTGCCGAACATCCCCTCTGGCAGTTGCTCTCTCCCCCTCCTGTGCGTCTCGATACCGACTACTGGCGCTGGCAATGCCCAGGCTCCTGGAGTTGGGAACTTATACAGGAACTTGATCTCCTTCTCCGACAGAGCAAAGAGGAAGGACATGGAGCGCAAACACGATGATGTTTATAGTAGGTTATTCAAATAAAGAGACGGTCAGGGAGAACGCTTTACTCCCCTCTCCCGGCCTTCGACCACCCTCTCCCGCAAGCGGGAGAGGGTAACGGTTAAGGCTAAAGGCTAAAACTTATGCTTCCTGAATCATCAACTCCCAACCCTCTCCCCCAATCTCTTTCCTGTAAGCGGGAGAGAGGAGAAAGGCGCTCCCTCTCCTATTCGCTGAACGGAAAAATTCCGCCAACGAGCGCCCTCCTCTTCCTGGGGCTGCTGGCGGCTTTCTTTTTGTCGCTTGCTATCGGCTCCGCGCCCGTTCCCATGCTGAGCGGGCTGTTCGAGTGGCTGACCGGGCAACCGAGTGTCAATGCTCTGGTCATGGGAGAAATTCGCCTGCCGCGCACCCTGCTCGCCCTCTTTGTAGGCGCGGCCCTGGGACTCGCCGGCGCGGCCCTGCAAGGTTTGTTGCGCAATCCCCTCGCCGATCCCAGTCTGACCGGCGCAAGTCAGGGCGCGGCATTGGGAGCCGCTTCCGTCTTTTATTTCGCCCTCCTGCCGGGGCTGGGCGTCTTCGCCCCCCTGCTGGCCGGACTGGTTGGAGCGGGGCTTGCGCTCCTCCTCGTCCTCTGGCTCGCCGGGTCGGGACGACCCGCGCTGCTGCTGCTCGCGGGAATTGCTATTGCCTCCCTCTGCGGCGCGGCGCTGGCCGCCGTGCTCAACTTCGCCCCCAACCCCTTCGCCATGCAGGAGCTTGTCTTCTGGCTACTCGGTTCCGTCTCGGAACGCGGCATGGCGCATCTCATCTTTCTCCTGCCTGCCCTCATCATCGGCGGCGCGTTCATCTGGCTGCAACGCCCGTTGCTCGCCGCCCTCTCCCTCGGCGAACAGGTTGCCGCCAGTCTGGGACTGGACGTTCAGCGAGGCGGGCGCATCGTCGTTCTCGGCGCCGCGATTCTGGTCGGAGCTTCCGTTGCGACCGCCGGAAACATCGGTTTCGTCGGCCTCGTCGCTCCCCATCTGGCCAGACCGTTGGCGCAAAACCGCCCGGATCGCCTGCTCCTGCCCGCCGCCGCCATCGGCGCAACGCTCGTGCTGGTTGCGGACATCATCGTCCGCCTCATGCCGCCGGGCCGCGAAATCCGTCTGGGTGTGCTCACCGCCTTAATCGGCGCGCCCCTCTTCATCCGCCTTATCTGGAAAGAGCGCAGAGCATGGTTCTGATCGAAGCTCGCGGCCTGACCCTCCCGCACCGCCTCGCGGCCATATCCTTCGCCCTTCCTCCCGGCGAGATGCTTGGCGTCATCGGCCCCAACGGCGCGGGCAAATCCTCCCTGCTCCAGAGCCTCGCCGGGCTTCTCCCCAGCGAAGGCGACATCCGCCTTGCTGGTATCCCGTTGCGTACTCTGGCAAGTCATGACCGGGCGTGTAAGATCGGCTACCTGCCGCAATTCTGCAATAGCGCCTGGGAGCTTGCTGTCGAAGAAATCGTTGCCCTGGGGCGCTTGCCCTGGCGTGACCGCAATGCGGCAGTCATTCGGGAAGCCATGCGGGAGACTGGCATTGAGGCGCTGGCGAAGAAACAGATCAACCGCCTCTCCGGCGGCGAACAGGCGCGGGTCTGGCTTGCGCGAGTGCTGGCGGGCGCGCCAAGCCTCATCCTTGCCGACGAACCTGTTGCCAGCCTCGATCTTTATTACCAGGCCAAAATCATGGATACCCTGCGACAACATGTAAATGGGACGCGCGGGGTCATCCTTGCCATTCACGATCTCGCGCTGGCCGCCCGTTATTGCGATCGTTTCTGCCTGTTGAAACAGGGCCGCATCCACGCCTTCGGCCCGCCCGAAGTTGTCCTTACCGAAACAGCTCTGTCAGAGGCTTTCGGCGTCCCCATCCACGTCGATCTGGCTCATTCGCCACCCATTATCCTGCCCACCTGAAGCCATGAGTAAAAAAACATTGCTCTCCTGGAGCACCGGAAAAGACTGTGCGTGGGCGCTTCATACCTTGCGGCAGGACCCCACAACCAATGTGCTCGGCTTATTCTGTACGGTAAACAAAATATTCAACCGTGTAGCGATGCATGGCGTAAGAACGGAACTGCTGCAACAGCAGGCAGACAGTCTGGGACTACCGCTCCATATAATCGAAATTCCTTATCCCTGCAGCAATGAAGAATATGCAGAAACCATGTCCATGTTTGTTGAAACCGCAATAAAAAACGAAATCGAATGCTTTGCGTTTGGCGACACGATTCTGGAAGATGTCCGGCAATACCGTGAAAAACATCTGAGCGGAAGCGGAATAACGCCCATATTTCCACTCTGGGGAAACTCAACGCAGGAATTATCCCAAAAGATGATAAACGCTGGATTAAAAGCAGTTATCACCTGCATTGACCCCAGGCATCTTGCAAAATCTTTTGTCGGTAGAGAATACAATGAGTCTTTCCTGAGTGAGATTCCTGAAAACATTGACCCTTGTGGTGAGAATGGCGAATTTCATAGCTTTGCCTTCGACGGGCCAATGTTCAAAACTCCTGTAGCTATTAGCAAAGGCGAAGTCGTTGAACGGGAAGATTTTGTCTTCATGGATCTGCTGCCTCATTCCAGCGCTATGTGAGGAATCATGCTTTTGATATTTCTTTACCCTGCGACCAGTATCGCTCGCGCGTTCCCATCCATGGCGATCTGACCCATTCGCCTCCCATTATCCTGCCCACCTGAACGAAACCATGAAACCCGGCAAAAACCGCTCCGAACTCTGTTATAGCTTCATTTACGATACCTCGTGGCTTTGCGATTACGAAGTGACGACTGATGAACTCTGTGCCCAACTTGGTATGGCGCTTTCCGTCGCCGAGACGGACGCGACCCTACTTGATCTCGTACCCGACCTTGATCGCCTGCAAACGCTTGCCCTGCATGCCAACGGTTCCGTCAGGGGCAGGCTTGCCGTCTCTGAGGACGATCTCGACTGGCTCCACCAGCGCTACGACCACTTCGGGCAGGAAATCGAAGCCCGTGAGCCGGATCGCCTGAAAAATTTCGTTCTCCCGCGCGGCATTAGTCCCGTGCCGCAACTGCATCAGGCGCGATCCACCGCCAAGAAGGCGCTACGCTGTCTCGTGCGCGTGGAAGAAGAAAACCAGCGAGAGATCCCCCCGGAGATTCCCCGCTTCCTCAACCTGCTGTGCAACTTCTGTTTTCTGCTCACCGTTCTTGTTAACCAGCGTCGGGGGGTCACTGAGCCGCGTTTTGTCAGCAAAAGCTACACATTGAAGCGGAGAATGTAACGAATTATTGTGCACTGCCGCAAAAAACAAAAATACAGCGTAGAATATCTGTTTCGCAACTGAAGGTATTTTCCCATGTCATTTCCTTTTTTCTCTTCCCTGCCCGCCATCCCTGAATTTCACCCGCCCATGTTCATCAAGCGCCTGAATCAACGTTTGCCGCAATGGCCACATGCCGCTTCCCTCTGTCTTGCCCTGAACGCGGCAGTCAGTCTCAAGCTGTTGCCGGAAGAAGCCGTGCAGCTTTGTTCCGGGCGGCGTATTCTTGTCGCGGTTAACGACACCGGTTCCCGCGCCTTGTTTACTTGCCTGAACGGCATATTTCAACCCGTCTGGCGGGAAACTGCCAGCGCCGATGTTCGCTTCCACGGCGACCTGTACGCTTATCTGAAACTCTTCTTTCGCCAGGAAGACCCGGATACCCTGTTCTTCAACCGCCTGCTTACCATCGAAGGCGATACTGAACTGGGTCTGGGCATCAAGAACCTGCTGGATTCCCTGGAATTGCCGCAGCAACCTTTCCGGCGATTCTTTGCCCAGTGTTTCGGCGAGGCGTAACCCTACGCTGCATTTTCCGTGCGCGCGATCTTTTCCCCGGAAGGCCCCCTGGCGGCAGCCATTCCGGGGTTCAGGACACGGCCGCAACAAATTGAAATGGCCGAGCGGATTGCCGCCGCCATTGAAACATTGCAAATCCTGATTGCCGAAGCGGGCACAGGCACGGGCAAAACCTTTGCCTATCTTGTACCCGCCCTGCGAACCGGCGGTAAGGTCATTATCTCGACCGGCACCAAAACCTTGCAGGATCAGCTTTTCAACAAAGACCTGCCGCTGGTGCAAAAGGCGCTGAAAATCCCGACGCAAACCGCGCTACTCAAAGGACGCGCCAACTATCTCTGTCATTACCAGCTTCGTCGCGCTGCCTCGGAAGGGCGTTTTCACAGCCGGGAAGAAGTAAGCCATCTGGCAAAAATCCAGCGTTTTTTCAAATTGACGAAAACCGGCGACAAGGCGCGTTGCAGCGACGTGCCGGAATCTTCTCCGGTCTGGGCCTACGTCACTTCCAGCCGGGAGAACTGTCTGGGGCAGGAATGCCCGGATCACAACGAATGTTTTGTCCTTGCCGCGCGCAAGGCGGCGATGGACGCAGATTTGGTTGTGGTCAACCATCATCTTTTTTTCGCGGATGTAATGCTGCGCGACGAAGGTCTGGCGGAACTCCTGCCCGCCTGCAATACGGTCATTTTTGACGAAGCGCACCAGTTGCCGGAAGTCGCTTCCCTGTTTTTTGGTGAGAGCATATCCACCGCGCAATTCCTGGATTTGACGCGGGATGCGCGCACGGAAACATTGGCGGCGGCGCGGGATTGCATCGCCCTGCAAACGGCGTTACCCGCGCTGGAAAAGGCCGCGCGTGATCTGCGTCTGTCCATCGGCATTGAAGCAGGGCGCTTTGCAGCCCGGCAAATGGAAGCCATGCCGGATTTTCTGCCCGCTCTGGCAACCTTGCTGACCCGTTGTCAGGAAGCGGAGGAAATTCTGAAAACCCAAGCCGAGCGTTCCGAAGGGCTGAAAAAATGCTGGCAAAGGCTTCTGGAACTTGAAGCGCGACTTGCCGCCTGGAAAACCGAACAGGACGACGCGGGCAATGCGAAAAATGCGGGCAAGGTACGCTGGGGCGAAGCCTTCAACCATTCCCTGCAACTCTCGATTACCCCGCTCGCAATCGCGGATATTTTTTCCCGCCAATTGGAAACAGGACACCCTCGCGCCTGGATTTTCACCTCCGCCACTCTGGCCGTGCAGGGGCGTTTTGAACATTATCAGGCCGAACTTGGCCTGGAAAAGGCGGAAACCGGCTATTGGGAAAGTCCCTTTGATTATGGGCAACAGGCCGTTTTGTACGCGCCTTCCGGGTTGCCGGAGCCAAACAGTCAGTATTACACAGACGCCATGTTCGCCGCCACCTGGCCGTTGATAAAGGCCGCCACCGCTTCACATGGCGGAGTGTTTTTTCTTTGTACCAGTTTAAGGGCCATGCGGCGCGTTCATGAATTGTTGCAGGAAAAAATCGGACAGGAGGCCCTTGCAATGCCGCTTTTCCTGCAGGGCGAAAGCGGCAAAAATGAGCTTCTGGAGCGGTTCCGCCTGGCGGGCAACGGGGTTCTGGTCGGTAGCCAGAGCTTTTGGGAAGGCGTGGATGTGCGGGGCGAGGCGCTTTCTCTGGTCATTATGGACAAGATACCCTTTACCCCGCCTGATGATCCGGTGCTTGCCGCCCGGATTGAGGCGATGCGGCGGGCGGGGAAAAACGCCTTTCTGGAATATCAGCTTCCCCGCGCCGTCATCAATGTGAAACAGGGAGCGGGACGCCTGATTCGTACCGAAACCGACCGGGGGATGTTGATGATCTGCGACCCACGCATGTTGGGAAAGCCTTACGGCTATCGTATCTGGCGCAGCCTGCCCCCGATGCGCCGTACCAGGGATTTTAACGAAGCGCTGGCGTTTTTTGCGAAGTAACGCTCGGCGTGAGAGCCGCTGATAAATCGGGGCATTACAATCTTGGGTCAACAGGCTCGCTTTCCATAGCCAGCACTCCGAATACGCATTCATGCACACGGTACAGCGGCTCATTCCGTGTAAAACGTTCCAGCGACTCTATGCCGAGGGTGAATTCATTGAGCGCGAGACTGCTTTTCTTTGCCAAAGAACGCTTTTTGAGTCGCTCCAGATTGTTCTCAAGCATATACTCGGGACCGTAAATTATTCGCAGATACTCACGCCCGCGACATTTGACAGCAGGTTGCAACAACTCCGCTCCCTTGGCGGCAATAAAATCATACGGCTTGACCACCATGCCCTCGCCCCCGACAGCGGTCAATTCTTCCCACCACTTCACCCCGCAAGCTACGCTGTTTTCGTCAAGCAGGTCAACAAGGAGATAGTCAGTTGCCATAAAGATTGGATCTCTTCCGTTCATGTATTGCGCGATGGTCTCCATATGCCATATGTGATTTTCACCGCACCACGCCCTGCCCTCCGTCGCAAGAATATGAAAAGGCGCAATCCGGTAATCGTCCAGACTTTTCACGTTCCAGCAATAGCGGCGGTAAGCATCCGTAGCGAGACTGCTTTTCTTTGCCAAAGAACGCTTTTTGAGTCGCTCCAGATTGTTCTCAAGCATATACTCGGGACCGTAAATTATTCGCAGATACTCACGCCCGCGACATTTGACAGCAGGTTGCAACAACTCCGCTCCCTTGGCGGCAATAAAATCATACGGCTTGACCACCATGCCCTCGCCCCCGACAGCGGTCAATTCTTCCCACCACTTCACCCCGCAAGCTACGCTGTTTTCGTCAAGCAGGTCAACAAGGAGATAGTCAGTTGCCATAAAGATTGGATCTCTTCCGTTCATGTATTGCGCGATGGTCTCCATATGCCATATGTGATTTTCACCGCACCACGCCCTGCCCTCCGTCGCAAGAATATGAAAAGGCGCAATCCGGTAATCGTCCAGACTTTTCACGTTCCAGCAATAGCGGCGGTAAGCATCCGTATATAAATTCAGCGCGTCGGCGCGGGCTTGATACCGCTCCAGCAATACGGACAAGTCCGCCTTTTGGCTGGACTCCGCTTTCACATTGACTTCTCTGTTCCCCAGTACGGCTGCCGCTTTTCCGATTGCTTCGATGACCGCCGGCAGTCCGCTCCGTCCGGCGCGTCCGACAGGAGCATACTGATCTTCCAACAACTTCTGCGCTTTGGCCGACCACGGCATCAATTCGGTATCCAAACATACCCAATCAGTATCAAAACTGCTCCAGAAGCCGGAAGCGGTCAATACTGCTTGCAGACGCGACAAAATTGCGTGTTCAATTTCCTGCTCGTCAAAGAAATGTCGCCCGGTTCTTGTGTAGATGATTCCAAAACGGCCATCGCTTACCTTGAAGCGTCGCGCGGCGGCATCCGCGTCTTTACACAGCACAATCACCGCGCGGGAACCCATGTGCTTCTGCTCGCACACCACCTTGCCCACGCCGTGCGTCTTGTAATAATTAAAGGCTTCGGCGGGGTATTCCAAATAATCAGGCAATCTGCTGGTTTTGCATGGCGACATGGTGGGTGGCAGATAAATCAGCCAGTGCGGGTCGGCTGCGAAGCGGCTCATGACTTCCAACGCGGCAGCGGAGTTTTCCGTGTTGATTTTGATATTGCGGCGCAAACGTGTGGCGAGATATTTCTGACCCAGCACATCGTCAATATTCAGCACGTCGTCGTTTGCCGCGTGTTGGTCAAGAAACGGTTTTATCGGAGCGTAATACTCCTTTGCCGCGTCAATCTGCGCGATTTCCTTTTCAGGATAGCGAAACGCAGTCAGCTTGCCGCCGAACACGCAGCCTGTATCAATACAAAAAGTGTTGTTGATTGCCTCAACGTCGGGCGTGGGCGTATGTCCATAGACCACCAGCGCCTTGCCGCGATACTCGTTTGCCCAGGGTAAACGCACCGGCAAGCCGTATTCGTCGGTTTCTCCCGTGGTGTCGCCATACAGACAAAAATCCCGAACGCGCCCGCTGCCACGCCCTTGATATTTTTCCTTCAATCCCGCGTGGGCGACGACCAATTTACCGCCGTCAAAGACATAATGGCTGATAAGATCACCCAGAAAACTCCTGACTTCGGCAATGAATTCTTCGGTTTGGGCGCAGAGTTGCGTAACGGTTTTATCAAGCCCGTGCGTCATTTGCACATTGGAGCCGCGCAATTTTTTCAACAGTTTTACATCGTGGTTGCCCGCAACGCAATACGCGGCTCCAGCCTGAACCATGTTCATCACAAGGCGCAGAACCTCAATATTTTTCGAGCCTCTGTCGCATAGGTCGCCCAGGAATATCGCTCTGCGCCCTTCCGGCGGTATGGCGGCGCAATTTTCCTTCTCTACCCGATATCCAAGTTTATCAAGCAGAGCGCATAGTTCGTCATAACAGCCGTGAATATCGCCGATGATGTCAAATGGGCCGGTCTCACTCTTTTTATTGTTCCATAATGGCGTGCGGACTATCTCGACATTGGCAATATCTTCCTCACTTTTCAAGACATATACATAGCGGAAGCCTTCTTTTTGCAAATGGCGGATAGAGCGGCGCAACTGCTCGCCCTGCCGGGCTATGACATGTTCGCCGAAATTGCGGTCGGGGCGCTTTTCGTTTCTCTCCCTGCATATTTTCTCCGGCAGATTGAGGATAATCGCCACCGCATGACAATTTTGTTCCTTTGCAAGATTGAGAACCGAAGCGCGGGCTTCTTTTTGCACATTGGTCGCGTCAATAACGGCTAAAAGCCCTAACCCCAGCCGCTTGTTGGCAACGTAATACAATGTGTCAAACGCGTCAGAGGACACTTGCTGATTATTTTCGTCATCGGAGACGAGAGCGCGGAAATAGTCCGAGGAAAGAACCTCTGTCGGCTTGAAATGCCGTTGGGCAAAGGTGGATTTACCGCTGCCGGACACGCCCATCAAGGCCACCACCGCAATTTCAGGAATTTCTATTCGCATAGCGTAAACACTCCCATTTGCGTCGGCGCTCCGAAGGTTTCATCAAGGTCGCCTATTTCAGAAAATTGCACGGCATAGCCGAATTTGTCCGCGACTTTGGCCGCCCAGGCCCGAAACTCCGCCCTTGTCCACTCAAAACGATGGTCGGCATGGCGCAATTCGCCATCGTAGAGGTTCTCATAGATCGCGTTGTATTCCTGATTTGGCGTCGTCAGCACCACCACGGATGGTCTGGCAAACTCAAACAGCACGCGCTCAAAGGCGGTAAGGCGGGAAATGTCCAAATGCTCAATGACTTCGACGACAGAGGCAGCGTCATAACCCGCAAACCGCGCGTCCTTATAGGTAAGCGAGCCTTGAAATAACTGCGCCCGTTCGCGCATGGCATCTCCGGTGCGTTCCAGTTTCAGTTTTTCGTGCGCGCGCTTTAACGCTACATGGGAAACATCCACGCCGGTAATGTGGGTAAATTGACGCTCTTTTACCAGCAAATTCAACAAACTGCCCTCTCCGCAGCCAATATCAATCACACGTTTTGCCCCGCAGCTTTTCAGCGCGGCAACCACGCTGCCGAGGCGTTGTTTGTTCAAATTCAATTTTTTGTCGGGCTTTTGAGTCACCTCGTCATGAATTGCGGGGATTGCGTTCGACCCGTATTCATCAGGTTCGGCAGGCAATACTTCGCCGTCGACGGCGTTTGCGGCGGCCAATCGCTCAAACGCCAGATTGACAAGGGAACGCCAGCGATTAAGGTAACGGTTCGTAATGTATGATTTTTCGGGATGATCAGGCAGCCAGTCCTCGCCTATCCGCAGCAGTTTTTCTACCTCGTCCGTGCCTATCCAGTAATGCTTTTGCCTGTCAAATACCGGAATCAGCACATAAAGATGTTTCAAAAGGTCGCGCAAACGAACTTTTCCGCTGATGGTCAGATTCACATATTTGCTATCGCCCCAATCGGGGAAATTCTCATCGGACATAAAAGTTTCATAGGCGACCTGGTATCCCAACGGCTCAAAAACGCTGTTCAGTTTCTTCTGTTCTCCCCGGCAATGCAGCATTGTGACCGTCGCCGTCAAATCCAGCGGTGAATCGGACAATGCTTGACGCGCGTCTGCCCGCCCTGTCATGGCGGTGCCAAACACCTTTGCAATCGCCGTGCTCAAAAACGAGGACGACACATAGGGGCGATCATTTACGTAATCAAACAATCCGCCGCCCGTTGCGCCTACCTTGCCTCGCGCCAGGTCTATGGGATCAATGTCCAGCAACAGCGCCGCCGTAGTGCGTTCGCCTGCCACTTCCGGGTAAAAGACGTATGCCTTGCCATGGTTCAGTTCAAACATTTGCGGACGATATGGGTTTTTATAGAGCAGATACCCCAGGTCTGTCGTGTTTTGCCCTTGATAGGTGATGGTCAAAAGCATTTGCCTTATCCTTTTTTTGCGAATGTTGATTATAGGGACATTTTGCAGGGCGGGAGCGCCGCGCTCCCGGGACGATTTTCTCATGCCGCGCCGCCTCCACCCTTCAACTTCTTCCGCGTTTGTTTATAGTGCTTTTCCTAAATAATCTTACTTTATCAACCTTCAGACATCCTATCCTGCAAGCGAGAAAGGGTAAAAATAATTACGAGAAGCACTATAAGAGCAGTTAGCGCGGTCAAAAATGATTTCTGTCGCAGTATGACCACTGGCCGCATAATGCAGCTTGTTCTGCACTATTTTGAAGAACTCGAATGTTTCCGGCATGGTTGCGTCATAGTCCGGACTGGTAGCGTAAAGATCAAGTACCTGGCGATACATCACCTTTTCGCTGGCGCGGATGTCGCGGATGCGCTTGATGAGCTCCTTCCAGTAAAGCCCGCCGCCCATGTTCTTCAGGAGTTCGTCGTTCATGGCGAAGCCCTTGGCGAGATATTCGCCAGGCACGCCGGTCGCCTAACGCCGGAATTGCGTGCCGCGTGGAGATTTAACCCGATAGCCGACCGCAATGATAGCGTCGAGGTTGTAGAAGGCGACAGGTTTGTCGGAATTAGCAATGCGCAAAAATTGCACATTGCTTTTTTTATCAAGCTCTCCCTCTGAAATGGCGTTGTTAATATGCTTGGTGACGACTGACCGTTCTCTTTGGAACAATTCCGCCATCTGCGCCTGCGTTAGCCAGACAGCTTCATTTTCCATCCGCACATCTATACGGGTTTTCCCGTCGTCGGTTTGGTACATGATAATTGCAGATGCTTCAGGGTTCATGGTTTTACCATTCCAAGGTCATGATGAAAAACTTTGGACGCTGGATGCCGTGGTAACTGGCTTTCCAACTACGGGCTGCCATTCATGCACCCAGATGCCGCGCGTACCCACGTAATAGCTGTGACAGTCCTCAACTTCAAGGTTATAGACGGTGGTGCGGAAGAGGTCAGGATGGCCTCCGTTCTCGCCTCCAAAATAAGGTTTTGAAATCGGAGGTTCTTCTTTCCACCACGGATAGCATTCAACCGCCTGCCTGTCCCGCAAATCAAACGTCGAATAGTGGTGCCAAGCATCTATCAAAGGGTTTAACGTAGCCACACCCTCAATATGGGTTCGATATAACCGATGGACTCCCCCCATCACAGCCAATTCGCCGTTGGCGAATTCCATGTCATCACCGAACCACAGATTCTTCAGATGGACCCAACCCTTGCCCTTGACCCAGATCGGGTGATTCGGGGTGCCGATTACGCAGGAATAGTCGCTGTCGTTTATCTTCCGTTTCTCAGCCCGCGCTGCGGTGATTTCTTTGGCTGAGGCAATAGGTAGCAGCCAAACCTCCCGATCCTCATGCCGGAACATCTTCGTCACCCGCTTATAAGTCTGTTCTCCCTCCCCACTCTCGGGCTTCGATAACACCCAATCCCCGACCTTGATCTGCTCGATGGGCACCAGACCTTCCCTGGTGTGCACCAGCGTGCCGGCAATGAAACAACCGGCCACATCAATTTGCGCGCGCGTCTTGCCCGCCTGCGTCTCTACGTCCGTTATGACCTGCTTGAGCATAACTGTACCGTTCATTTCATTGCTCACAGGTCTCATACATGCGCCCTCCTCCGCATCGCCTCGAACAGACAAACGCCTGCCGCGACGGAGACATTCAGGCTTTCCACCATGCCGCGCATGGGGATATGAATCAAGGCGTCGCAATGCTCTTTCGTCAGACGGCGCAGTCCATCGCCTTCCGCGCCGAGTACCCAGGCAGTCGCGGCAGGCCAGGACGCCTCGTAAAGGCTGGTCGGCGCGTCATCCGCCGCGCCCAGAACATGAATATCCCGCTCCTTCAGTTCGCGCAGTATCCGCGCCAGATTGGTCACGGTAACGTAAGGCACGCTCTCCGCCGCGCCGCTGGCTGCCTTCAGCGCGGCCTCGGTCAATCCGACAGCGCGGTCTTTGGGCGCGATTACCGCATGAACGCCCGCCCCATCCGCCACCCGCAAACAAGCGCCTAGATTACGCGGGTCGGTCACGCCATCCAGCACCAACAAAAAAGGCGGCTCTTCCAGAGTATCCAGTACATCATCCAGATGAAACGCCCGCCGTCCGCCCTCAAGGCGGGCAATCACGCCCTGATGCCGCGCCCTGGGCAACATCGCGTCCAGACGCTGCCCCTCCAGAAGGTTGACGCGAATCTCCCCTGCCCGCGCATGACGCAGCAAATCCTGCACCCTTTTATCGTTTTTCTCATGCCTGCGGGAATCCAGCAAAATCTCCCGCACGGCTTCCGGGTCATGGCGCAGTTTGGCAGTAATGGCGTGAAAGCCAAAAATCAGACGGGTACTCATAGCGGCAACGAAGGTTTGTCATACTGGCGGAGCACAAAGCTGCTGAGAACTCCATTCACGCCAGGAATGCGGGTTATGCGATCCAGCAACAGGGCGCGGTAGGCGTCCATGTCGGAAATTATCGCCTTCAACTGATAATCGGCTTCCTTGCCGGTAATCAACAGGCATTCGACAATCTCAGGAATGGCGGCAATCTCCCGCTCGAAATTGTCAAAGCGCTCCGGCGTATGAGCGTCTATGGAAATGTGGATCAGCGCCATCAGGCTCAACCCCAGTTTTTGCGCGTCCAGACAGGCGCGATAACCCTTGATGACTCCGCCCTCCTCCAGTGCGCGCACCCGCCGCAGGCAAGGCGACGGGGAAAGTCCGACCTTGCTGGCCAAATCCTGATTGCTGATTCGTCCATCGGCTTGCAGAATTTCCAGAATATTACGATCATAACGGTCAAGCATTGCATTTCTCATTCCATGTCAATCCGGCAATTTTATTCTAAAAAATACCAAAACAAGAAATTTTTATCAAAAAAATGCCGATTTACCCGCAAGAACGCAAGCAAATTTTCCGCCCTTTCCCGTACCATATAGCCATTCCTGTAAACAATTGCCTCGCCGAGAGTCCGGGACTTTCACAGTTGCCGTCTGCACAATTGCCATCTGCACAGTTGCCGTCTGCACAATTGCCGTCTGCAAGACCCCTCTCCCGGCGCTACACGTCACACTCTCCCATAAATGGGAGAGGGAACAACCACCCTCCTCTCCCGCTTGCGGGAGAGGGGAAAAATGGTTACGGGAATTACCATGATGATCCAGCTTTAAGGAGCGCCCCATGTTATCACCTGCTCAAAAATATCGCCCTTTCCCACCTGTGTCGCTTGCCGACCGCCGCTGGCCGGAAGCGCGTCTCGAAAAATCGCCCATCTGGATGAGCACCGACCTGCGCGACGGTAATCAGGCGCTATTCGAGCCGATGAGCATCGAGAAAAAAATGCGGATGTTCAGGATGCTGTGCGCAATCGGCATCAAGGAGATCGAGATTGCTTTTCCCTCCGCTTCCAAAACCGATTTCGATTTTACCCGTACCCTGATTGAAGGCGGGCATATCCCGAACGATGTAACCATTGTGGCGCTGACCCAGGCACGCGCGCCCCTGATCGAGCGCACTTTCGAGGCGTTGCAAGGGGCGAAATCAGCCATTGTGCATGTTTATACCGCGACATCCAAAACTTTCCGCGACATTGTGTTCGGCATGGAAAGCCGCGAACTGGTAGACATGACCGTCGCCGCCATCCGCCAGATCAAGGAATTGACTGCCGCTCTGCCGGAAACAAAAATCACTCTGGAATACAGCCCTGAGACATTCACCGCGACCGAGCTTCCCTTTGCGCTGGAAATCTGTGATGCCGTCGCCGCAGTCTGGGACGCGACTCCGGATAACAAAATCATCATCAATCTTCCCGCCACTGTGGAAGTGGCGACGCCCAACGTATACGCCGACCAGATCGAATGGATGCACACCCGTCTGGCTCGCAGGGATAGCGTCATCCTTAGCCTGCATACCCACAATGATCGGGGATGCGCCGTTGCCGCCGCCGAACTCG
>WRKX01000028.1 GCA_009777925.1 Betaproteobacteria bacterium | reverse complement strand
ACCGCTGCGCCACAGCTTTACCGCACGATGAACCGTCCCGTAGGCAACGCCCAACGTGGCAGCGATGGCCATCATCGTCATGCCCTGCCGATGTAGCCGCACCGCCTATTTGCGTCTCTCATGCTGTGCTTCGCGCGACAGCCTGCGACCATCTTCTTTGTCCATTTCATTTATATGGGGATGATGTAAAATTATTCAATACTTAGTAGCTTGGTCTATAGTTCACGCCCCCGGAAATGAATCCATCCCTGTTGAACCCAGGGCAATTGCATGAATGCGATTATCGTCGGCTCTCGGGAATACTCGTTTACGATCAATTGGTTACGAGGGTGGGGGGCTGTTCACAGAGGATTGATTTGTGTAGTTTTCTGTCTTTTTGGAGTGTTCTATTAAGACGGAAGGCAAACTGTGTCTGGCGGACGTATTCGTATCGATCAGCGACCCGAGACAAGCGGGGAAGGTTGAACACGATCTGGTTGAGTTGCTGGTGGTGGCGGTCAATGCGGTGCTGGTTGGCGCCGACACCTTCGTTGAGGTCGAGCTGTGGGCGAAAGAAAAACTCGACTGGCTACGGGGCTACCTCAAGCTGAAAGCGGGTATTCCCTTGCACGACACCTTTGGACGGCTGGGCCTGATTGATCCAATACAATTCGAGGCAGCATTTCGGCGCTGGGGGCCGATGCCGTGGTGGCCATTGACGGCAAGAGCAGTCGGCGCACAGGCAAGGTGGATGCCACGCCGCTGCATCTGGTGAGTGCGTTTGCCGCAGGTGCCGGTTTGGTGCTCGGACAGCGGGCGACGGCGGCGAAGTCCAATGAAAAGACGGCCATTCCTGAACTCCTGGCTGCCCTGGCTCTGGAAGGCTGCATCGTCACTCTCGATGCCATGGGAACCCAGACCAACATCGCCCAGGCGATCCGCAATCGTGGTGCGCATTATGTCTTGGCGCTCAAGGACAACCAGCCGAATTTGGCCGATTCGCTGCGCGATTTCTTTGCCCGGTTCAAGGCGGCACCGGACAGGACACACCACGCGATGTCCGAAACCGTGGAGAAGGATCATGGACGAATCGAGACACGGCGTTGTTATGCCTTCGATCAACTGGCGTGTCTGCATATAGTGCTTCTCGTAATTATTTTTACCCTTTCTTACTTGCAGGATAGGATGTCTGAAGGTTGATAAAGTAAGATTATTTAGGAAAAGCACTATAAACCCGAGCAGTGGCCCGATCTGAAGTCCTTCGCGGTGATCGAGTCGCAGCGCGAAATCAAGGGCAGGACGACGCTTGTGCAGCGCTACTATCTTTCGAGCCTCGCCCCCGATGCCAATCGCCTCTTGCGGGCGATCCGCGCGACAAAGCGTACCAGGGAGCCGAAGGCTCCTCAAGACCGTATCGAGGAATCCCCTGCCTTCAGGCAGGGGTGACTCAAAACCGCCTGCACTGGTGCATAGATGTTGTCTTCGCCGACGATCAGATGCATGCTCGCACCGGACATGCCGCCCACAACCTCGCCGTGCTCAAACACATCACCCTGAACCTCATCCGCCTTGACCCTATCCCACGAAAGGGCGGCATTAAGGCCCGTCGCCTCATCGCCGCGACTTCCGATTCCTACCGCGCTCAATTGCTCGACTTGACATAACTTTCATGCGATTGCCCTGAAAGCGGTAAAAGTATAGCCATGCTAGAATAAATATTTTTCCTTGTTGGAATCTTTGGGCGTTACGTGATGATTTTTGATTTTCTCAAAAAGATTTTTGGCAGCCGCAATGATCGGCTGCTCAGGCAGTATTCCCGGACGGTAAAGCGCATCAACGAACTGGAGCCTGCTATTGCCGCGCTTTCCGATGAAGCGTTACGGGATAAGACGGCGGAATTCAAGGCGCGGCACGCTGCGGGCGAAACGCTGGACGACCTGTTGCCGGAAGCGTTTGCGGTAGTGCGCGAGGCCGGCAAACGGGTGTTGGACCTGCGTCATTTCGATGTGCAGTTGATCGGCGGGATGGTGCTTCACTACGGCAAGATTGCGGAAATGCGCACCGGGGAGGGAAAAACCCTGGTTGCGACACTGCCGGCCTATCTGAATGCGTTGTCGGGTAATGGGGTGCATATCGTAACCGTCAACGACTATCTGGCGAAGCGGGACGCGGAGTGGATGGGGGGCTTGTATCATTTCCTCGGTCTTTCCGTCGGCGTGATTCTGTCCCGTATGGAACACGCGGACAAGCAGGCGGCTTACGCGGCGGATATTACCTATGGCACGAACAACGAGTTCGGTTTCGACTACCTGCGCGACAACATGGTCTACAACGTTGGGGATCGGATGCAGCGCGCGCTTTCCTTTGCCATCGTGGATGAGGTGGACTCCATCCTTATTGATGAGGCGAGAACGCCCCTCATAATTTCCGGCCAGACCGACGACCATACTGATATGTATGTGCAGATGGGTCAGGTTGTGGCCATGTTGACCCGCGCGGCGGAAGAAAAAGCGGCGGGCGATTACTGGGTGGACGAAAAAGCGCGACAGGTGCATTTTTCCGAGGAAGGGCACGAACACGCCGAGCAGATTCTGGTCAATATGGGCCTGCTCCCGGATGGGCGCAGTCTTTACGAGGCGAGCAACATTGTCCTGATGCACTATCTGAATGCGGCATTGCGCGCGCATACCCTGTTCCACAGGGATCAGCATTACATGGTGCAGAACGGTGAAATCGTCATCGTTGACGAAATTACCGGACGCCCCATGACCGGCAGGCGCTGGTCGGACGGCTTGCATCAGGCGGTGGAGGCAAAGGAAGGAGTGCCGATCCAGAGTGAGAATCAAACTCTGGCATCCATCACCTTCCAGAATTTTTTCAGGCTCTATGCAAAACTTGCCGGGATGACCGGCACGGCGGACACCGAAGCCTACGAATTTCATCAGATTTACGGTCTGGAAACGGTGGTCATTCCCACCCATCGCCCGATGATTCGGGCGGATTTCAATGATGTGGTCTTCAAGACCGCAGCTGAAAAGCACAAGGCGATTATTTCTGACGTCAAGGAGTGCCACGGGCGCGGGCAGCCGGTGTTGTTGGGCACGACTTCCATTGAGGCGTCAGAACTTGTTTCCGGCCTCCTGAGCAAGGAAAAGTTGCCGCACCAGGTGCTAAACGCCAAGCAGCACGCGCGTGAGGCGGAAATTGTCGCCCAGGCGGGCAGCCCCGGAGTTATTACCATCGCTACCAACATGGCCGGGCGCGGCACGGACATCGTGTTGGGCGGCAACATCAGCAAGCAGATCGAGGCGGTGAAGGCGGACGAGAACCTTAGCGCCTACGAAAAGGAAAAACGACTGGGCGATATGCGCGCCGAGTGGCAGGCGTTACATGACCAGGTAATCGCCGCCGGGGGGCTGCGGATCATTGCTTCCGAACGGCACGAGTCGCGCCGGATTGACAACCAGTTGCGAGGGCGCTCAGGGCGACAGGGAGACCCCGGTTCTTCACGCTTCTATCTTTCTCTGGATGACCCGCTCATGCGTATTTTTGCGGGTGAGAGACTGCGCGGCATCATGGAGAAACTGAAATTCCCGGAAGGCGAGGCCATTGAGCATCCGCTGGTCAATCGCACTCTGGAATCCGCGCAGCGCAAGGTGGAAGGGCGCAACTTCGACATTCGTAAGCAATTGCTCGAATACGACGACGTGGCGAACGACCAGAGGAAGGTCATCTATGCCCAGCGTAATGAATTGCTGGAGAGCGAGGATATTTCCGAGATTGTGACTGCCATGCGGCATGATGTGCTGGCAGAATTGTTCCGCCAGTTCATCCCGGAAGACTCGGTGGAAGAGCAATGGGAAATTCCGGCTCTGGAGCGGGCGTTGGCGGGCGATTTTCTGCTGGAGGTGCCGGTCGGACAATGGCTTACCGTGGACAAGAACCTGTCTGACCATGAGATTTTGACGCGCATTATCGCGCTTTCCGATGAGATTTACGCCGCCAAGGTTGAGGCGGTAGGCGCGGAGGTTTTCCGCCAATTCGAGCGCAACATCATGCTGCAAAGTTTGGATACGCACTGGCGCGAGCATTTGTCCGCGCTGGACCATTTGCGCCAGGGCATTCATTTACGCGGCTACGCGCAAAAGAACCCCAAGCAGGAATACAAGCGGGAAGCCTTCAATCTGTTTGAAAGTCTGCTTGACATCGTGCGCCGGGAAGTTATCAGAATTCTGGTCATGGTGCAGATTCGCTCGCAGGAAGACGCCATGCAGGCCGCGCAACCGGAAAACGTGGAGAATGTGCAATATCACCACGCCAATTACGATGAGGCGTTAAGTGATTCCGACCGGCGAGATGCGCCGCAACAACCGTTCCATGCCGCGCCCAGGCCGGGCAGAAATGATCCATGTCCCTGCGGCAGCGGCAGGAAGTACAAACACTGTCATGGCAGATTGGCTTAGAGAGGTTTTAGCGATGCTTGCCATGGCTTGTGGCTCTACCGCGAGCGGCATCAAAGCAAGGGTTTGGGGTGAGGCGAAACCGAGCCCGAACCCCAACGTAACAGTAGTCGTTAGAAGACACGGCGTGAGCCGGGGAAAGCAAACAAGGAAATAACATGAAAACCATCTATATCCCTTGTGACTCGCAGGAATACGAGGTTCTTGGCAAGGGCTTTGCCTACGACGCAAGAGAACAGGCGCAATCAATCGTGGATAACGAGTGTCGCGGCAAACCAGAGTCAGATTGTGCTCGCTACGAAGTCATCGAAATCGACGTCGATGACAAGGGCGTTATGCTGGTAGACGAGACTGATTTAGATTCGATCCTCGACGCTCTGGATTACGGGCGCGAGGTTGGGTATGAAATGCCCCCACCATCCGCCACGATGCTTGAAACGCTTACCGACAACGGACTGAGCACATGTTTTTATGTGGAATGGATGTAGATAAATGACCAAGCCCGGTAGGTTGGGGCGAGCAGAGCGAACCCCAACGGGCTTGCTAACAATTTTCCCCGGAGATTTTCATGCCTGTTAATTACGTAACCCCAATGCCGGAAGCTCTTTATCCTGTTGCCGGCGTTAGATTGGGAGTAGCCGAAGCCAACATCAGGAAGGCGGGGCGCAAGGATTTGACCCTGATTGAAATCGCCCCGAATGCAACTGTAGCGGGCGTGTTTACCCAAAATCGCTTTTGCGCCGCGCCGGTGCAGGTTTGCCGCGAACATCTAAGCCGCAACCCTGACGGCATTCGCGCCATGGTTATCAATACCGGCAATGCCAACGCATGTACGGGCGAGGAAGGGTTGCAGGCTGCGTTGAGAAGCTGCGCGGCGGTGGGCGAGCTTCTGGGTACGCCTCTTGCAACAGTGTTGCCTTTTTCCACCGGGGCGACTTACGAGCCGCTGCCGGTCGAGCGTCTGCTTGCCGGCTTGCCGGCGACATGGGCTGATCTTGCGGAAGACAACTGGTTTGCCGCCGCGCACGCAATCATGACCACGGACACGGTTGCCAAGGCGGCCTCGAAAAGACTCACTATCGCGGGCAGGACATTGACTGTAACGGGCATCTCCAAGGGTGCGGGCATGATTCGCCCGAACATGGCGACCATGCTGGCTTTTATCGCCACTGACGCGGCCATTGCGTCACCGCTGTTGGCGGCTCTGGTCAGGGAAGCTGCCGTGCAATCGTTCAATTGCGTTACTGTGGATGGCGACACCTCGACCAATGATTCTTTCATCATCATTGCAAGTGGCAAGGGTGCGCTCTCTTTTGTGAGCGGGGAAGAGCCAGGCTGGGCGGAGACAAAAGCTGCCCTTATTGCCGTTGCCCTTGAGTTGGCGCAGGCGATTGTGCGCGATGGCGAAGGCGCTACCAAGTTCATTACGGTGGCGGTGGAAGGCGGCGGTTCGCAGGAAGAATGTCGGAAAGTCGCCTATGCGGTGGCGCATTCGCCGTTGGTTAAAACCGCGTTTTTTGCCTCTGACCCCAACCTGGGGCGCATCCTTGTGGCGATTGGTTATGCGGGCGTGGATGATCTGGCGGTTGAAGGGGTCAAGGTCTGGCTGGCAGCGGCAGACGAATCCATACTGATTTCCGAGTTGGGAGTCTGCGCGGCGGCCTATCGGGAGGAAGATGGCAGCCGCCTCATGCGGGAAGCCGAGATTACAGTACGCATCCACCTGGGTAGAGGGGAAGCCGCCGCAACGGTGTATACCTGCGATCTTTCTCACGATTACATTAGCATTAACGCGGACTATCGTTCGTAAATGGATGTGCCTGCTTAAACCGAAACTGCGTCAGGCATCATGTCCTCATCGGTCGCTCACGTTCCAAGATGGGAAATACACCTACACTATAGTGCTTTTCCTAAATAATCTTACTCTATCAACCTTCAGACATCCTATCCTGCAAGCGAGAAAGAGTAAAAATAATTACGAGAAGCACTATATAAGAAATCTGCCGCCTCCTTTGAGGCTTTGCTATCACTGGCAGCGGCACTGATCTGCTGGCGACAGGGAACCTCTATTTACGGATAAGTACTCAATGCTGAGGTTCGCGTTTCGCTCACCCCAATCTACGGGCTTTATCATTTTTTGCAGTCCGGGGCAACTGCATTCAGGGTCGTCGAAGCAATCATCTTGCAGAAAGTAATTTTGGGCGGCGCGTTCAATAACGTATCGAACCGTTCAAGCTCATTTTTTACCGGGGCAAATTTCAAATGCGCTTCCCAGGCCGCGCGATCAATATAGCATTCGTAAAGAATGAAGGTATTGGCCTTGTCTTCAGGAATCTGAACTGAATAATGAACAATCCCTGATTCATGCGCCGCGATTGCGACAAGGGATTTCAGGACATTTTCCAGTTCTCCGAATGCCTCGGATTTTGCTTCCAGTTCAACTAACAGGATAAACATTGACGCGCTCCTTTAAAGGTGATGATGGGGTATGCGGACAATGCCTGTATTCCGAAGGCTTGTATTGTAAAAATGCGTCTTGTTCCGGGCGGCTAGCAAGTATTGTCCCGGCGAGAATCCTGTGCGGCTCTGGAAATCGTGAATGAAATGCGCCTGATCGTAGTATCCGTGAGAAAGCGCAACGCGCGGCATAGTTATTGCAGGGTTGAGCGTTAACTCCCGGACGGCATGTTGAAATCTGCTCAAACAACAAGTTTCCCTGGGGGTGTGGCCGGAATAAGCCAACCAGCGGCGTTCAAGCTGGCGAACGCCCAGATGCAGTTTTTCCGCAAGGGCTTTAATCGTAAGTATGGAATGTTGGCGATAAAGAACAGACAATGCCTGCTCAATGAGAGAATCCGATGATTTTTGTCGCAGACAACGCGCCAAAAAGCCTTGAATAAGAAAGAGCCGCTCCTGCCTATCATTGGCATAGGAAAAATGCCGCAACAGCGCATTGCCTGACGCGCCCCAAAGCTCACTGAAGCTGAAATGGCTATCCGCTAACACTTTTGCGGGAATATTTGTAAAACGGCGCAAGGCTCCGATCTTGAAGCGAACGGCTACAAAACCGACATTTCGCATTGGCAACAGGCTGATTGGAACCTTGCGAATGCAGAATAAGTGACCGGGTTTCGCCTGAACCGGATCATGTCCGGCGATTTGATAACGAAACGGCTCTCCATAATGGAAATATAGTTCCGCGCCTGTGCCGGGAAGCAACAGCGGCAGATGAACCATCTCGTTCGGCTCCCCTTCCCATCCCCAAAAACGATCTATATATGGGCAAAGCTCAGACGCGGGCAAGAGATGAAAGGTTTTCATTGACTCTCAAAACAAAAATCTACATCGTCATTTTTTTGAGAGCATACAGCTTTTCCAGCGCCTCGCGCGGCGTTAATTCGTCCGGTTCCAACGCTATAAGGGCATCCAGCGCCGGATGCGATTCCGGCTCTGGCATTGATGCTGGCAGCGACGAAAACAGATCAGGTTGATGAAAATTACGCGCCGCCTGGTCTTCCAGAACACGCAATTCCTTTTTCGCGCTCCGCACGACAAAAGCAGGCATTCCGGCAAGCGCCGCAACCTGAATGCCGTAACTCTGGTTGGCAGGCCCTTCCTCAACCGCATGTAAAAATACAATTCGGTCGTTATGCTCAACCGCGTCCAGATGCACATTGGCAAGGGCGGGATATTCCTCCGCCAGCCGGGTAAGCTCAAAATAATGGGTCGCAAACAGGGTAAGACAACGATTTTTTTCAAGGAGATGACGGCAAATGGCAAGAGCCAGCGCCAGCCCGTCAAAGGTAGACGTACCTCGCCCGATTTCATCCATCAGCACCAGACTATGCGGTGTTGCCCGATGCAAAATAGCGGCTGCCTCGGTCATTTCCACCATGAAAGTTGAACGCCCGGAAGCAAGATCATCGGAAGCGCCGATACGGGTAAAAATCCGATCCAGAGGCCCTAAAACAGCGCGTTCGGCAGGCACAAAACTGCCGATATGCGCCAATAAGGCAATCAGCGCGGTCTGGCGCATCACCGTGGACTTTCCGCCCATATTAGGGCCGGTGACAATGAGCACCCGCCGCTTCTCATCCAGACGAATGCCATTGGCGATAAAGGTCTCGCCATTGGCTATCATTTCGTTTTCAACGACCGGATGCCGCCCGCCTTCAATCAAAATACCGGACTCACTGCTGAATTCCGGGCAACGCCAACCCTGCTGCCGCGCAATGGCAGCAAAGGCGGCAAGCATGTCAATCCCGGCAATGGAGCGGGCTACCGTCTGCAACTGCGGCAGGTATGCCTGCAAGGTTGTGAGCATTTCCTCAAATAACGCCTTTTCTCGCGCCAACGCCCGCTCCTGCGCGGAAAGCGCCTTGTCCTCGAACGCCTTTAATTCCGGCGTGATATAGCGTTCGGCATTTTTCATGGTCTGGCGCCGACGATAATCCGCAGGAGCCTTGTTGGCATTGGCAATAGTCAGTTCAATATAAAAGCCATGCACCTTGTTGAATTCGACCTTCAGATTGGGAATGCCGGTACGCGCCCGTTCGCGGGTTTCAAGTTCCAGCAGAAAAGCGCCGCAATTGCCGTTAATGGCGCGTAATTCGTCCAGTTCAGCGTCAAACCCCGGCGCAATAACGCCGCCCTCGCGCAAAAGCGCCGCAGGCTCCTCCGCAATAGCCCGTTCGAGAAGCGCCAGCGCATCCGGCGACACAGATAAATCGCTTACCAGAGCAGAAAGATGGGGGGACGTAACGTCGGCAAGCGTTGCGCTAATTTCCGGTAACGCCGTCAAGGTTTCGCGCAGAGCGGCAAGATCACGCGGCCGGGCATTTTTCAGCGCGATACGCCCGGCAATGCGCTCTACATCCGCAATGCCTTTCAAGACTTTTCGCAGCATTACGGTTAATCGGGCATCATGAGCGAGCAATTCCGTCACCGCGCCCTGGCGGGCAACCGGCACATCCGGCAGGCGCAAGGGGTGATGCAGGCTATGGCGCAAAAGCCGCCCGCCCATACTGGTCACACAGCAGTCAAGAAGGGAAAAAAGTGTGGGCGAACTTTGCCCGCGCAAGGTTTCGGTCAATTCCAGATTGCGCCGGGTCGCCGGGTCAAGACCGAGGTAAAGGCTTTCTTCCTCTACGCGCAAACACTCAATATGCGGCAGCGCGCTTGCCTGGGTATCTTTCGCGTATTGCAGCAGCGCCCCGGCAGCGGCAATGGCAGGCGTCAGCGTATCCGCGCCAAAAGCTGCCAACGAATGCACATGGAAATGTTCGCGCAGCAGGAGACGCGCATTTTCAACGGAAAAATGCCAGTCCGGGCGGCGGGTTTTCGCTACGCTCAAACCCTTGAGCGCGCCTGTGGCCTCGCTAATTCCGCCGCCGCTCAATTCGGCGTCCAGCGATTCAGAAAGCAGAATTTCCGCCGGCTGGATGCGCTCCAGCGAGGCCATGAGTTCTTCTTCCATGACTTCTGTCAACACGAATTCGCCACTGACCAGATTGAGGCGGGCAAGGCCCATGCGGCGATTCTGTCGCGCCACTGCCAACAGCAGGAAATCTCGCCGCTCCTCCAGCAGACCCGCGTCGGACAACGTGCCCGGCGTAACAATCCTTGCGACTGTTCGTTCCATCGGCCCTCTGCTGTTTGCCGGGTCGCCCGTCTGTTCGCAAATTACCGCCGATTCACCAAGTTTGATAAGGCGGACAAGGTAATTGTCGAGCGCGTGATAGGGCACGCCCGCCATCTTGATCGGCAGGCCCGCCGACTGCCCGCGCGTGGTCAGGGTAATCCCCAGAAGCCGCGCCGCCTTTTCCGCGTCCCCATAAAACAACTCGTAAAAATCACCCATCCGGTACAACAGCAAGGTATCGGGGTGCTGGCGCTTCAGCTTCAAATACTGCTGCATCATGGGGGTATGATGCGCTATGTCAACGTCGGATATTGTTTTCATGACGAGAGGAACTTCCGTGTCTATGCTTTGACAAACCAGCTTTCCGCAAAAAGGGAAAAACCAGGCTCAAAGAAGGTCATTATCCGGCAGGATTCGGATAATCCACAAATTCACACGCAATATCGGCATGTTCCGACAGCCAGCTTGCCAGCGCCATCGGGCCGAAACGCTCGCTGGCATGATGCCCGCACGCCAGATAGGCCATGCCGGATTCCAGCGCCACATGCGGCGTCTGTTCGGAAATTTCACCGGAGAGAAAAGCGTCCACTCCCAAGGCCACCGCAGCCTCAATATAATCTTGCGCCCCACCGGAACACCATGCCAGACGTGAGAGCAACCGCTCTTCCCTGCGCGTATTTTCCGGCGCGACTACAAGCGGGGGGCGCAGCAACACTTCCTCCAGGCGTAGGGAAAGCGAGCGTAACGAACATGGTGTTGGCAAACGCCCGTAAAGCCCCAAAGACTGACGACCGAAAGAACCTTCGATTTGCCAATTCATCGCCCTGCCCCACTGAGCGTTGTTGCCGAGATCCGGGTGCGCGTCCAGCGGCAAATGGTAAGCAAACAGATTTATGTCGTGTTTCAGTAAAGCCGCAAGCCGCCGCTTGCGATAGCCGAGCACAACAGAAGAGTCGCCGCGCCAAAAAAGGCCATGATGTACAATCACGGCATCCGCATTGCGCCGGACAGCTTCGTCAAGCAACGCCTGGCTTGCGGTCACGCCGGTTATCACCCGCCGAATTTCGGCGCGCCCTTCCACTTGCAGGCCATTTGGTGAATAATCCTCAAACTTTGCGCTTTCCAGGAGATTGTCCAGCAAGCGCGCCAATTCATCACGTTCCATGAGATTTTCCATGCGTAAACTGTGGCTGATTTTCGCACAATCGGTGACGGTAGCAATGGCTGCATTGTTCGTCGTCACGACTTTAAGACCGGAATGGCTAGGTACTTCCATCCAGACCGTCCCCTTTTGGGAAACTACACCAGGAGAGGAAAAGCAGCACGAGGAAATAACTAACGGCTTTCGCATAGCCGTAGGTAAAGCCTTGCCCGCCGTAGTGCATATTTTCACCAGTCAGGAAATCCGCGCCCAGCGCCATCCTTTTCTGGACGATCCGGTCTTTCGCCATTTTTTTGGCGACAACCTTGACGACATGCCCCGGCAGGAATCCGGCCTTGGCTCCGGCGTCATCGTCAGCGATCAGGGTTATATCCTCACCAATTTTCATGTCATCGAAGCTGCCGACCAAATCGAGGTCGCCCTCTCGGACGGACGCAAATTAAAAGCCAGAGTAGTCGGCTCCGACCCCGAAACCGATCTGGCCGTCCTGCATGTCAACGCCGACAAGTTGCCCACCATCATTTTCGGTCACATGGAATCCGTGGGCGTAGGCGACCTCGCGCTGGCTATCGGCAATCCCTTTGGCGTCGGACAAACCGTAACCATGGGCATTGTCTCCGCCCTGGGACGCACTCATCTTGGCATCAATACCTTTGAAAATTTCATCCAGACTGACGCGGCAATCAATCCCGGCAACTCCGGCGGCGCGCTGGTTGATGTCAACGGCAACCTGATCGGCATCAATACTGCCATCTACTCGCGCACCGGCGGCTCGCTCGGCATCGGCTTTGCCATTCCTGTTTCTTCCGCCAGAGCCATCATGGAGGAAATCATTGAAAAAGGACAGGTCATTCGCGGCTGGATTGGCGTCGAAGCGCAGGAACTTACCACTGAACTGGCGGAATCGTTCGGCCTCTCCAGCACGGACGGCGCGTTAATCGCCGGCGTCGTGCGCGGCGGCCCCGCCGAAATAGCGGGCATTCGCCCCGGCGACATTCTGCTTGCCGTCAATGGCACAACTATTCAGGACACCCACCAGATGCTCGACGCCATCGCCAAAATCAAGCCAGGCGAGGAAACCTTTTTCCGCCTCAAGCGCAGTAGCGGTACGGAAGAAATCAAGATCAAGGTCGGGCAACGCCCAACTCTGAAACGCCGTCTGGTCAACCGCTGACACAATGGGAGAACCCGGCGGGCTATCGCGTTACCGTGGACGTTTTGCCCCCACGCCAAGCGGGCCGTTACATTTTGGTTCGCTCATCGCGGCGCTGGCTTCCTGTCTGGAAGCCCGCATCCGGCGCGGTCTCTGGTTTGTCCGCATGGAAGACGCTGATTTTCCCCGCAATCGCCCCGGCGCGGAAACCGCCATTCTCCGCGCCCTGGAAACATACGGCTTCGCCTGGGATGGCGAAGTTATCCGACAAAGCCAACGACTCGACGCCTATCACGCCGCGCTGGAGCGCCTGAAAGGCGCAGGCAGACTCTACCCTTGCGCCTGCTCGCGCAAAAAAATTGCCGCGCATAATCCGCCTGTGGCCATTGACGGTGGCCTTGTTTACCCCGGCTTCTGCCACGCAGGATTGCCTCCTGGACAAAGCGCGCGCGTCTGGCGAATGCGAATAGATAAGCCGACAACAATTTGCTTTACCGACAGCATTCAAGGCGAAATAAGCCAAAACCTCGCCCACGAAGTCGGCGATTTCCCTCTCTGGCGTACCGAAGGGTTATTTACCTACCAACTTACCGTCGTGGTTGACGACGCCTGGCAGGACATTAGTCATATCGCGCGCGGCGCTGATCTCATAGACTCTACAGCCCGCCAGATTTACCTGCAAACAGCCCTGGCTTACACCACGCCGACCTATGCCCATCTACCGGTTGTCACGAATCAGGCGGGTGAAAAACTCTCCAAACAGACCCATGCCGCCCCGCTTGAAGCCAGCCATGCCGCCGCCGATTTAACCTTTGCCCTTCAGTTTTTGGGGCAGTGTCCCCCAATTGCCCTTGCCCGCGCCAATGTCCGCACCGTATGGGAATGGGCGCTGGAAAACTGGGATATGGGCAAAATCCCACGGGTCAGAGCAAGAAAAGATCGGATGGCAAACGAAGCCATTTTCCCGCCCTGAAAATCGGAATATTGCCGCCGCTTGCTGATGCCAAATCGGCATAAAAAGGCAGCCCGCAGGCTGCCTTCAGATCAAAAAATGAGCAGCCGCTCAGTGCACAACCACATTTCTCATCTTGTTGATCGCCTGCAACTGCGCAATGGCTTGCACCAGTTCGGCTTCGGCAGTGGCAAGGTCCATTTCGCTGGCATGTTTGGCCAGCGCGTCTTCGGCACGACGCTTGGCTTCCAACGCCTTGGCTTCGTCCAGATCAGCCGCGCGAACAGCAGTATCCGCCAGCACCGTTACCAAATGCGGCTGCACCTCCAACATGCCGCCAGAGACATAAATCAACTCGAAGCGGTTTTCATCTGGAATCTTGAGGCGCACAGTACCCGCCTTAACCCGGGTCAAAAGAGGCGTATGCCGGGGCAGGATGCCCAATTCCCCCGACTCGCCCGGAAAAACCGCAAGCTCCACATGACCGGAGAAAATTTCGTTTTCGGCGCTCACTATATCTACACGGACGGTCATGACCATGTCAGCCTCCTCGTTTGCATTGCGTTATTACAGAGTCTTGGCTTTTTCAAGAGCTTCCTCGATAGAGCCGACCATATAGAAAGCCTGTTCGGGCAGATGGTCATACTCGCCCTCGACAATGCCCTTGAAGCCGCTGATGGTTTCCTTAAGCGGCACGTATTTACCGGGAGAACCGGTAAATACTTCGGCAACATGGAAAGGCTGCGAAAGAAAACGCTGAATCTTACGCGCGCGAGCGACAGCCAACTTATCCTCTGGCGAAAGCTCGTCCATGCCAAGAATGGCGATAATGTCGCGCAACTCCTTGTAACGCTGCAAGGTCATCTGCACCGCGCGCGTCACCCGATAGTGCTCCTCGCCAACGACCAGCGGATCAAGCTGGCGGCTGGTGGAATCCAGCGGATCCACCGCGGGATAAATACCAAGCGAGGCAATATCACGCGACAACACGACGGTAGAATCAAGGTGCAGGAACGTGGTAGCAGGCGAAGGGTCAGTCAAGTCGTCTGCGGGAACGTATACAGCCTGAATGGAGGTGATTGAACCAATCTTGGTAGAGGTGATACGCTCCTGCAATCGCCCCATCTCTTCCGCCAGCGTCGGCTGGTAGCCAACAGCGGACGGCATCCGACCCAGCAGGGCGGACACTTCCACCCCCGCCAGAGTGTAACGGTAGATGTTGTCGACGAAGAACAGGATGTCGCGCCCTTCATCACGGAAACGCTCGGCCATTGTAAGGCCGGTAAGCGCCACGCGCAGACGGTTGCCCGGTGGCTCGTTCATCTGGCCGAAAACCATTGAGACCTTGTCCAGAACGTTCGAGTCTTTCATTTCGTGATAGAAATCGTTCCCTTCACGGGTACGCTCGCCCACGCCCGCAAAGACGGAGAGACCGGAGTGCTGCTTGGCGATGTTGTTGATGAGTTCCATCATGTTGACGGTCTTGCCAACACCAGCGCCACCGAACAGGCCAACCTTGCCGCCCTTGGCAAACGGACAGATAAGGTCAATAACCTTGATGCCGGTCTCCAGAAGCTCAACCGAAGGAGAAAGCTCATCAAACCTGGGCGCGACCGCGTGAATGGAGCGTTTTTCATCGCTTTCGATCGGGCCTGCCTCGTCAATGGGACGCCCCAACACATCCATGATGCGCCCCAGCGTGCCGTGTCCAACCGGTACGGAAATGGGCGCGTTTGTGTTGGAAACGCTCATGCCGCGCTTCAAGCCGTCTGAAGAACCAAGCGCAATAGTGCGGACGATGCCATCGCCCAACTGCTGCTGCACCTCAAAGGTCAGCCCTTTCTCAACGCGCTCGTCATCGCTGCCTGCGTCATCCAGCAACAGCGCGTCGTAAACCTTGGGCATGGCGTCACGCGGGAACTGGATGTCCACCACAGCGCCGATACATTGCACGATAGAACCTTGACTCATGTTAAATCCCCAGTTTCATCAAAAATCTCAAACCGCTGCCGCACCGCCGACGATCTCGGACAGCTCCTTGGTGATGGCAGCCTGGCGGGCTTTGTTGTAAACCAGTTTCAGGTCGCCGATGACTTTCTTGGCATTGTCTGAAGCCGACTTCATGGCAACCATCCGCGCAGACTGCTCGGAGGCCATGTTTTCCGCAACTGCCTGATAAATCAACGCTTCGACATAACGCACCAGAAGATCATCAATGATTGTCTTGGCGTCCGGCTCATAGATATAGTCCCAGGCAAATTTGCTGGAACCAACATCTTCGCCGGAAAGCGGCAGCAATTGCTCTACGACAGGCTCCTGCTTCATCGTGTTGACGAAGCGGTTATTGGCGATATATACAACGTCCAACTCGCCCTCGACAAATTTATCCAGCAGAATCTTGACCGGCCCGATCAGTCTTTCCAGACGGGGCGTATCGCCCAGTCCTTCTACATGCGAGGCAATATTGACCCCCGCCCGCTGCATGAAACCAAAACCTTTGTTGCCGATGCAGGTAACGACGATCTTCAAACCGGCCTTATCCCACTCCTTCATTCGCGCAATCACCTGCCTGAAGAGGTTGCTGTTCAGGCCACCGCACAAGCCCTTATCGGAAGTTACCAGAACCAGGCCCACGGTTTTGACTTCGCGCTGCACGAGGAACGGATGCGAATAATCGGTCAGGGCATGGGAGAGATTAGCCGCCACACGCCGTATTTTTTCCCCATAGGGACGAGCGGCGCGCATCCGTTCCTGCGCCTTGCGCATTTTGGAGGCAGCCACCATCTCCATGGCTTTGGTGATCTTGCGCGTGTTTTCCACGCTCTTGATCTTGGTGCGAATTTCCTTGCCGCTGGGCATGGGTTTTCTCCCTTGGCTAGACCCAGGATGCCTTGAAGGCGGTGATGGCAGCAGAAAGCGCCTTCTCACCGTCAGCGTCAAGTTCTTTGGTGCTTTCGATCTTGGCAAGCAGGTCGGCCGCGTTCTGTTTCAGATAGGCCATCAAAGACTTCTCGAATTCCAGCGCGCGCTTGACATCCACATCTTCGTAGCAACCTTTCTCTGCCGCGAAAAGCGTAATGGCCATCTCGGAAACACTCATCGGCGCATATTGCGGCTGCTTCATGAGTTCCGTCACCATCCGGCCATGCTCAAGCTGTTTTCTGGTCGCCTCATCCAGATCGGAAGCAAACTGCGCGAAGGCGGCAAGCTCACGATACTGCGCCAGCGCCAACCGCACCCCGCCGCCGAGCTTTTTGATGACCTTGGTCTGCGCCGCCCCGCCAACCCGGGATACCGAAATCCCGGCATTGATGGCCGGACGGATGCCCGCGTTGAAAAGGTCGGTTTCCAGAAAGATCTGCCCGTCCGTGATCGAAATGACGTTGGTCGGCACGAAAGCGGATACGTCGCCCGCCTGGGTTTCGATAACCGGCAGCGCCGTAAGCGAGCCGGTCTTGCCTTTGACTTCTCCGTTGGTAAACCGCTCTACCCATTCCTCGGAAACACGCGCGGCGCGCTCCAGCAAACGGGAATGGAGATAGAACACGTCGCCCGGATAGGCTTCACGTCCCGGCGGACGACGTAGCAACAGGGAAACCTGGCGATACGCCCAGGCTTGCTTGGTAAGGTCATCATAGATGATGAGCGCATCTTCGCCTCGGTCGCGGAAATACTCGCCCATCGTACAGCCCGAATAGGGCGCGATGTACTGAAGGGCTGCCGTTTCAGAAGCAGAGGCGGCAACAATGATGGTGTAATCCAGCGCATCATGTTCTTCGAGCTTGCGCACAACATTGGCGATGGTGGAAGCCTTCTGCCCTACCGCCACGTAAATACACTTCACGCCCGTGCTCTTCTGGTTGATGATGGTATCAATCGCAACCGCGGTTTTGCCGGTCTGCCGGTCACCAATGATAAGCTCACGCTGACCGCGCCCGACAGGCACCATCGAGTCAATGGATTTCAGGCCGGTTTGTACCGGTTGCGACACTGATTTACGCCAGAGAACGCCCGGCGCTACCTTTTCAATCTTATCGGTGAGCTTGTTGTTCAACGGCCCCTTGCCATCTATAGGCTGACCCAGCGAATTCACCACGCGCCCCAGAAGCTCGGGGCCTACCGGCACTTCCAGAATGCGCCCCGTGCATTTTACTGTGTCGCCTTCGGAAACGTGTCCATATTCGCCAAGCACGACCGCGCCGACAGAATCGCGCTCCAGGTTCAGCGCCATGCCGAAGGTATTGCCGGGAAACTCCAGCATCTCCCCCTGCATGACATCCTGTAGGCCATGAATACGGCAGATACCGTCGGTCACGGATACGATGGTTCCCTGGGTGCGGGTTTCAGCGCCCACAGAGAGGTTCTGAATCTTGCTTTTGATCAGCTCGCTGATCTCGGACGGATTCAACTGCATGTAAGTCTCCTAGTTCCTTAACGCGATGGCCATGGCGTCGAGCTTGCCGCGCACGGACGCATCCAGCACCTGATCGCCAACTGTCACTCGAACGCCGCCGATCAGGTCGGCATTCACATTTACGACCGGCGCGAGTTTCGTTTTGAAATGCGCCTCCAGTTGCGGCAACAGGGTTTTCAGATCACCTTCGGACAGCGGAAAGGCGCTTGCCACCACCGCGTCCTTGATACCCTCTTCCGCCGCTTTTTCCGCTGCAAACAGCCTGGCAATTTCAGGCAGGACGGACAGACGCTCGTTTTCCGCCAGCATTTTGACGAAATTGCAGAAAGCCGGGTCGCCGCTTTCCTGTTTGACCAAACCGAGGAAAAAATCCACAAGCTGGCTGGCGGTAACGGCAGGGTTGCCAATGACTGCGGCAACCTCCCGATTCTCTACAGCCAATGCCAGGCATTGAAGATTCGCGTCCCAGGCGTCCAGTGTTCCCGCCTCCTTTGCGGCGCGGAATGCTGCTTCCGCATAAGGACGGGCGACGGTGACAGATTCAGCCATGATTTACAGTTCCTGCTGGATAGCGGCAAGCAACTGGGCATGTGCCTTGGCGTCTATTTCACGGCGCAGGATTCTTTCCGCGCCTGCAACCGCCAGAACCGCCAGATGATCGCGCAGAATTTCCTTCGCCTGCGTTATCTCCTGTTTAGCGGCGGCACGACCGCCCGCAATGATGCGGTCTGCCTCAGTCTTGGCTTGCGCCTTGGCTTCTTCGATAATCTGGGCAGCCTGTTTCTCGGCCTGAGTAACCAGTTCGGCGTATTTTTCCTTGCCTTCGCGCAAGGCATCAACGGAACGTTTGGTTGCCAGTTCGAGATCGTGCTTGCCACGCTCGGCGGCAGCCAGACCGTCCGCGATCTTTTTCGCGCGTTCGTCGAGCGCCTTCACAATGGGTGGCCAGACAAACCGCATCGAAAACCACGCCAAAATGAAGAACACGCCCATCTGCGCGATCAATGTTGCGTTCAGATTCACGGTGTTGCCCCTTTTTCAAAAAAACAACGGCCTCAAATTATTAGGGGAGATTGGCGATCTGACCCAGGAAAGGATTGGCGGTAGCGAACCACAATGCCACGCCCGTCCCGATGATGAAGGCCGCGTCAATCAGACCCACCAGGACAAACATCTTGACCTGCAACACGTTCATCAGCTCCGGCTGACGCGCAGAGGCTTCGATGAACTTGCCTCCCATCAGGGCAATGCCGATACACGCGCCGACAGCGCCCAGACCGATGATAAAGCCAGCGGCCAACGCGACATAACTAATGACTTCCATGATTGACTCCTTAGAGAAAAAAACAAAGGTGGGGGAAACCTTAATCAGTGGCTTTCATGCGCTTGTCCTATATAAACCAGGGTTAGCATCATGAACACAAAAGCCTGCAGGGTGATAATCAAAATGTGAAAGATAGCCCATGCAGTACCGGAGATGAGGTGACCGATGGCAAGCAGGATGCCCGAAGCAGATAGCGCCCACGCGCCGCCCATCAGGGCAATCAGCATAAAAATCAGTTCGCCGGCGTACATGTTGCCGAATAACCGCATCCCGTGCGAAACGGTTTTGGCGGTAAATTCAATGATCTGCATGGCGAAATTGAACGGCGCCAGCGCCCAGTGGGCACCAAAAGGCGCGGAAAAAAGTTCGTGCACCCAGCCGCCAAACCCCTTGATTTTGATGTTGTACCAAAGACAAAGGAGCAGCACGCTGATGGAAAGACCCATGGTGCCATTCAAGTCGGCAGTCGGTAAAACGCGCAGGTACGCGTGATGCGGGTCAGCGCCTGCCACACTGTAAGCGCCCTGCCAAAGCATGGGCAGCAAATCAACCGGAAGCAAATCCATCGCGTTCATCAGGAAAATCCAGACAAACACGGTCAACGCCAGCGGCGCGACAAAACGGCGCGATTGTTCGCTATGCACAATGCCTTTGGCTTGGTCGGCAACCATTTCCACAAGAATTTCGACCGCCGCCTGATACCGTCCAGGCACGCCGGAAGTTGCGTTTCGCGCCGCGCGCGCCAGCAGGAAAACGGTTAACAATCCCAGAAACAGGGAGAAAAACAAGGTATCGAAGTTAATGACCGACAGGTCAAAAACCGACTTCTGCGCTTCACCAAGATTATTGAAATGCGTCAGGTGGTGAATGATGTACTCGCTGGCGTTAGGGCCATGCGTTGTGACAGCTTCTTCCATGTCAGTTCTTCTTCAAAAAAGCCAAAAAACTCGCTTGTAGAACTATTATCACCGCCAACAACAAGGCGGGCCAGTGAATACCTGACCAAAGTCTGGTAACGACTACCAGCAACGCAATAGTCGCCGCGACCTTGATAAACTCGCCAAGCAAAAACGTGATCGGCGAAACCTTCCCTTGCCGCGCCAGCATCGTCAACCGCACCGCGAACCAGCAGGAGGGCGTAATGGTGGCAAAAGCCGCCAAAGCCGCTGAAAGCGCGCCCTCTACACCTGCCATCAACGCACCGATACATATTGCCACCAGCGCCGCGACGAACTGCCATTTGATTACATTAAGCATAATGACTTGAAGTTACGCCGTCGTTCTGCAAAGTGAAGATTTCCCGCAATTTACGGCTTTTGTCGCCCCACGTCAAACAAAATGTTGGAATTTTTTACTAATCGTAAAAAATCCCTTCTGAATCAAGCCTGAAGGCGCATATTGAGTTTCCCCTGAATCGCAATTTTCACGCCGCTACGGTCATCCCCTCAAGCAAAATGGAGCCGGTTTGCTTCGCGCCACTGATCCAGACATCATTACCGATGGCTACGATATTGCGAAACATCGCCGCGAGACTGCCCGCAATGGTGATTTCTTCCACCGGATGCGCGATTTCTCCGTTCTCTATCCAGAAACCGGTCGCGCCACGTGAATAGTCGCCGGTCACGATGTTGACGCCATAACCCAGCAATTCCGTGACCAGAAGTCCGCGCCCCATCAAGCGCATCAGGCCGGACAAGTCGTGTTCCCCAGAGGTAAGCAGGAGATTATGGCAGCCCCCGGCATTGGCGGTGGTTGGCAAGCCCAGCTTGCGCCCGGAATAAACGTTAAGAAAATAGCCTTGCAGAACGCCGTCTCGGACGACATCCCGGTCATAAGTCATCACGCCTTCCCGGTCGAATGGCGCGCTTGCCAGCCCTCCGGGCAAATGAGGACGCTCGCGCACATTGAAAAAGGCAGGGAAGACGCTCTGTCCCAAGCAGTCGAGGAGAAAGCTGGCCTTGCGGTATAACGCGCCACCGGAAACCGCCTGCGTAAAATGTCCCAGAAGACTCGCGGCTATCGGCGCTTCAAATAGCACCGGAAAGACGCCCGTCTGGATTTTTTTCGCGCCCAGCCTTGATACCGCACGTCTTGCCGCCGTCTCGCCTATGGATTCCGGCGCGAGCAACATTCCGGCATTGCGGTTGCTTTCATACCAGTAATCACGCTGCATGGCCGCGTCCTGTTCCGCAATGACTGAACAGGAAAGCGAGTGCCGGGAGACCGGATAGCAGCCCATGAAACCCAGCGAATTGGCAGCGACGAATTGCGCCTCGTGGGTGGAAACGCTTGCGCCCTCGGAATTGCTGATTCTCGAATCCAGACCAAGCGCGGCATTTTCACAGCGCAGCGCAAGAGCAATGGCTTCTTCCGTTGCCAGACGCCATGGGTGATGCAAAGCAAGATCGGGGGATTCCCTGGCCAGCAAGGTTTCTTCCGGCAGCCCGGCGCAATTGTCCGCCGCAGTGAAGCGGGCAATGGCAAGCGCCGATTCCACTGTTTCCCGCAAGGCGCGGCGCGAAAAATCGGAAGTGCTCGCGTGTCCTGTGCGTTGTCCCAGATAAACGCTCACACCCAAATCCTTGCCCCGGTTGTATTCAATGCTCTCCACGACTCGCTGCCGCGCCGTTACCGACAGGCCGAATCCCTCATGCGCGTTTACTTCCGCAGCCGTCGCGCCCTGTTTGCGGGCATGGACAAGCGCATCTTCCGCCAGTTGTTGCAGCGTGGCGCAATCCAGCAAAAAACCTTGTTCAGTCATAAAAAAACCGGCGTCAACAAGCCGGAAAAATCAGGATAATGGCTATCATAACAGTCTCTTCCCGCCACAGCGCCTTGAGACGCCATGCCCCAGAACAATTTTTATCCAGAAGCGCCGGAATTGCCGGAACGCCCTTCAAAAACCCGCGTCAAAGCCGCAATGCTCGAACTGCAAGCCTTGGGCGAAGCTCTCACCCGCCTTCCCCCGGAACAACTCAAGCGCATGGCGCTGCCCGAAAAACTTAGGGACGCCATACGGGAATACCAGCGCATTAGCCATCATTCCGCCCGTCGCCGCCAGATGCAATATATCGGTCGCCTTATGCGCGACGAAGACGCCGACGCCATTTCCGCTCTGCTCCTGGACGCGCGGGGCGAATCCGCCGCCGAGATTGCCCATCTGCATCGCCTGGAAAACCTGCGCCAGCGCCTCCTGGACGATGAAGCCGGGGCGCTTGCCCACATCGCGGAATCTTATCCCGCCGCTGATCTCACCCACCTGCGCCAGCTTCGCCGCGCCGCCCTGAAAGAACTTGCCGCAGCCAAACCACCGCGCCATTTCCGCGCCCTGTTTCAGGCGTTGAAGGCGCTGGAAGAATAAAAAAACGGTCTTGCAGACGGTAATTTTAGGCGCGATTTATCGCGCCCCTACAATAATTGTTACGTGTTGGGATTGTCTCCAGGGCAATCGCATGAATGCCATTGTTGTTGACTCTTGGAAGTACTCGTTTACGATAAATGGGTTACGAGGGGGGCTGTTCACAGGGGATTGATTTGTGTAGTTTTCTGTCTTTTTGGAGTGTTCCA
>WRKX01000027.1 GCA_009777925.1 Betaproteobacteria bacterium | reverse complement strand
GCTATCCACATTCCTGGGGGTCTTGCAATCCCCAAGCAATTGATCCAATTGTTCCACGCTTAGTTTCATGTCATCCTCCTCGGCTCACGCCTAAATTAACGGATGACACAGTTTAAATTACAGACCCGGTTATTTATACGAAAGCCCAATATGCTATTGGCCTAATGTACTTTCGAGGTCAGGGTGTTGCGCAGAATCACACGGAAGGCGCAAATTGGTTCCGCAAAGCGGCGGAGCAGGGAGATGTGTCTGATGCGGAATATGCGGCAAAATCCCAAACTACCATTGGCCATATGTATAAATACGGGTGGTATGGTACCACACATGATTTTGCGGAAGCGGCAAGATGGTACTTGCTGGCGGCGAAACAGGGGCATGTAGGATCTCAATACAACCTTGGCATGATGTACTACAGAGGTCAAGGAGTTGCCCAGGATAGCGCGGAAGCAGTAAAGTGGTATCAAAAGGCTGCAGAACAGGGGGATAGAGCTAGCCAACTTTGGCTTGCAGGACTTTATGAGTATGGCGCAAAGGACATCTCTCAGGATTATGCGGAAGCTGCAAAGTGGTACTTGAAGGCTGCGGAGCAGGGAGATATGGGGGCACAATATCGCCTTGGCGTGATATACGACAACGGTCAAGGTGTCGCGCAGGATTTTGCTGAAGCGGCAAGATGGTACTTGCTGGCTGCGGAGCAGGGATTTTCGCTTGCCCAATATGACCTTGGCTTGATGTACTACAATGGTCGGGGCGTCGCGCAGGATTATGCGGAGGCCGTAAAGTGGTACTCAAAGGCAGCAGAACGTGGAGATAAGCGCGCCAAGGCCGCGCTTGAAACCCTGCAAAACCGGACAGATTGAAAATCGGCAGCATTCCCCGCCACCATTTTCCTCCCTGCCATAACCGAAATAAAAACCTACATGCAAACCTTGGGATGGCAGGCGTTTTTCAGGCGTACTGCCGGGTTTCCCCTCCACCAAACAAGTTACTGAGACAGCGCCCGCAAAGCGTGGGGTGTTCGGCGTTTTGCCCGACATCTTCGCGCACATGCCAGCAGCGTTCGCATTTCTTGCCTGGGGTGGGGGCGACCTGGATGTCGGAGGGGCCTCGTTCGAGCGTGGCGGCAGAGGTGATGAAAACGAATTTGAGATCATCTCCCAGCGCGGCCAGCGCATCGAAAAGCTCACCCTCGGCGGTGACCGTGACGGCGGCTTGCAAGTCCGCGCCGATCCGGCCCGCGATGCGCAGCTCTTCCAGCGCCTTGAGCACGTTGGCCCGCACGGCGGTGATGTGCGCCCAGCGCGCGGTGAGCGCCGCTTCGTCGGGCACATCGGGCAGGGTATGCCACGTCTGGAACATCACCGAATCTTCCGCGTCGCGGGTGAGGGTCTGCCAGATTTCTTCGGCGGTGAAGGCGAGAATCGGGGCCATCAGCCGGGTGAGGGTCTGGGTGATATGCCAGAGCGCGCTTTGCGCGGAGCGGCGAGCGTGGGATTTTTCCGCCGTCGTGTAGAGGCGATCCTTCAGGATGTTGAGGTAAAACGCCCCCAGGTCTTCGGAACAGAACGTTTGCAGTGCTTGAGTGATGCGGTGGAACTCGAAGCGTTCGTAGTCGGCCAGTGCCTCCGTTTGTAGGTTGCGGGTCAGGATGAGCGCGTAGCGGTCGATTTCCAGCCACTCATTGACGGGCAGCATCTCTTTGGCCGCATCGAAATCCGCCGTGTTGGCGAGCAGGAACCGCACGGTGTTGCGGATGCGGCGATAGGCTTCGATGGTGCGTTTCAGGATTTCGTCCGACAGGGCGAGTTCGCCGGAATAGTCGGTGGAGGCGACCCACAGGCGCAGAATTTCCGCCCCGTACTTGTCGGAGACTTCTTGCGGCAGGATGACGTTTCCAAGCGACTTGCTCATCTTGCGGCCTTGCCCGTCGACGGTGAAGCCGTGGGTGAGCAGCGCGCGGTAGGGCGGGTGACCGTCGATGGCCGCGCCCGTGAGGAGCGAGGAGTGGAACCAGCCGCGATGCTGGTCGGAGCCTTCGAGATAAAGATCAGCGGTGGGGCCTTCGGCGTGGGCGTTCGGGTGCGAACCGCGCAGCACATGGCGATGCGTGGTGCCCGAGTCGAACCAGACATCGAGCGTGTCGGTGATTTTTTCGTAATCGGCGGCTTCCGCTCCGAGCAACTCAGTGGCTTCCAGCGCGAACCAGGCTTCGATGCCTTCCTTTTCGACTCGGCGGGCGACTTCTTCCATCAATTCGACGGTGCGCGGATGCCACTCGCCGGTTTCTTTGTGGAGAAAGAAAGGAATCGGCACGCCCCAGGTGCGTTGGCGTGAGATGCACCAGTCCGGGCGGCCCGCAATCATTGCGTGTAGGCGGGCTTGTCCCCAGGCGGGGAAAAAGCGGGTTTCCTCCACGCCTTTGAGCGCCCGTTCGCGCAGGGTGGAGCCGTCCGCCACCTGGCGATCCATGCCCACGAACCATTGCGTGGTGGCGCGGTAGACGAGCGGGGTTTTGTGTCGCCAGCAGTGCATGTAGCTGTGATTGATTTTTTCATGCGAGAGCAGCGCGCCCACTTCGGTGAGTTTTTCGACGATGGCCGGGTTGGCTTTCCAGATGTTCATGCCGCCGAAAAACGGCAGATCGGCGGCAAAATGGCCGTCGCCCTGAACGGTGGAGAGGATTTCATCGTTGCCGCGTCCGTAGGCGAGCCACGAATTGAAGTCGTCCACCCCGTGCGCCGGGGCCGAGTGCACGATGCCTGTTCCGGTATCGACCCCAACGTAGTTAGCAAGAAATACCGGGGACGCGCGATCGTAGAACGGGTGACGGAACGCGATTTTATCGAGCGCCGCGCCCTTGGCGGTGGCGACAACCGTGCCGTTGAGCTTGTAGCGCGCAAGGGCCGACTCAGTCAGTTCTTGAGCCAGCACGAGCAACCGTTCGCCCACGTCCACCAGCGCGTAATCGAGTTCGGGGTGGACGTTGAGCGCCTGATTGGCGGGAATTGTCCAGGGGGTGGTCGTCCAAATGACGGCGGCGGCGAGCTTTCCCAGGCTTGCGAGGCCGAATGCCGCTGCGAGTCGGGCTGCGTGATCCTCGCTCACGGGGAACGCCACGTCGATAGCGGGCGAGGATTTGTCGGCGTATTCCACTTCGGCTTCGGCGAGCGCAGAACCGCAGTCGAAGCACCAGTTCACCGGCTTCAATCCCTTGAAGACGTAGCCGCGCTTCACCATTTCAGCGAGCGCACGAATCTCGCCCGCCTCGTTGGCGAAGTCCATCGTCAGATAGGGGTTGCCCCAGTCGCCGAGCACGCCGAGGCGGATGAAATCGGCCTTTTGGCCTTCCAGTTGTTCGGCGGCGTAGGCGCGGCACAACTCGCGCACCTTGCCGGGGGGCAGGCGCTTGCCGTGGGTGGTTTCTATCTTGTGTTCGATGGGCAGCCCGTGGCAATCCCAGCCGGGTACATAGGGCGCGTCGAACCCGGATAATGTTTTGGCGCGAACGATGACATCTTTCAGAATCTTGTTCAGCGCGTGCCCGAGATGCAGGCTACCGTTGGCGTAGGGCGGGCCGTCGTGCAGGATGAAGCGGGGACGGCCTGCGCAGACTGCGCGGATTTTTGGGTAGAGGGGTTGCCATTTGGCAACCCAGCCCGGTTCGCGTTTCGGGAGGTCGCCGCGCATCGGGAAGGGCGTATCGGGCAGGTTGAGCGTTTTTCGATAATCGGTCGTCATGGTGTGTTTTGGCCGGATAATGCTTTTTGGGAGAACCAGGCGCGCGCCGCTTGTGTGTCCAGCCCGATTTGCGCTTTGAGCGCGTCGAGCGACGGGAAGCGGAGTTCATCGCGCAGTTTGTGAAAAAAATGGATTCGCAGGTGCGCGCCGTAGCATTCGCCCGACCAGTCGAGCAGATGGACTTCCAGCCGGGGTTGCGGAGTATTGTCCACGGTAGGGCGAATACCGACATTGGCTACACCCTGGATGCGCGGGGCGTCTAGTCCTTCGACTTCTACCGTAAACACGCCGGAGAGAGCGGGGCGTCGCTGCCGGAGCGCGATGTTGAGCGTTGGGAAGCCGATTTGTCGCCCGAGTTGGTCGCCGTGAGCAACCTGTCCGGCGATGCTATAGGATCGTCCGAGCATGCGCGCCGCGTAGTCGAGCTCGCCCGCCTCCAGCGCCTTGCGCACAGCGGAACTCGATGCTCGTTTGCCCGCGACGGACAAGGTGGGCATGGCCTCCACCTCGAAGCCGTGCGCCTGTCCGGCCGCCTGCAACAGGCTGAAATGCCCCAAGCGTTGCTTGCCGAAACGAAAATCGTCACCGATGAGCAGGTGGCGCACCTTCAGTCCCTCCACCAGCACGGCCTGAATGAATTCTTCGGCGCTCAAACGGGCGAAACGCTCGTTGAACGGCTGCACATGCGCATGATCGACGCCATTGTCGCCGAGCAGCAGCAGCTTTTCGCGCAGGGAAGTCAGGCGCGCGGGTGCGTCGAGCGGAGAGAAAAACTCACGCGGATGCGGCTCGAAGGTCAGCACCGACGCGGGCAACCCTTGCAGGCTCGCCCTATCGGCGAGCAGGCTCAAGAGCGCCTGATGTCCGAGGTGCAGACCATCGAAATTGCCGATGGTCAGCACACAAGGCTGACCGGCAGGGGCGTGGAAGCCGCGAAAGTAGCGCATGGTTACCTGGAAAAATCGTTAATTATAGCGGTAATGGAAGATATTAGTTTTAGCTTGCCGTTCTTGTTCAGGGCAATCGCACACGCAGGTGTCGTAGCTTCTTTTTTTAAAACCGTTGATAGCAACTCTTCCAAATAGAGATAGCGTCATGCGCGGGTTGGGGCGATGTCTTGCAGACGGCAATAGCGAACTCCGACGGCAGCAAAGATGCTGGGGTTCGCGTTCCGCTCACCACAACCTGCCGGACTCCAGGACGTGGACGTCCCTCTCCCGCTTGCGGGAGAGGGAATGAGGGAGAGGGTAAAAAGCCCATATTTTTCCGGGCGTTACAGAGATTTTTCCATCTACAAAAGCCCCTCTCTACGAACCCTCTCCCGCCCCTTCGGGGCGCCCTCTCCCATAAATGGGAGAGGGGAAAAACAATTGCCGTCCGCAAGACCTGCCGTCCGCAAGCCCGGCAGGTTGGGGTAAAAATGGAATCCTCCTGTGGCTGACAAAAAAACGGCAGGCCCTGGCCTGCCGTTTTGTCGTGGGGGGGACAGTGGACAGGAATCAGGGGTCAGGGATCAGGTGGTGTTCCTGATCCCTGTATTCTGATCCCTGTACTCTGATCCCTGATCCCTGATCAGAACTCGTATTTCACCTTGACGTTACCGCCTACGCCTTTCTGTTTGCCGAAGTAGCCTTGCAGGCCGACATTCACTGAAAGAGGATGAGTGGGGTCAGGCTTCATGATGAGGCCGCCTTCGACGATGCCGACGCTGCCTTTCAGGCTCGGACGGTCAATTTCGTAACCGTTCGTGCTTGCCCTGGCTTTGCCGCTGAACTCGCGTTCGAAGGCTACGCCGGCGAATGGCGTTACGTTATCCAGCGTCCATTCATAGCGACCGCCCAGACGAACCCGGTTGGAGTCGACCGCCTTGAATTTCACCGGATCGCCGGTGGAGAGGCGTACATTGTCTCCGCCAACTCTGGTGTAGAAATACTGCCCATACAGGTTCAGGTTGGAGGTCTCGGTTATGTTGAAGCGATAGCCGCCGCCAAGGTGCATACTGGCGTAACCGGCGGAACTCTTGAAGTTGGCATAGCGTCCAAGGGTGTCCATGAGGCCGGATTTGTAATGATTCCTGACCCGGCCTGCTCTTGCGCTACCTTCAACATAGAAATTCCCCGCGTCCTGAGCGTTGAAGTCAAAGCGTCCGAGAATACCGCCACCCCAATGACGGGTTCTGCCGTCGCCCTTGACCGAGGCGGCATTGGCGAAGCTGTTATGGGTGTCGTAGTGACCGTTGCCGTATTCGATGAACGCGCCAACGTCCAGTTCTCCAGCGTCCATTCTATTGGCCGCGGTAGCGCCTACGATGAGGTTGATGCTATTCATGTCCACATGCGAGCCGGTCTTGTGTTTGACATCGGCGCCGGATACGACTCCGAAGAGAGCTTTACCGCCATGTTGCTCACGAGCGACGCGACCTGCTTCGTTGATCCCCTGCCAGGCCACCAGATTGCCGCCGCGATTGACGAGGATGGTCGGAGCAAGGTTCGCTTCCGCAAATACTATGGTCTGGGAATTGACCGTAACCGGAGACCGAGGGTCTGGGTCTCTGGGGTCAGGGCCGGGATCAGGATCAGGATCAGGATCAGGATCAGGATCAGGATCGGGATCGGGATCAGGATCAGGATCAGGATCAGGATCGGGGTCGGGGTCGGGGTCGGGGTCGGGGTCGGGGTCGGGGTCGGGGTCGGGATCGGGATCGGGATCGGGATCGGGATCGGGATCGGGATCAGGCGGACAATCCGGAGGGCAGACCGGCGGGATTATCACCGGCGGGATAACCGGTGGGTTCGGCACTACCGCCAACAGTTGGGTGGGGTTTGTCTCCAGGTTGAAGCTGTAGAGGAGAGTTACGCCATGCTGACCTATCAGGGTCGAGCCGTTGGTGGTGGTATTGGTCGGGCTGCCGGTCATTGAGTCCGCGTCAATCAGCACGATGGCGTTGCCGGGGTTTAGAACCGGCGCGCCGCCGGATACTCCTACATTGACCGTCGAGCCGGTGATGGTGGCGTCGCCATCTACATCAAGGATGACATCTCCATTCGCAACGCTTTGGGGCAGGTAGAAATTCATCACGTTACCCGCGCCCATGGTGAGGTCGCCCACGTAGAAGGCGGTACCGTAGACTGTCCCGCCGGAGGCGGCAATCACATCCAGGCGGTTGAGGGGAACGTTATTGCCGCCGCTGTCAAAGGTCGCACCGCCGTACAGCGCCAGACTGGGCGAGATGCCTGAGCCCGCGCCGATAGCAAGGGTTCCATCCCGTACCGTGGTTAGACCGGTGTAGGTGTTGGTTCCGCTCAAGGTAAGCGTGCCCGCGCCGCTCTGGGTGAGGGTGCCTGTGCCGGAGATGTCGCCAGCGTAGGTCAGGTTGTTGGAGCGGTTGAAGACCACGTTGGCGTTGTTCACCATATCGCTGGCTATGCTGCCGGTGAGGCCGCCGTTACCGATTTGCAGGGTGCCGCCGCTGACTGTGGTTAGGCTGGTGTAGGTACTGTCGGCGGTGAGGATGGTCGTACCCGCGACTTGATTTACCGCGCCTGTGCCAGCGATGTCGGTGATTTGCGGGTCGAACTCATAGGCTGTATTGGTATGGTTGAATACCAGCGTGGCCTGATCGCCAAGATCAACGGTTGGGGTATTCAGGGTTCCCGGCGCTGTCGCTGCCGTGCCCGCTGCCGCGCCGATGTTGATTACGCCTTCACCGGCAGGGCCGTTGGCGCCAATCTCTGTGCCCATAGGCGCCAGGACTTCGCCGCCATTGGCGATGGTTAGTTCGCCGTAGCCTTCAGCGCCGACAATGAAGCTGGCGCCGCTATTCGTCCAGGTTGAGCCCGCGCCAGTTACCGTGGCCGCGCTGGTAGAGCCAGTGGATCGACCTATGACGCCGCTGTCACTGATAACCGCGCCGCCGTTGGTGATGGTAAGCGTGCCGTCGCCGAAATTGCCGACATATAGGTCATTGTTCGTCCACGTCGAGCCCGCGCCAGATACCGTGACCGTGCCGGTAGAGCCTACGTCGTCGCCGATGGAGCCGATAGTATTGTTGGTAACCGCGCCGCCGTTAGTGATAGTCAGCGTGCCGTCGCCGAAACAGCCGACACAGAGGCCGCCGGAGTTCTCCCAGGTGGAGCCCGCGCCAGCTACCGTAACCGTGCCGCTGGAGCCTGGATTGACCCCGATGTAGCCGCCGCCATTGTTGGCAACGTAGCCGCCGTTGCTAATGTTCAGCGCAGCGCCTGTGCCCCAAACTCCGACAGCCAGGTTGCCTACAGAGCGCAACTCGGAATTAGCGCCGATGTTGGTAGCGCCGCCGTCCAGATGGACGTAATTGAAGTTGTTGATGCCGTTCAGGGTTAGCGAGCCCGTGCCTTCCTTCACCAACTCGCCGCCCATGCCGAAAAGCGTCGTTGCCGTGGGGCTGGAGTCCCCAATGATATTGCCGTTGATCGTCAGCGCGCCGGTGTTATCGACAAACATCTGGGCGACCGTAGCCTGTGTACCGGCGATGTTGACGGTTTCATTCCCGCTGGTGGCAAAGGTCACCATGTCGCCATCGAGGAAGGTGGTTGGATCGCCATCAAGGCCGCTGATGCTGCCGCTATCGAACTCCCAGTTTTGGGTGGTGATGTCCCAGGCGTCGTCGGTATCGCCTGTCCACACGAGGATGTCGTTGGTCGCGGTAATGGTCACGGCGGTGATTTCCAGGTCATTGTTGGCGTTGGCCAGACCAAGGGTCAGACTGCTGCCCGCCGCGCGGGAGCCGACCAGTGACAGGCCGTTTAACAACAGGGTGGAACCCGGAGCCGCCGTGGTAATCCCGCCGCCCGTTTCGACAATGTTATTGCCATCGATAGCGGAGAGACCCGCCAGACTGGAGACCGATATATTCAGATTCGCGCCGAACGCGCCGGTGCCGCTGACGTTTATCAGATCATTGGTGGCGCCGGGAGGAGCGGTGTAGTCAAGGCGGAAAGTGCTGTCGTTCCGCATATCAAGGTTGCCGACAATGTTAAGCGTGCCGACCTGACCGGGAGCGTCACCCGGCGAAAGCGTGCCGGTGTTGTAGACCACCACGTCACCCGCCCCGGCATTGGCCGTTACAGTGCCGGTACCAGCCAGGAGACCAGCGCCCCGCGCCATGATGTTGTCGCCGCCGACGTAGACATTGGTAGCGCTGAGGCTGGAGCCGCTACCGACCATGACCGAGCCGGAACCAGTAACATTCGCGCTGAGAAAAATGCGGCCTGCGGAAGTTACCGCGCCGCCATTGGTAATAGCCAGCGTGCCGTCGCCTGAAATGCCGACTTCGAGCCAGGAGTTCGTCCACGTCGAGCCCGCGCCATCTACCGTGACCGCGCCGGTTGAGCCTACCAGATTGCCGATGTAGCCGAAAGTATTGGAAACCGCGCCGCCGTTGCTGATAGCCAGCGTGCCGTTGCCGTTACTGCCGACAGTGAGTCTGTCGGTATTCGTCCAGGTTGAGCCCGCGCCAGTTACCGTGGCCGCGCTGGTAGAGCCAGCATTATTGCCGATGAGGCCGACAGTATTGGTAACCGCGCCGCCATTGCTGATGGCCAGCGTGCCGTTGCCGTTATTGCCGACCCGGAGTTCGTCGCTATTCGTCCAGGTTCCGCCATCAACCGTGACCGCGCCGGTAGAGCCAGCATTATTGCCGATGTAGCCGAAGGTATTGGAAACCGCGCCGCCATTGCTGACGGCCAGCGTGCCGTTGCCTGAATTGCCGACAGTGAGGATGCCGCTATTCGTCCAGGTGGAGCCCGCGCCATCCACCGTTACCGCGCCGGTTGAGCCTGCCAGATAGCCGATGGTGCCGTTAGTGTTGGAAACCGCGCCGCCGTTGGTAATAGCCAGCTCGCCGTCGCCTTCATAGCCGACACTGAGGGAGTTGCTATTCGTCCAACTTCCGCTATCTACCGTGACCGCGCCGGTAGAGCCTGCTTCGTCGCCGATGTAGCCTAAAGTATTGGTAACCGCGCCGCCGTTGCTGATGGCCAGCGTGCCGTTGCCGCTACTGCCGACAGTGAGGCTGCCAGTATTCGTCCAGGTGGAGCCCGCGCCATCAACCGTTACCGCGCCGGTTGAGCCTGCCTGATTGCCGATGGAGCCTAAAGTATTAGTAACCGCGCCACCATTGCTGATGTCCAGCGTGCCGTCGCCGAAAGCGCCGACATAGAGGGCGGCGCTATTCGTCCACGTCGAGCCCGCGCCATCAACCGTAACCGCGCCGGTAGAGCCTGCCAGATAGCCGATGTAGCCGACAGTATTGGAGACTTCGCCGCCGTTGCTGATGTTCAGCGCGGCGTCGCCGTTATTGCCGACAATAAGGTAACTGGCAGAGCGCAACTCGGAATTAGCGCCGATGTTGGTAGCGCCGCCGTCCAGAATTATCCTGCCCGTAAAAGTGTTTGTGCCGTTCAGGGTGAGAGAGCCTGTGCCTTCCTTGTCCAGACCGCCAAAAATATCTGCATTACCGGCAAGCGAGGTCACGCCGGGATTGTCGTCGCCGATGATGTCGCCGTTGATCGTCAGATTGCCGGTATTGTTAACCCACATATGCGCTACCGGCTTCGGATCTCCTTCTATATCAACCGTCGTGTTCGCCGTGTTGGCGAAGATCACCGCGTCACCATCAAGAAAGCGGGTCTCAGCGCCGCCGTCCGTCCAGTTTTGCGCTGCAAAAACATTCCAGACATTGTTCTCGTCGCCCGTCCAGGTAAGGTAGGCGTTAGTGATGTTGAGATTGACCGCGGTGATTTCCAGGTCATTGTTGGCGTTGGCCAGACCAAGGGTCAGAGTGCTGCCCGCCGCGCGGGTTCCGGCCAGTGATATGCCGTTCAACCACAGGTTGGCGTTCGGAGCCGCCGTGGTAACGCCTCCTGTCGTTTCGACAATGTTACTGTTGATTAAGGAGTTAAGCCCCGTCAGGTTGGAGAGCGAGACATTCAGATTCGCCCCAAACGCCGCTTCGCCGTTTACAGCTATCAGATCGTTGGTGGCTAAGGCAGCGTCGTAGTCAAGGCGGAAAGTACTGCCGCTCTCCATAACGAGGTTGCCAATAATGTTGAGCGTGCCAACCTGACCGGGAGCGTCGCCCGGCGAAAGCGTACCGGTGTTATAAACCACCACGTCGCCCGTACCCGCGCCTGCCGCTACGGTACCGGTGCCGCCAATGAAACCCGCGCCCTGCGCCGTGGTGGCGTTGCCGCCCACGTAGACGTGACCGCCAGCGGCGGTGTTGCCAAAGGCGCTACCGCTTTCAAGCATGACCGTGCCGGAGCCGGTGGAGCCAGCGCCGATATAAACGTTGCCCGTTGTAGTGCCAGCCACGCCGTTGTTGGTAAGGGTCAGCGTACCGTCGCCCGCGTTGCCGACATAAAGGTCGCCGGTATTTACCCAGGCCGAGCCCGCGCCATCAACCGTAACCGCGCCGCTGGAGCCTGCCAGATAGCCGATGTAGCCATAAGTATTGGAAACCGCGCCGCCGTTGCTGATGTCCAGCGTACCGTTGCCTTCAAAACCGATAGTGAGGGCGTTGCCATTAATTAAGGCAGAGTCATCAACCGTAACCGCGCCGGTTGAGCCGACAGCGTAGCCGATGGTGCCGATAGGAGTGGAAACCGAGCCGCCATCGGTGATATCCAGCGTGCCGTTGCCTTCATAGCCGACAATAAGGGAGTTGCTATTCGTCCATGTTGAGCCCGCGCCATCAACCTCGACCACGCCAGTTGAGCCCGCCTGATTGCCGATCCTGCCGTTATCATTGGAAACATAGCCGCCATCGGTAATGTCCAGCGTGCCAGCGCCTCCATAGCCGACAGTGAGGTCATTGCTATTCGCCCAGGTGGAGCCCGCGCCATCCACCGTGACCGCGCCGGTAGAGCCTGCCTGATTGCCGATGTAGCCGAAAGTATTGGAAACCGCGCCGCCATGGCTGATGGCCAGCGTGCCGTCGCCTGTATAGCCGACAACGAGGTTGTCGGTATTCGTCCAGGTAGAGCCCGCGCCATCCACCGTTACCGCGCCGGTAGAGCCTGCCAGATAGCCGATGTAGCCGTTAATGTTGGACACCGCGCCACCGTCGGTAATATCCAGCGTGCCGTCGCCTAAAAGACCGACAGTGAGGTTATCGCTATTAGTCCATGTTGAGCCCGCGCCATCAACCGTGACCGCGCCGGTGGAGCCTGCCAGATTGCCGATGTAGCCGTTAGTGTTGGTAACCGCGCCACCGTCGGTAATATCCAGCGTGCCGTCGCCTGTATAGCCGACAACGAGGATGTCGGTATTCGTCCAGGTGGAGCCCGCGCCATCCACCGTGACCGCGCCGGTAGAGCCTGCCAGATAGCCGATGGTGCCGTTAGTGCTGGAAACCGCGCCGCCATCGGTAATATCCAGCGTGCCGTCGCCGGAACTGCCGACCCGGAGGCTGCCGCTATTCGTCCAGGTGGAGCCCGCGCCATCCATCGTTACCGCGCCGGTAGAGCCTGCCATATAGCCGATGATGCCGTTAGTGTTGGAAACCGCGCCACCGTCGGTAATATCCAGCGTGCCGTCGCCGTAATTGCCGACATAGAGGTCGTCTATATTCGTCCAGATAGAGCCTGCGCCATCCACCGTAACCGCGCCGGTAGAGCCGCCCTGAAAGCCGATGACGCCGTTGTAATTGGAGACTTCGCCGCCATCGGTAATATCCAGCGTGCCGTCGCCTTCATTGCCGACAGAGAGGCTGCCGCTATTCGTCCAGGTAGAGCCCGCGCCATCAACCGTGACCGCGCCGGTTGAGCCCGCCCGATTGCCGATGAAGCCGGTAGTGTTGTAAACCGCGCCACCGTCGGTAATATCCAGCGTGCCGTTGCCGTGATAGCCGACAGTGAGGTCGCCGCTATTCGCCCAGGTTGAGCCCGCGCCATCAACCGTGACCGCGCCGGTGGAGCCTGCCAGATAGCCGATGTAGCCGTTAATAGTGTTGGAAACCACGCCGCCATCGGTAATATCCAGCGTACCGTCGCCTTCATTGCCGACAATGAGTTCGGCGCTATTTGTCCAGGTGGAGCCCGCGCCATCAACCGTGACCGCGCCGGTGGAGGTACCGCTCCAGCCGATGTAGCCGACGGAATTGGAAACAACCGCGCCGCCGTCGGTAATATCCAGCGTGCCGTCGCCGTTATAGCCGACATAGAGGTCGCCTATATTCGTCCAGGTAGAGCCTGCGCCATCCACCGTAACCGCGCCGGTAGAGCCGCCCTGATAGCCGATGGTGCCGATGTAATTGGAGACTTCGCCGCCCGGATTGACGATCAGCGTGCCGACGCCAGACCAGCCAACAAAGAGACTATTACTAATTATCCACGGACTCGGACGAGGAACAGACGGCACAGTGACCGTAGCGCCGCCATCTATGATCTCCTGCGCCTCTGCCGACGGCATAGCCGCCATGCACGCCGCAAGACCAGCAACCAAAACCGCCGCGCGCGATAAGGGAAAAGGCGGCGCGGCGGAATGCCGACGATGAGGAGAAACGCTATTTAAACACTGGGGGGGAGGGGTAGGATGTAAACCATTGATTACAACAGGTTTTTTCCGGGACATAACGCATTTCTCCAAAAATGAAAGCATTGACCCTGTTTAGCGGATTACAAACTTCAGACGCTCCGCCAAAACAGACAAACAACATAAAACATGCCTGCGGTCACAATACCAGCATACCAGTTAATGACAGCCTGAGGTAATTCTACAGACCCCACAGGAAAATTATCCCTGAAAAGTGACACAACCGACAAACGGTCATTTATATTCATCATAAAACTGACTACGGTTTGAAATCCCACCCATCAGGGCATATTTTTCCGGGTAGCGCGAAGCATGGCAGGACGTGGACGTCCCTCTCCCGCTTGCGGGAGAGGGAATGAGGGAGAGGGTAAAAAGCGCATATCTCCACAGGCATCACAGAGATTTTCCATCTACAAAAACCCCTCTCTACGAACCCTCTCCCGCCCCTTCGGGGCACCCTCTCCCATAAATGGGAGAGGGGAAAAACAATTGCCGTCCGCAAGACCTCCAGAACGTGGACGTCCCTCTCCCGCTTGCGGGAGAGGGAATGAGGGAGAGGGTAAAAAGCGTGTATCTCCACAGGCATCACAGAGATTTTCCATCTACAAAAACCCCTTTCTACGAACCCTCTCCCGCCCCTTCGGGGCACCCTCTCCCATAAATGGGAGAGGGGAAAAACAATTGCCGTCTGCAAGACCTGCCTTCTGCAAGACCTGTCGTCCGCTGCCTGACCCAGCGCAATAAATAACGTGTCCATTGCCCCGCAGATTAACAGGAACATCCCATGCGCTCTGATAAGGTATAAGATAGAAGACAGTTTATTCCCAAGTGATCTTTCATCTCTTTTATGGTTCCCCATCTCACAACCGCCCTTTCCGGCCCGCTTCTGGAGCTGGAGCAGCGCTTTCTCGCGCAAAGCGCCTGGATAGAACAATGGTTTCGCGCTTCCTGGCAGGAGCATACGCCGCCCTTCTACGCTTCCTGCGATTTACGTAACGCCGGCTTCAAGCTCGCGCCGGTGGATACCAATCTTTTCCCCGGCGGCTTCAATAATCTCAATCCGGATTTTTTGCCTCTCTGCGTGCAGGCAACAATGGTCGCGGTCGAAAAATTCTGCCCGGAAGCCTGTAGAGTACTTTTGATTCCTGAAAACCACGATCGCAACCTTTTCTATTGGCAAAATGTCGCCCGCCTGGCGCTGATCCTGCGCCATGCCGGCTTGAATGTGCGCCTCGGCTCGCTGGCGCTTGCCACGCCGGTGACAATTGAATTGCCTAACGCTCAATCCCTGCTGCTGGAGCCACTGACACGACGCGGCAATCGTCTCGAACTTGCCGATTTCAGCCCCTGCGCGATTTTGCTCAACAACGACCTGTCCGCAGGGATACCTCCCATCCTGCACGATTTGAACGAACAAACCCTGTTGCCGCCTTTGCAGGCAGGCTGGGCCGTCCGCAGAAAAAGCCGTCACTTTGCCGCCTATGACGCAGTGGCGCGCGAGTTTGCCGATCTGGTCGGCATTGACCCCTGGCGGATCAATCCCGCTTTTGCCGTTTGTCGCGGTCTTGATTTTCGCTATCGGCATGGAGAAGAAGAATTGGCGGACGCGGTTTCCCGCCAGCTTGCCGCCATTCGAGAGAAATACCGCGAACATGACATTAGCGAGACGCCATATGTCGTAGTCAAGGCGGATGCCGGAACTTACGGCATGGGGGTGATGACCGTCAAGGACGCCAGCGAGGTCATCGGCCTCAACCGCCGCCAGCGTAACCGCATGAGCGTCGTCAAGGAAGGCTTGCAGGTCAGTGAAGTTATCGTGCAGGAAGGGGTGCATACCTTTGAAACCGTGCGCGATAGCGTGGCCGAGCCGGTGGTGTACATGATTGACCGCTATGTTGTGGGCGGTTTCTATAGAATACACACTGCGCGGGAAAAAGATGAGAATCTGAATTCGCCGGGTATGGAATTCAAGCCGCTCGCTTTCGAGACCGGCTGCAACCTGCCGGACAGCAGCGAAAATCCCGACGCGCCACCTAACCGTTTCTACGCTTATGGGGTAATCGGGCGGCTGGCCTGCCTTGCCGCCGCGAAGGAACTGGAAGCGACCGATAATTATGAAGCGGTAACTCTCCCATACGCCATGCGGGCAAGCGCGTGATGTTTCTTCGTTCGCGCCAGCCCTATGCGGGTTTTATTGCCGGATTTCTCCTCTTTTGCGCGTTTGCGACGCTCCTCAGCCTTGCCGCCTGTTCCGGCCCGCCGCTATTGAGCAAGCGCGAATCCTTCGTTTTCGGCACGCGGGTGGAAGTCCTGGTCGCCGGAACGGAAGAGGCCACGGCGCAGGCTGCCATTGCCGCCGTCCTCGCCGATTTTGACGCATTGCACCACGCTTATCACCCATGGCAAGCCTCGCAACTCGCCGAAGTCAACACTGCCATTGCCGCCGGAAAAGCGATTGCGGTCAATGCGGAAATGGCGGGGTTTATTGTTGACGCGCAGGATTTTACACGCCGCTCGCATGGCCTTTTTGACCCCGGAATCGGTCGGCTCGTTGCTCTGTGGGGCTTTCAGACGGACGAATTCGTCACCCGCCTGCCGGACGAAAAAGCCTTGAATGACTGGCGGCGAAACCCCGCATCCATCACGCATGTGCGTCTGGACGACAAGCGGCGGCTTGTCAGTACGCATAGAGGCGTCGCCCTTGATTTTGGCGGCTACCTGAAAGGGGTAGCGTTGGACCGGGCGGCAGAAAAGCTGAAAGCGACTGGCATTCACAACGCCCTTATCAACATCGGCGGCAACGTCATGGCGCTTGGCGACAAAAACGGGCGTCCCTGGAAAATCGGCATCCAGCATCCGCGTCTGCCTGACGCGCTGGCCATTCTCAACCTTTATGACGGCGAAGCCATCGGCACTTCCGGCGATTACCAACGTTATTTTGAACTGGACGACCGCCGCTACAGCCACCTGCTTGACCCCGCAAGCGGCGAGCCGGTGACGCATACCCAGGCGGTGACAGTCCTTATTTCCCCGCTGGAAGAGCCGGGCAAAACCGGCAGGCGCTCGGACGCGCTTTCAAAACCGTTGTTTCTTGCGGGGGCGGATAATTGGCGCGAGGTAGCGCGTGAGCTTGGCGTAAGCCATGTCCTGCGCGTCGACGCGAATGGCAACATAGAAGTCAGCGCGGATTTCATGCCGCGCTTAACTTTTACGGGCGAAAGCAAACCAGCACGGATTCTGCCGTAAGTTGCCTTTTCACTTTGCTTTGCTGATGGCGAAGTTCGGTGTGCCTGCGGTGATTCGCACCGACAATGAAGGCATGTTCACCAGTGTTTTATGGCGTGTTGTGCTCAAAACCCTGGGCATTTGAAAAAACAGTTCGCTCCAATCGAGAATATTTTTCCCCTCCAGCTTGTGGGAGAGAGAAGTTTGCCGTCCGCAGGGCAGATATAGTGATTCACATAATTTCGGGAATATCGCTCACAGGAGTGCCGGGAATTAGCCCGGCATCCTCGGCCAGTCTGCTGCGTTGCCTGGTCGCCTTGGTAGCGCGGCGCTCCCAGAGTTCCAAGGCAAGGATATTTTCTGAAGCATCATTTTCCCGGCGGCTGTCTCTTTATTGAGACGAATCACTATAAAAACTTATCCCGCGATAGCAGGAATGTTCGGCCAGCCAGGCATCCACACGCTCAGCGCCGGGAAGCGGCGCGTCTGCCGAAAGATACGCCTCGACCTCGACCTTCCCCTCAAGATAATGTAATTGCAGGCGTTTCAACGCCTGCTGTTCCCCAATAAGCGCGGCAAGGTCGGCAAGAACCGCGGCGCGGCTGGGGAGGCGCTCGGCGCGTCTGATGAAAAGCTGTTCCGCATCGTCGTCCTCGGCGTCGACGTGGACAAGAACTTCGCCAATATCGGGATGCGCCTGGCGTACAGCCAGAAGCACGCTCTCCGATATGTAATGCCCTTCTGAAACTGTAATCCGGGAATCAACCTGGACATGCGCGTCACACAGCACGCGATTGGCCATGCGGCGGGTACGCAGATCGTGCAGGCCGGTAACGCCCGGCGTAGCGTTTATGGTCTGGCGCAGACGGACGAGTTCTTCATTAGGCAGCCCGGTATCAATCAACTCGCGCACCGCACTCCAGGTCTGGATTACGCCCATGCGCAGGATGATGAAACCAACCACGGCAGCGGCCAGCGGCTCCAGAAAGGGGAAACCAGCCAAACTGCCGCCGATGCCGATTGCCACCACCAGCGTTGACGCGGCGTCAGAACGGGCATGCCAGGCATTGGCTTCAAGCATGGGCGCTTTCAGGCGACGCCCGCCGGCAAGGGTATAGCGAAACAAAATTTCCTTCCCCACCAGCGCGACCAGCGCCATTACGAGCGCCGCCGGATGCAGGGGCGGCTGACTCTCCATATCCTGTAGGCGTATGCCGGAAGCCCACAAAAACCCGATGCCGACCACCACAAGGGAAATGCCAAGGGCCAAAGTCGCAACCGTTTCAATGCGCCCATGTCCGTAAGGATGATCGAGATCGGCGGGATTCGCGCCATGTTTTCCGGCGGCCAGCACCATAAAATCCGCAACCAGATCCGAGAGGGTGTGCATGGCGTCGGCCACCAGACTGAACGCATTGGCAAACAGGCCGACAACGATCTGCCCAATCGCCAGTATGGAATTGATGGCAACGCCCACCAGCGTGACATTGCGGATAGAACGCGCGCGCGTAGCGCTGGCATTTTCGGCTTGGGATGGAGATAGAGGCATGGAAATATCAATATAGCTGTGATTCCGTGATTTTAGAGCGGTTTTTGTTTAACAGGTTGCTCAAAAATTCCCTAGCCCCTTTGTGGGTTTCTGCTCGCTTTACGATGATCAGCGTTGCAGAACGCAGAGTTTTTGAGCAACCTGTTTAGCGTCGGCTTGAGCATCAACCATCGTGCTCACGTTTCCTTTTTGGGCGATCCCTGTCATGCCTTTCCTCGCGCTTTTCCTGCCAACCTGAGTATTCATGCTTGTCGCTTTTTTTGGATACCCTGGCGCTGTCAAGATCAGTGAAGGCTCCAACAGGCTTTTGCCGCAAATCATAAACACCGAAGGCGCACACCGCGACTAATATCACAAGCGCCAGCCAGGCGCGGTTATGTTGGACAATGCTCGGCCCCGGCCCCGCGATTCTTCCGGTCAACATGGGTAAAGCCAGATTGCGTTTGCGGATGAGAGAAAAACCAAACAACATAATAAGGTGGATAACGCCCAGGGTTATCAGCGCCTCGCCAATTTCTTCGTGCAGTTCCGCCACCCATTCCGGCGCGTCGTTCCAGGCCAGATAACCGCTTACGCAGGTTATCGCCGCCAAAACTATGAGCGCGAGAACGACAGCAGCCATCGAGACATTCTGCAATGCGCCAAGCCGGGAAGTCCAATGCGTATTTCCGCCCGCTCGCTCCTCGCCTTTTCCGGGAAACATGCCCAGAAGCCCCTTGAGTCTGCCGAACAGTAAACATAACCGCGCCTGCGGTGGGCCGAATAATCCATAGACAATGCGAAACAGCAATAATCCCGCCATGCTGTAGCCCAGCGTGACATGCAGGCTGCGCCATGCCTCGCTTTCCGAAGTCAGCCATGCGCCAAAAAAACACAGCGCAAACAGGACATGAAACATCCGTATCGGGGCATCCACCACCAGTCTGCCCTTTCTGCCTGATTCCGGGGCTGGGATTTTCATTTCAATATCATCTTTTGTCATTTTCATTCCCTTAATGCCAGAACGCGCGCTTTTGCGCCCAACTCAAACCTTCCGGAATAGTCAGGTCTTTCTCATTAAAGTAACCCTCGCCCGCATTGGTGTGACAAGCCTCGCAATTCGCCGCGCTTTTCACGCTCTCCATCCGCCATACCGGCTTGTCAATTTTGCGATGCTTCCGGGAAAACCAGGCTGCCTTGGTAATACGATCCTCCGGGGGAGCTTCGCTAAAGCGACGGCTCTTGTCTTTGCCCATACCTCTGCCCATACTCATAGCCGCGTTATCGCGTAACCATGCGCCGAGTATCTGTACCAGTTCCGGTTCCAGACTGGCGTCCTCCCCATAGTGCTGTTCAAGACCAGACATGATATTCTGCCACGATCTGGCCGGGAGCAAACCCGGCTGATAGCCAACATGGCAGCTTGCGCATTCCTGTACATAAGACTCAGGCGCCTGCACGATTTTGAATTTTCCACCACCGTGCTTCCCACCGCCCGCAAATACAGACATCGGCAGAAGCAGAAAACCCAGACAGGCCAATCGGCATAAAGTTTGTTTCATTACATATCCTCCTGAATGAGACGCGCGTTCAGCGCTTCAGTTGAATCAACCAGGCCAGCATGTCGGCCTTTTCCGCCGGGGTACACTCGCGCTTCAGCACATCGTTGCAATTGCGGCGAAACCACTTGTCTACCTTGGCTTGATCGGTCATGGCGCCAGAATTGATTGCGGGCGCCAGCGGCTTTATCGTTTTACCCGTGTTGGCATGTCTGCCCTGTTCAGTCGGCGGATTGCCATGACAGGAAGCGCAGCTCCATTCGTAACCGTGCTTTTGCGTAAAAAAGGCTTGTCCTCTGTCCGCCTGCCCGGCCTGCCCGGCCTCCGCGCTCCATTTTTGCAGTTGCGCTTCCGGGGTCGTGTTGCCCGCCCAGGCAAGGCTGCTTAACAACAGCGCGCACATAACCGCGCATCCCGTCAAAATCCTGTTCAAAAGTTTGTTGCTCATGAGAATTGCTCCGTTTCAATAAAAACACCGCCATTTTGAACAGCAAGACCTTAACCTTCCCTGAATCCGAAATTCATCTTCCATTCAGCTTTTTTCCGCTAAAGTTTCATTACTATTTCTCAATTGGAGTTCATGCAATGAAACCATTTTTTTCTTATCGGCGGCTTTTTGCCGTATGTTTTATGCTGTTCGCACTGCCGACGCTGGCGCAAAACGAGCAGGGTTTGGGGCGCGACGCGGCCAGGGCGGGCGAAATCATGCCTCTGGAACTGGTTTTGCAGCGGGCGCAAGAAGTCGCTCCCGGCAAGGTGCTGGAAGTGGAGCTGGAGCGCAAGCGCGGAATGTCGGTCTACGCGATCAAGCTTCTGCGCGATAACGGCATATTGTCTAAACTATACTTTGACGCATGGGACGGCTCGTTGCTGGACAACCGTAGCCAGGAGGCAAAAAAGAAGCACGATTGGGTGCGCGAAGCGGTCAGGGCGGGCGAAATCATGCCGTTGGAATTGATTGTGCAGCAGATAAAAAAAGCAGCTCCAGGCAGGATTCTGGAAGTGGAACTGGAGCGAGAGCGCGGAATGTGGGTTTATGAGATCAAGCTCCTGCGCGATAACGGCGCATTGGTCAAGCTATACTTCGACGCGCGGGATGGATATCTGCTTGACGGCAAACAAAAACGAAACCGGCGCGCCTCTGAAAATTGGGACGACTAATGCGGCTGCTGTTGGTGGAAGACGAGCGGACATTGCGACAGCAACTCGCGCTTGGCCTGAAACGCGCCGGGTATGCCGTAGACGAGGCTGATAACGGTCAGGAAGCGTTATTTCTGGGCGATACCGAAAACTACGACGCTGTTATTCTGGATTTGGGGCTGCCCGGCATGGACGGCCTCTCTGTCCTGAAACGCTGGCGGACGAACAGACGTGTCATGCCGGTGCTGATCCTGACCGCGCGGGACGGCTGGCATGAAAAAGTGGAAGGCATTGACGCGGGCGCCGACGACTATCTGGCAAAACCCTTTCAGATGGAAGAATTGCTGGCCAGAATACGCGCGTTGATACGGCGTTCCCAGGGGCTGGCCTCGCCCCTGCTCGAATGTCGCGGCATTGTTCTGGACACCCGCGACAGCAAGGTCACGGTCGACGGGTGGCCTGTCGTCCTGACCAGTCATGAATTCATGGTGCTGGATTATCTGATGCACCGTCCGGGCGTTATCGTCTCCCGCACAGAACTGACCGAACATATCTATGCTCAGGATTTCGACCGCGACTCGAACACCATCGAAGTCTTCGTTGCGCGTCTGCGCAAAAAACTGCCGCCCGACGCCATCAAAACCGTGCGCGGACTCGGCTACCAACTGGTTGTAGAGCCTTGTCCGTGAAACTGCGGCGCATACGGGAAAGCATACGCTGGCGTTTGGCGCTCGCCATGGCCTGCGCGATGTGCGCTGCCCTGTTTTTGACTGGCTGGGCGTTGCAAAGGCTGTTTCACGAGCATGTAACGCAGCAATTCGCGCAGGCGCTGGAAATCCACCTGGATCAAGTGACCGCCGGGCTGGAAACGGACGAGAACGGCTCGCCGCGCATTGATCCAGAGCAGTTGGAACAGTTGAATGACCCGCTCTGGCAGGAACCATATTCCGGCCTGTACTGGCAGGTCGACCGGATAAAGTCTGCGGATGCTTCCGCAGGCCAGACCGCAAAGCACGCCCAAACGGGTATATTGCGTTCCCGTTCCCTGTGGGACGCCACGCTGATCCTGCCGCAGGACGCGCTGGCCGATGGCCGCACACATCAGCATGTAATTACCGGGCCGAACCAACAGACTTTAATGACGTTGGAACGCGCCGTACACACGGACGAGTCCGACGAAAACCAATGGCGACTGATCGTCGCTGCCGACATGGCAAGCGTCGAGCAGGCCCTCGCCGGGTTTTCCGGGCTGCTGGCCCTGTCACTGGGCATCCTGTTCGTACTGCTCATGCTGGCGGCCATCCTGCAAATCCATGTGGGGCTTGCTCCCCTGCGCCGTCTGCGAGCCGCCCTGCGGCAGATCCGGCGCGGCAAGGCGCACCAACTGTCCGGGCGTTACCCACAGGAAGTACAACCCTTAGTGGATGATTTCAATCAGGTTTTGAGCCGCAATGCCGAGATCGTTTCCCGCTCCCGCACTCAGGCCGGCAATCTGGCGCATGCCATCAAAACCCCGCTGGCCGTTCTGCAACAGGCCGGGGAACTTGCCCTCCAGACTCCTGAGACACAGGAGCTTGCCCAATTGCTGCTGGAGCAGGTCGACATTGCTGGTCGGCAGGTCAACTGGCATCTGGCGCATTCTCGCGCCGCAGCCGCAGGCGTGCCCGGTCACGCGACTCCTCTTGCCCCCGTGCTGGCCTCCCTGATACAGACGATGAAGATGGTCTACGCCGAGCGCAATATCGAAATGGATTGGGAAGCGCCTGCCCCGCCAGTGGTTTTTGCCGGAGAAACGCAGGACTTGCAGGAAATGCTGGGCAATCTGCTGGACAATGCCTGCAAGTGGGCCAGGGGTCGAATCGTCATCGAAACGGCCTGTCACGCCACGGAGTTGACCATCGATATCGGGGACGACGGCCCTGGGATGTTGCCGGAAGTCGTGAATTCGGCGTTGCTGCGCGGCGTCCGCCTGGACGAATCGACTCCGGGCAGCGGACTCGGCCTCTCGATTGTCACCGAACTGGCAACGCTATATCGCGGCAGACTTGAGTTTTCATCCTCGCCGAGCCTGGGAGGATTGCAGGTCCGCCTCATCCTCCCAGCCGTCCCAGGTGAGCAGGAAATGGATTCCGGCGATTCTGCCGATGATCGGTCTTGAAGTATATACAGGAACCAATGCGAGCGTCTGCTACGCAATCCAGTAGCACAGGGCAATCGCATGAATGCATTGTTGTCGGCTCTCGGGAATACTCGTTTACGATCAATTGGTTACTAGAGCGTGTCGTCAATAGATGTTTACCCAAATTGCGATACATCTGATATGCACCGCTGCCAGAAAGGAAGCCGTCTTTTTGGCATAGCGTGTAACAATGCCACGCCACGCTTTTAATTGCAGGAAAGCATTCTCGACAAGGTGACGAACACGATAAAGATGTTTGTCGTATTCTCGCTGCTCTTTCCGGTTCTTCCTGGGCGGAATCACGGCATCTATCCCTTTGGCC
>WRKX01000026.1 GCA_009777925.1 Betaproteobacteria bacterium | reverse complement strand
GTGGATAGCAGAATCTCGTTCAAAAACAAGGTTATCAAGATTGGCAAGGCGTTCATCCGGGAAACCCTGGGCGTCCGGGAGGAAAAGGATGAAGGGATTTATTCCTTGTGGTGGTACAGCACAAAAGTAGGATTGATTGACTTGAGACAGCATGTAGTTCATGTGGGAAAATCACAATGAAAGTGTCAGCGATGTCCTCGTACACCCGTAAACGATGTCTCCGGTCTGAACAGCGGGAGAGGGGCCGGGGGAGAGGGATAGCCACATCGTGATAGATGTTCAGCATGAAGGACAACGTGAACACTAATATCAAAACAACTCTCGGATTTACCCTGCTTGAACTGGCAATCGTGCTCTTTGTCTTGACGTTGCTTGTCGGACGTTTTGCCTTGCCGCTTGCCGCCCAGCGCGAGGCGCGGCAGGTAAAGCAGGCGGAAGCGGAAATGCTGGAAATCCGCGCCGCGCTTCTTGGATATGCCGTACTCTACGGCCACCTGCCCTGTCCTGATGTGAGCGGCGACGGCGAAGCTGGCGCAAATTGCGCTACAGGCGGAGAGGGCGGCCTGCCTTATAAAACCTTGGGATTGGCGCGAGGCAATGATCCCTGGGGGAAAAACTGGCGTTACCGCGTGGATCGCAACTTTGCCAACAGCCCCATCCGCTTTGATACTACTTTTGCCGACAGCCTGCAAATTAACAATCTTTATGGCGACAAGTTGAGTACTGACGAGGAGCGCCCGGTTTTCATTCTGCTGAGCGCGGGGCCGAACGGGCGTCTGGACGGCGACAATGCGACCACAAGCAACCGTTACCAGTCGGGCGCTCCCACAAGGGATTTTGACGATCTTGTCTTCTGGCTCTCCCGTCCTATCCTCTTTCATCACCTACTCATGGCGGGCAGGGTGAGTTAGGGCACTCTTGCAGGAGATAATCCATTAGTTATTCCCGCATGTCTGCCGTTTTGGTTTGGTGAGAGAGAATGATTATGCCAGCTCTCGTAGGGGCGCGATTTATCGCGCCCCTACGGCTTGTCCACGCCGTTTTCGTTATAGCAAGTTCAATCTTCCCGACCAGGTTCGTGCTGCTTGCACAATCACCCAAAAATATTTGATCGCATTAATTTTTCTACGCAAATATCCGCTTATCGCCCCGCAATAGCCGTCTGTCGTTTTTAAGGGAAAGATGCGTCTAAATTGTCTAAAATCTCTTTAACTCGTCATGAATGGGGTATTATCCTTGTCATGGTTGTTGATATATTTATACCGTTTGTCTGTTTAATGAAGCGTCTGCGGTTTGCCGTAGGGCGCATGAAGGAGTAGTCATGAAACACGCTATCCGTTCTTCCTTTAGCGCGTCTTTTCCGCAAAAGGCGCTTTTCTGGCTGGCAGCCGCCCTGTTTCCCGGTCTTGCGTTGCCTCAGGCCACCCCGGACTTCGATATTGAACAGATCCCGCTGATTGCGGGAGGTGCGGTTGCGCCCAATCTCGTCTACATCCATGACGATTCCTCTTCTATGTCATGGACATACATGCCGGATTCTTCCTTAAGTGCGTGGACCAATCCTGCCACAGTGGCGAGTATGATTTATCCCAACCCCAGTGGCGCCGGTACGACTACTCTTAGTTTTGCTGCCCCTACAAGCTCGCATAACATGTATTCCTCAACCTGGAACACGGTTTTCTACAACCCGGATATGATCTATCAGCCGCCCTTGCAGTGGCAGGATGCCGGGGGGGGAAAAGGGAGACTGGTTCGCATGCGAAACAGCGACACATTGTCTGTTTTCCCGAGCATTCGCAGAAATGGCTATCCCACGCGGAGTTATAGCGCCACTAATCTTGCCCTAGACATCGTTGACTTTTCTGCCCTTAACACTGGGAGCAACACTGCGGATAATTTGGGTGTGGGCATCAGGACACTGAGTGGCGCTTTTTCATCGGGCAACATCAGTGCTGGCAATTTGGAACCTAATAATGGCTTGGCCGCTGCTATCTACTATGACTATGTGCCGGGGTTTCACTCCATGCGGGATAATCCGAATTACAGTCAGAATTACACCCAGAATCCCGGCGCAAGGCTTGAAGATGACCAGAGGAACTACGAGTACTGGGCTTTCCGGACGGTGACTGCAGGCCAGCACTTCAGAACCAACGGCAGCACCCCGGCTCTTTTAAACCGCACGGCTGCTGCTAACCGTTCTATCGTGGTATCGCGCGCCTGCCCGACGGTATTTTCTGATGTAGATGAATCAAGGGATTATTACGGCAGAGGCGCGAGTCCCGGGACAGGCATAGACAATCCGCATGGCCATTGCCGGGTCAATTACCGGAGCGATGGCGTTACCGGTACAAGTTCACTTTCTGGTTTTTCTACCACCACCGGGACTTCGCCCAATAGCCGCCCCTGGTGCCAGCGATCGAACGGCTACAACTACCGAACGGATGGAAACGGTAACTTTGGATGTGTGAACACGCGAGGGTGTAGTTATAACAGTGGCGTGGCGGCGCCAGCATGCAATTGTAATGGTTACGACACCTCTATGACGCCGCTGGCCTGGCAACCATATCCCGCCAGCGCTGCGGCTACCGCTACTTCGAACATACCCGCGCATCTTACCTGTCACGCGGGACGACATGTGATCGGAGATTCGACCGGCAAGGGGTATTACGACCCTGCCGTAGACCTTGCTGGCAACTATGTCTCTTACTTCGAATATTCCGGGCAAGTCACCGGGGCGACCAGGAGCTCGGGTTCCCATGCTGATATTGCCGCCGCAAACTGCATACCGAGGGCAGGCCAGCCGGGGGTGTGCACAAACCTGTACGGCCCTGAGCAGTCCCGCCTGCATCTGGTGACGCACTATATCGGCGATGACGGCGAACTGGAGGAATTGCCGACGCCGCAGCGGCGTACGGTCAGGCAGGAAATCCGTAACTTCATGAACTGGTACTCCTACTACCGGAACCGCAGCATGGCGTCAAAGGCAGGCATGACCGAGGCTTTTGCCTATCTGGTAGACCGGAACGACACCAGCAAACCCAACGCTGCCATGAACAACATGGTTATCCGCCTGGGCTACGATACCATCAACTCAAGCAGTATGGGGCAATCAACTTTCGCCAATGCAGATGGGGGAAATATAGGTGTTGGCAGTGCCACCTTTTTCAATTTTGCCTCGCCTGATTTAAATACCCCTCCCAATGCCAGATACGGCCCGCATCGCAGTACCAGGGGCGGAATAGGGGTGGTGCCTTTCCTGGATTTTCCGGGTGACGCGCTAAATCCTGATGGCACGCTTAGTCCTTACCGCAATCGCCAGTTTGTCAGACGCTTTTACGATTGGATACTTGGCATGCCCGCCCCCAACAATACGCCTTTGACCTCTTCCCTGGTCGCGGCAGGCGAGTATTACAGAAATGATGCGCCGTGGCTGGATTATCCTCCTATAAGATCCACTGACACGGGCAGCGGCGGAAGGGACACCTGCCGGAGGTCTTTTAGCATTTTGATGACAGACGGATACAGCCAGCACTTTGGCGCTGCAGGGTGCGCCGGTGTCGGCAGTCATACCTGTACGAATGGCACTAACATCCAGTGGCCTGACGGCACCGTGGCTCCAACCTACACGCCGCAAGTGCCTTTTACCATCCCCGCCACCAGCGCAGTCCGCCGCAGTACCTTGGGGGACTGGGCTATGTTCTACTGGAAGAACGACTTGAAGCCAGATATGGATAACGATGTTGTGCCGACGTCACGCGTAATGGCCAACAAAAAAAATGTAGCTTTCTGGCAGCACATGCAGACTTTCACCCTTGGTTTTGGTATCCAGGGCACTCTTTCCGCCCCGGAGCTGAAAGACTACCTGGCCAATCCCGCCAACTGGGATCCAACAACAGGCGCATGGTCTGGCGCCCCGATTTCGTGGGATTTCCTGGCGAGTTCGGGTGGTGCGTCCAAGGTTGACGAGCTGTTCCACGCGGGGATCGCCGGGCACGGCGACTTTTTCGATACGAAGAACGCCAGGGAGTTTGCCGAAGCCCTGCGGGAAATGTTTACCGCCATTACCGGCGGGGTGAGCACCCAGATGACCTTCGCCGGCATGGGCGGGCAGGGAGCGGAAGATCGGGATTTGAATTTCCGCACCAACTACAATCCTGAAGCCTGGTCGGGGGAAATCTATGCCTATCGGCTGTGCTCGCCTGCAACCCTCAACCAGACGCTATTTGGCGGCGCCGCCGTTTGCACTGCCAAGTACTATGGCGCGCCGTTGGAAAATCCGGAATGGACAGCATCGGATCAACTTAACGCCCAGTATGGCGCACCCGGCAGCGTAGCCACCCGAAAGGTGTTTACCTGGAACGGCTCGACAGGCGCGCCGTTTGACGCAGGCATGGCAAGCGGCAACCTTACCGCTGATGTCATCAACTACGTGCGCGGCGATAAGTCCCTGGAAATCGTCAATGGCGGGACATTCCGCAGCCGCCAATCGCTGCTTGGCGATGTTGTGAATCCCATGCCCTACCTTCTGGGCAACTACGAGCACAATGATTACGGCTATGGCGGCTACAGGTGCGACTCGAGCGGAACCTATATTCCCCCGCGGCCAGGCATTGTCTACAGTAGTGATGGCGCTTGTGCGCCCATAGAGACTTCTTTCCTCGCTGCGTGGCAAATTGACGCGTATCAGGAGCGTATACTCGACTTCAGGAACAATGGTCGCGTGGAAACGGTTTTTGTAGCCGCGAATGACGGTATGCTCCACGCCTTTGCAGGCGGAATTAACAATCCGAATGGCGGGCGCGAGCTATTTGCCTACGTGCCGAGGGCACTTCATGGGCAACTGGAGAAGCTCACCGAACCAGGATACCAGCAAAAGCACCATTATTTCGTGGACGGTGCACCGTGGGTGGGTGATATTCTCCTGAATGGAAACTGGACCTCGGTGCTGGTAGGCTCCACCGGACGCGGCAGGATCTCTGATGATAATAGAGTCCAGAACGGCAGCTTCTTTGCCATGGTTGTGGAAGACCCGGAAAACTTCACGGAAAACGATGTGCTCTGGGAATTCACCCATCCTGATCTGGGCGCGCCGGTGGATATAGATCCGGTTATCGTGGCGGTTCCGGGCAGCGGCGGCAGCGGTCACCGCTGGGCGGCGGTCTTCGGCAACGGCTACAACAGCCAGAGCGGCTGCGCCGGTCTCTTCATTGTTCCGCTGGAGCCGGGCGGTCATCTCAATGCCGAATTCATCCCGGCTGATTGTAGTGGCGGCAACGGTCTGGGTTCTCCCTACCTCATAGATTTGTCCTTCAATGGCAGGATGGATGTTGCCTATGCCGGAGACATGAATGGGGTTCTGTGGAAATTCGACCTCGCCACCAAAACCGTGGAGAGGGTGCTGGAGGCAAGGAGCGTGGACGGGATGCCGCAGCCCATTAACGCGCCGCCTACCGCAGTATGCGTCCTCAGCGACGAAGATTGCACTTATGGGGTACTTAGGGAGTTTCAGCTCATTGGGGGTACGGGCAAGTATTTTGAAAAGGAGGATCTCAGCAATGCGCAAACCCAGTCCATCTACGGCGTGCGCCTGACCCACCTTGGGGCGCCTTTAGGCGGTGTTGCCACCCGCAGCAGATTACAGACGCGGGTGTATGATCCCGATCACCCGGGCAGGGATACCTTCTATCGGGAATCTACAGTCCCGGCATTCACCACAAAAGCCTGGAAACTGTACAGAGACGAAGATGGTGCAGTCCCCCCCCTCGTGAACCCCCCCGTGGACTATCCCACCCAAAACGGCTATGTGATTGACTTGAACGGCCCGTCCACCAATCGTATGGGGACTACGCAGGTGCGCTCGCAGGGAACGGCATTGCGTTTTAAACCCCCCGATTTCTTGATGCCATTTGCCATAATGAGCGATGGAGGCTGCGGCACCGGCGACTTGGGGGGCGGATACGCCGAGTTCGATTCTGAACAGGGAACCTGGATTAAGAGTTCGCTCTTCAGGAGAATCGCGGATGACGCCAATATTTGGGTTCATCCCGACGCCACCGGCGCCGAGGTCAATCGGGACAGCAAGTACGAACTCTCCTCAAGCGTCTTTGAAGCCACGCCTTCAGATGGGCTGGGACGCGCCTTAAACAGGGTAATCGGCCCGCGCTACAGTATCCCGATAAGCAGACGCATGAAGTCGGTCAATCTGCCTGACCCCTATGTCATTCTTGGCGGTCGCGCCGGACGTCAATCCTGGCGGCAAATTCGCTAAGGCAAAGGCAGGGCGCGCTTTATCGCGCCCTGCCTGACGCAGACAAACGCCGGTGCGGGAATACCCGCCCCGGTTTTTTTTGCGCCCACAACGCTACGCTTTACGCAATGACGGATTGGAAAACAGTTGTAGGGGCGCGATTTATCGGTCTTGCAGACGGCAATGTTCAGGGCGCGATAAATCGCGCCCCTACGCGCTTGTCGCCGAATATTTTCTGAAACATCATTTTTCCTACAGCCGTTGCTCTGACATATTTGTGGAAATTGCGTCACCGCAAACAAAAAAATTGCTATTTGCGGTTGACTTTTCATAACGATATAACTAAACTTATCGTTATGAAATCCATAAGCATTCCATCCATCCCTCCCGAATGGCGACCCATGGCGCGGGTGTTTACCGCCCTGGGCGACGAGCACCGCCAGCGTATCCTGCTGCTTTTCGACAAGGGGGAACGCCTGAACGTAGGCCAGATTGCCGCCGCCTCAACCCTTGCCCGCTCCACGGTATCGCACCACCTTAAAGTCCTGCACGCGGCGGAAGTATTGTGTTCGGAAAAAATCGGCAAGGAAGTCTGGTTCTGGATCAACCGGCGCTGGCTGGAAGAGACACTCGATAACGTGCTCGCCTACGTGCGGCAAAATTGCTAGAGCGGTTTTTGTTTCCCTGTACAGCAGACAGAAATTTTTGCTGGATTCCCGCCTATGCGGGAATGACGAATGTAAACTCTGGCGCAGTGGGAACAATAAGGGCGCTACCATGGTGGAGAAAACAAGACCACCTTCCCGGCGTCATTCCCGCGTAGGCGGGAATCCAGCAAAAATGTATCCCCTTGAACTGAAATCGCTCTAAAGCCCCTGTCTTTGCATTCGGGACAATTTTTTTAACCAACATATCGAAATTTATTGACATGACAAATTCAAATCCTCTCAAGACCATGCTCCTTACGTTGCTGCGCGTTCTCCTGCGCGGCCTGATACGGCTCTGCTTTCGCGTGCGGGTGCAGGGGATGGAAAAAGCGTTGGCGGCGGGAAGCGGACAAAACAAACGCCTCCTGGTCATCGCCAACCATGAGTCCTTTCTCGACGGCATTCTGCTGGGACTGTTCCTGCCGCTCACAAGGCCGGTATTTATCGTACATACCGAGTACGCGAAACGCCCGCTGTTTCGCTTCGGGCTGGAGATGCTGGCGGATTATCTATCGATTGCGCCCGGTAATCCGATGGCGGTAAAACAGGTTATTCGCCTGGTTGAATCAGGTCGCCCGGTCGTGATTTTCCCGGAAGGACGCATCACCCTGACAGGCGCGTTGATGAAAGTCTATGCCGGGCCGGCTTTCGTGGCGGTGAAAACCGGCGCGACCCTGCTACCGGTGCGTCTCGATGGTTTGAGCCGCAGCTATTTTTCCAAAATGACCAATCTGCCGCGCAAACTTTTTCCCAAAATTACCCTGACTATACTACCGCCCACAACGCTGCCTGTGCCGGAAGCGCCCAACGCCAGGGCGCGTCGCCATAAGGCGGGCGAGGCGCTGCGCCGCCTGATGCAGGAAATGGCGCTAGCGCGTCCGTCCCAACGCACCCTCTACGGCACATTGTGCAATGTAATCAGGCTGCATGGCCGCTCCCGCCGCATCGTGGAAGATATCAAGCAGGTGGAATACACTTATCATGAGTTGCTGAAAATGTCCCTCGCCCTGGGACGCCTGACCGGGCGCCTCACCGAACCCGGCGAAAGGGTAGGTTTGCTCCTGCCCAACATGACGCCGACCCTTGCCCTTTTCTTCGGCCTTGGCGCGTTCGGAAGAATCCCGGCGATGCTGAACTATACGGCGGGCGTCGACGGAATGCAGGCTGCCTGTGATGCCGCCGAAATTCGTACCCTGATTACTTCCCGCGCCTTCGTCGAGCAGGCGAAATTTGCCGATAAACTCGCCGCCTTGCGGGGCTTGCAGCGCGTCGTCTACCTTGAAGACCTGCGCGAAAAAATGACCTTGCGCGATAAGCTCTGGCTAATGGGCTGGGCGCTATGGTTCCCGCGTCTGGTGGAAGTCAGGGCAGGCTCCGAAGACCCGGCGGTGGTGCTGTTTACTTCCGGTTCCGAGGGCAAACCCAAAGGCGTAGTGCTCTCGCACCGCGCCATTCTCGCCAACATCGCGCAAATTCAGGCCATTATTGACATTGCGCCCAATGATCGCGTGCTGAACGTGCTGCCGGTTTTTCACTCCTTCGGCCTCACGGCGGGAACGCTTCTGCCGGTACTCACCGGCGCAGGCGTTTTTCTCTACCCTTCGCCGCTGCATTACCGGGTGATCCCGGAACTTGCGTATGACCGCGCCTGCACGGTGCTGTTTGGCACGAGCACCTTCCTCGGCAATTACGCGCGCTTCGCCCATCCTTACGATTTTTATCGCCTGCGCTATGTCGTTTCCGGCGCGGAAAAACTCTCCGCCACGGTGCGGGAGCAGTGGTTTGAAAAATTCGGCATTCGCATTCTGGAAGGCTACGGCGCTACCGAAACCGCGCCGGTAATCGCGGTGAACACCCCGATGGCCTATCGCAGCGGCAGCGTGGGGCAATTTCTCCCCGGCCTTGAATATCGCCTGCAAAGCATTCCCGGCATTGAGGAAGGGGGACTGTTGCATGTGCGCGGCCCTAACGTGATGAATGGCTATCTGAAGGCGGACAATCCCGGCGTGTTGCAGGCGCCCGCTTCGAGCGAAGGGGCAGGCTGGTACGCAACCGGCGATATTGTCGACGTCGACAGCGATGGTTTTGTGCGCATCATCGGACGGGTCAAGCGTTTTGCCAAGGTGGCGGGCGAGATGATAAGTCTGGAAGCGGTGGAAAAACTGGCGCTGCTTGCTTCCCCCGGCGGCCTGCACGCCGCCTCCAGTCAGCCCGACGCAACGAAGGGTGAGGCGCTGGTGCTATTTACTACCGATGGACAGATCAACCGCGCTGCCCTGCAAAAAGCGGCGCGACAACTGGGTTTTTCGGAATTGGCCGTGCCGAAGAAAATCGCGCGTGTGGATGCGCTGCCGCTTTTGGGAACGGGCAAAACCGATTACGTTACCTTGCAGCGCATGGCGGCAGAGGTTTGAAGATGAACCATTCATCATTACAGCGAAGCCGCCGCCGCTTTCTCAAAGGCGCGTTTCTGGCGACAGTCGGCGCTTCCGTTGCCGCGTTTATCCATGCGCGGAAGCCCTTTTTGCTCAACCCCTGTCTTGAGCCTGCGGATGCGGCGCTGGATAAAAACCCGTGGCTGACGCGAATCTGGCAGGGACTCGATCCCGCCCAGGTCTGGGATTGTCATGTGCACCTGGCGGGAATCGGGGATGGCGACCACGGGCTTTATGTCGGGGAAAAGCTGAAAAGTCTGTGGCATCCGCTGCTCTATAGCCAACGCCTGTTTTATATGAACGCGGGTTGTGTTGCGACGGCAAGCGGAAGCGTTGACGACAATTATGCGCGGCGGCTTGTACATCTTGCGCGAAACATGCCTGCCGGGTTCAAGACGCTGCTGTTCGCCTTCGACTGGCAGCACGACGATAATGGAGAGCCGCTTCCCGCAGCAAGCACGTTTTATGTGCCCGACAGTTTCGCCCGGCAAACGGCGGAAGAATATCCTGACGTATTTGAATGGGTGGCCTCGATCCACCCTTACCGCACGGACGCGGTAGACAGGCTGGAAGCCGCCGTGTCTGAAGGGGCGCGAGCGATAAAATGGCTGCCGGCGGCGCAAAATATTGATCCGGCCTCAGCGCGTTGCGACGCTTTTTTTGCCGCGCTGGCGCGTCTTAAACTGCCGCTGATAATTCATTGCGGGGAAGAAAAGGCGGTAGATAGCGCCCGCCTGCTTCCGCTCGGCAATCCTCTGCGCCTGCGTAGGGCGCTTGATTCGGGCGTCAAGGTAGTGGTGGCGCATTGCGCGAGCAGTGGCAACGACGAAGACCTGGACAAGCCGGGAACCCGGCAAACGAGTTTTGCTCTTTTTGCCCGCCTCATGGAACGACCGGAATGGCAGGAAAATCTCTTCGGCGATATTTCGGCCATCGTATTGCGTAATCGCAAACCCGAAGTTCTTAAAACCCTGCTGACAAGGGAGGACTGGCACGGGCGGTTGCTCAACGGTTCCGATTATCCCCTGCCGGGCATTCTCCCGTTGATTTCTCCTTCGCAACTTGCGCGGCACGGCCTGCTGCCGACAGAGGCGGTAGCCAATTTGCAGGCGTTGCGGCAAAGCAATGCCCTCCATTTCGATCTGGCGCTCAAACGCTTGCTCTCCTGGCAGGGAAAATTCTTTCCAGCTCGGGTGTTTGAAACACGCGCATTTTTTGAGGCGGTATGATGAACGATAACATAAAACTCATGGGCACTGAGGACAAGCAACATTCCCAGTTTGCGCTCTTAAAGGAACGCCGTTTCTGGCCGCTCTTTGTCACTCAGTTTCTGGGCGCGTTCAACGACAATGCCTACAAAAACGCCTTGCTGGTATTGCTGGCCTTCGGCGGCGCTACCTGGACGAGCATGAAGCTGGAAGTGCTCGCCAATTTTGCGGCTGGTCTCTTTATTCTGCCGTTTTTCCTCTTTTCCGCCACTGCCGGACAATTGGCGGACAAATTCGACAAGGCATGGCTGGCGCGGTGGGTAAAGGCGCTCGAAATCATCATTATCGCGCTTGCGGCTTTTGGCTTCTGGCTGCACAGCCTGCCGACGCTACTGGCGGCGCTTTTTTTGCTTGGCCTGCAATCCACCCTGTTCGGGCCTTTAAAATACGCGATTCTGCCGCAACACCTACGCGCCAATGAACTTGTGGGCGGCAACGCGCTGGTGGAAGCGGGAACCTTCGTCGCCATTCTGCTTGGCACGCTTACCGGCGGCTTGCTTGCTGGCTTGAGCGGCGGCATTGTGTTTATTGTTTGCGTCTGCTTTATTGTAGCGTTCGGCGGCTTCCTTGCGAGTTGCCGCATTCCCGCCGCGCCCGCGCCCGCGCCGGAATTAAAAATCTCGCTCAATCCGTTCAGCGAAGCCTGGCGTTGCCTCGGTTTGGCGCGGCGGGAGCGTAGCGTTTTTCAGTCCATTCTGGGGATTTCATGGTTCTGGGCCTACGGCGCGTTACTCCTTACCCAGCTTCCCATCTACACCAAAACGGTGCTGGGAGGAGATGAAAGCCTGGTTACGGCATTGCTGGCGGTGTTCTCGGTGGGCATCGGCGCGGGATCGTTAATCTGCGAGAAGCTGACCCGCCGCCGTGGCAGGATCGTGGAGCCGGGATTGGTTCCGTTAGGGGCTCTGGGCATGACGATTTTCGGGCTTGATCTGGCGCTGGGTTCACCCGCTGGCGCTTCCGGCGAATTACAGCCGCTCGCCGTCATGCTGCAACAGGGAAGCACATGGCGCGTTTTTCTCGATCTCCTGCTGCTGGGCGGCTTCGGCGGCCTTTATTGCGTGCCGCTCTATGCGCTGGCGCAACAGAGGAGCCAGGTTGAATATCGCGCCCGGATCATTGCCGCAAACAATATTCTCAACGCGCTTTTCATGGTCTTGATCGCAGTCGGCGCGAGCGCGTTTCTGGGGCAGGGATTCAGCATCCCGGCGCTCTTCCTGTGCGTGGCCGCGCTGCATGGCGTCGTCACCATTTATATCTTCAGCGTCGTGCCGGAATTTTTAATCCGCGCCATGGTATGGCTGGGCTGGCGGCGGGAGTAACGCCGCCACCTGCCGTTGTGGTTTATTCGTCGGTTGAGCTTTCGGTCAGCCCTTCGCTCAATCCCTCAGTCAGCCCCTCGGTCATACCTGGCAACGAACCGCCTTTGATGCCGAGTTCGCGCAACAGGCTATCAATTAACGGTTGCTGGGCGCGATAGCGCAACATGGCGTTGGCGGCCTGATCGGCAAGATTGCCGCTGCCGGAAACAGGCGCGTCCCCGCCACCGCCCGAAGTTTTAAGGCCGTCGACCTGCACGATCTTGATGCTGTCAATGGCTTCCATCGGCTTCACGCTCTCGGCGATGATGCGCGGCAGGTTCTCGATCAAGGCCAGTTTGATCTGCAACTGGATTTGCGCGTCGCGCAGGGTATTGATTGCCTCATTTATCAACTGCTTGCCTTCGGCGTCGACCTTGTAGGCCACGCGCTGCGCTTCAGCCTTGGTACGCACGGCCTCGGCCTGATTGACGGCGGCATCCTTATCCGCTTCAGCCGCGACCTTGACGCGGATCGCCTGTTGCTCGGCCTGACGCTGCGCTTCGACGATGGCAACCTGTTTGTTCCGTTCGGCAATCGCAACTTCACGCGCGGTACCGATCATTTCGGCGGCGCGGGCAGCTTCGGCGCGCGCTTCATTGGCAAGACGCTCGGCTTCGGATTGCGCTCGCGATTTTTCCGCTACGGAAATCTGTTTGTCCTGATCGGCAAGCGTCGTCGTTCTTTCCTGCTGGATTTTGGCAAGCTGCAATTCACGATCCGCCTCAATCTGGCGCTGACGCACGGCACGCGATTTTTCGACTTCCGATTCCTCTACCTGACGTTCAGCTTCGACCACAGAAACCTTTTTTTCCTGATCGGCAAGTGTCGTTGTCTTTTCCTGCTGGATTTTGGCGAGTTGTACTTCACGATCCGCTTCAATCTGGCGCTGGCGCACAGCGCGTTCTTTTTCGACTTCCGATTCCTTTACCTGGCGTTCAGCAACGATACGTGACTGTTCGACAGCCTGTTGCGAGGAAATTTTGGCCTGCTCGGCTTCCTGCTGTTTCTCCGCCTGCTGACGGGTGACTTGCGCCATCTGTTCAGCCTGCTGCGTCTGAATCTGCCGTTGCTGCTCAAGGCGGAGAAATTCGGTCTGCCGCTCAATTTCCAGCTTTTCTTTCTCCGCGCCCAGGTCTTTCTGCCGAACCGCCACTTCAGTATCCTGTTCAATGACATTACGCTCCTTGCGCCGCCGTTCGGTCTCTTCGGTCAGTTTGGTCAAACCCTCCGCGTCAAAGGCATTGCTCGGATTGAAATATTCCTTGGCGGTCTGATCGAGACTGGTCAATGATACCGATTCCAGTTCCAGCCCGTTTTTTAACAAGTCCTCGGAAACAGCATTCTGCACGCCCTGAACGAAATCCCATCTGGCGTCCTGCAACTGGTGCATGGTCATCGTTGCCGCTGTGGCGCGTAAGGCGTCGACGAATTTATCCTCGACAAGCTGCTTTAACGAAACAGGGTCAAGCGTTCGCGCCCCCAAAGTCTGCGCGGCGGCGGCAATCGAATCAATAGACGGCTGCACGCGCACATAAAACGCGGCATTCACATCGACGCGCATCCGATCCTTGGTAATCAGGCTTTCTCCCTTGGTACGGCTGACTTCCAGCCGCAAGGTGTTCATATTTACCAGACAGGTGTCATGCACCACCGGCAGCACCAACGCGCCGCCGTCCATGATTACCTTCTGCCCGCCAAGGCCGGTACGCACAAACGCCCTTTCCTTGGTTGACCGCCGGTACAGGCGCGAAAAAATCATCCCGATGACAATAAGGGCAGTGAGAACAACACCTGCCAAAATCAATAGTTGCGTCAGATTATTCATTTGTTGTGTCAGACTATTCATCGTAAAACTAACTCCGGTTTGAAATCCCGCCCTTCAGGGCGGCGCGAAAGCTAAGCCCCGGCCTGAAGCCAGGGTTTCGACCGTGGCGACAAGGAAGGGGATGCAAACCCCTTCCTTGTTCGTTTTGAGCGACAGGCATGAATGCCTGTCGCTGATTTTTTGCGTTTCTAAAAAGTATGTATAATACTGTCAAGAGGATTGTAAGCGTGAGTGAAATTAAATTACGGTCATACCATTTGTTATGGTCGGGTGGCAGCGGAACATAAAACACTCTCACGAGGAAAACCGCTGGTGCAGTGTCAAGTCTGCTTTACAACTGCCCGACCGCCCCTCTACCCAGAGGGGAGTTCGACGCAAAGCGCCAAAAAAACAAAAGTTGACGCTTTGTTTCAGTTTATTCTCCTTGAGCAAAAACGAATTTCCCGCTGTTTATCAACAGCCAATCAAGGCGACATAATTCCGGCATGCGGGTTGGGGATTGCCATGAAACGCGCCCCCCGGCGGCGTACCAGCAGCACTTCGGAACCGCCGTTCAACTGCTCGAAAGGCTCTTCCGGCTCGACCAGAACGTAATGGGTACGCTCATGGGCGTCTTTTACCCGCGCTTCACTTGCCAGACCTGCCGTGGCCGGATTTTTACCCGTAATGACCGCGACGCGCCCGACCAGCGAATCCCTTGAAACAGCGCTGCTTTCCTCTTTGGGCAAAATACGCGCGAACAGTCCGCCAACCACGCGAGTTACCGGCACGGCAACGACCAGCGCCGGGATGGCGGCAATCAGGGCAGGCAGAGCTACGCCGATGATGTCCCGCAACAGCCATTGCAAAGCCAGACCGCATACGCCGAAAGCGGCCAGAAAAATCACCAGTAATACAAGAAACGGAACCCGTCCCAGGTGCAACCAGCCGAGCAGGCTATGGTCAATACCGTCTGCTCCCGCGTCTATGTCCGTATCGAAAAAACTGTCGAACCAGCTGGACGGACTTGCGCCCATCATCAGCCCGATTAGCTCAAGCAATCCCAGACCCAGCATGACCAGAATAGCCAGAGAAAAAATCCAGGTGGCGTCTGAAATGAACCAATCAATCATGGCGCGGATGTTCCATTAAGGTATCGGGGAAATCACATTATTCCAGAAATCATTCCTGTTTCCCGGTACGTGACCGGATGGCGGCAAGGCGCTCTTCGATGCGATTATTCCGCGCCAGATCGGCCAGTTCGCGCATTTTCCCGGCCTGCGCCGCGTCAATCGGCGCGTTGAGACCGCCCAGCCCGGTCTGGCGAGCCAGCACCCGGTCGAAAGTCGCGCCCGCCTTTTCCAGACGATGGTCGGGCGAGGTTGCCGTCGGGCTTTCGCTTACCTGTTTGCGGCTGGCGATAAACTCATTGAGCGTATCCTCCATCTCACGGCGACGGGCGCGTAACGCGGTGAGATAGCCCTGATATTCATGTTCCTCGTTGGCGGCGTTGGCAATGCTGTGTTCCAGAACCGGAACCTGCGCCTCAACATCAAGTTGGGCGGCAACAGCGGCTTTGGCCAGATCCTCACGTTCCTCATTCAGCGCCAGCTCAATATCCGCCGAAAGCTGCTCGTGGCGGCGGTTTTGCTCAGCCAGACGATTGACCGCCAGATGCTTGTTGGCGGTAGCGCGTCCCAGGGCGACGCTGACTTCATCAATAATGCCATCCACCTCACGAATCGCCTGCGCCATGACTGCCTGCGGATTGGCGTTTTCAATGGAGTCTATCAGGTGATGGACATTACCGGTAATGATCCGGCTGACACGGGAGGTAATGGATTCGGCCATGATTTTTCCTTTCGTTCAAGGTTTGACAGTTGGGGTGATTGACAACACACCGGCCAGTTCGGATATACGCAGAACATTATCACGAATCGCGCCCGGATCGTGACACTGTGTAGGAGAAGCCAGCGCGAGGCGCGTGACCGCTTCCATTAGTTGAAAACAGCGGCCAAGCATGATTTTTTCCTTTTGCCGCAAGGCGTCGCGGTCTGCCTCCGGCGCCAGAACAAGCAAGGCAGCCAGCGTCGACGGCAGCCATTCCAGCAGGAGCGCAAGTATCTCACAGCGCGCGTGTCCCTGCGCTTCTTCCGCTTGCGCCGCTATGACCAGCGGCGACAGAATTTCTCGTACCCATGCCAGACAGGCTTGCGGGTCGTCATACAGGCTGTTCTGCTGCCGCGCCTGCGCCACGATTGCGCGAACCTTGTCTGAAGGGGTGACGGCGTTTTTGATCTGCAATCCTGCCAGCCATTCAATATCGGAAACCGGAAAGCGGACGCCAACTGTTTCCATGCGTTCTTTGACAGGAGCTGCTTGAGGTATTTTTGACATTTTTACGATCTCGCTAACAAACGTTAGCAAAATTATTATCTTTTATATTTTTGTTGTCAAGTGTTTTTTTGCAAGTGGCGAGTCGCTTGAGCCAAAATGCCGGGAGCGCCGGGCGCTAGCCCGGCTGAAGCAAGACGCCGCGCTGGCGCTGCCTTCACGCGCTTCTACATTTGCCGTCTGCAAGACTTGCCGTCTGCAAGACTTGCTGTCTGCGCAAGCGGGAGAGGGGAGAAAATCTTCCCGATTAAAGCGAAACCGCCTCAGGGAAATTTGGGAAACGCAATTCCGCCTGATAGACTCTTCGCTTTCATCAATTGGCGCTCGCGGCAAGCGCGTCTGCAACCGAGACCAATTCCACAGGAAAACAAACATGACCGTCACCCTCGCCGACCTGCTGAAAGACAGCGCCTACCGGCTCGATCAGTTCAAGCCCATACACATCGCGGCGCTGGAAGCGGGCATCACCCTCAAGGATTCAGGCAAGACATCCGCGCCCTACGTTACTTGTCTGGCGCGCGGCAAACCCATAAAGCTCACGCCGGAAGAGGCTGTGCGCCAGCTCTACCTTCGCGTGCTGCATCATGATTTGGGTTATCCCATCTCCCGCATAGCCGCTGAGTATGAGGTATCGTTCGGCAGGGAGAAGAAACGCGCAGATATTTGCGTCTTTGACAAGGACAAGACAACCGCGCCTTACATCCTTGTCGAACTGAAAAAGCCCAAACTAAAAGACGGCAAGGAACAGTTAAAAAGCTACTGCAACGCCACCGGCGCGCCGATGGGGGTGTGGACGAACGGACAGCAGATTTCACACTACCATCGCAAGGATCCGAATTATTTTGAGGACATCCCGCGCATTCCGGGCGCGTTGGAAAAACTTTCGGACGTGCTTTCCGAGCGTTGGACTATCGCTGACCTTATTAAACACGACAAGCTGGTCAAAGAGCGCAAATCGTTGAAGGACATCATTCTCGAAATGGAAGACGAGGTGCTTGCCAACGCCGGGGTGGATGTATTCGAGGAATTGTTCAAGCTCATTCTGACCAAGCTCTACGACGAATTGGAAAGCGGGCGCGACAAGAAACGCCATCTAGTCTTCAAGAATTATGGCGACACCGAAACCGAATTAAGAGCCAAGATTCAGGATTTGTTTGAAAAGGCGCAAGCCAAATGGGACGGGGTATTCCCCGAAGGAGCGAAGATCGAGCTTACCTCCAGCCACCTTGCCATCTGCGTGGCCTCGCTGGAGAGCGTCAAGCTCTTCAACTCCAATCTCGAAGTCGTGGACGACGCTTTTGAATATCTCATCAACAAATCCAGCAAAGGCGAGAAAGGCCAGTATTTTACGCCTCGTTACGTCATTGACATGTGCGTGAAGATGATGAACCCGGAGGATGGTGAAACCATTATTGACACTGCCGCGGGCAGTTGCGGTTTTCCGATGCACGCTATTTTCCATGTGTGGGAGCGTATCATGCGGGAAGAGGGTTTGTCGGGAAGCAACCTTTTAACCAGCGAGAAAAAGCATCCGCGCTGCGAGGACTACGTGCGCGACAAGGTTTTTGCCATTGATTTTGACGAAAAGACCGTGCGCGTGGGACGCACTCTCAATTTGATAGCAGGCGACGGGCAAACCAACGTGCTGCATCTCAACACGCTTGATTATGACCGTTGGGACGAAAAGACCAAGGATGAAAACTGGCTTGATGTGTACGGCGAGGGCTGGAAGCGTCTGCGTAAGCTGCGCGCGGAGAAAAACGCCAACCGCAATTTTCAGTTTGACATTCTGATGGCCAATCCGCCGTTTGCGGGCGACATCAAGGAGACGCACATTGTCAGCAAGTATGATCTGACCCGCTCGGTAAGTTTGGACAAGATCAACAAGGTAGCCCCTGCCGACAAGAACATTGTTGATGCGACAAGCCGCGCTCCTACCTTTCCCGAAGCCTTGCACGCCAGTCATGAAGTCATTTATCGCATGGCGGACGGAACGTATCGCAAGGTCAAGGTCAAACAGCAGAGCAATGTCGGGCGCGACATCCTTTTCATCGAGCGCAACCTGCAATTTCTGAAACCCGGCGGGCGCATGGCCGTGGTGCTGCCGCAAGGGCGTTTCAACAACGCTTCCGACAAGGCGCTGCGCGAATTCATCGCCGAGCATTGCCGCATTCTGGCGGTGGTGGGCTTGCACGGTAACGTATTCAAGCCGCACACCGGCACGAAGACCAGCGTACTCTTTGTGCAGAAATGGAATGACGACCCGACAAAGGGCGCGTTGTGTCCGAGGAAAGACGATTACCCCATTTTCTTTGCCACCATGCGCGAGCCTAGCAAGGACAATTCAGGCCGAAAAATCTATCGGGCTGTGCGACACGGCCTTTCCGCACAGGAAGTAGCCGAGATAGAGCGCCTCCAAACCAGGTGGAAAGCCATCAACGAGGAGGAAGCCGAACTCAAACACCTTGAACGCAAAGGAAAACTCAGTGAAAAACAAGAGGCGCGACTGGAAGAAATAGCCGACCTTCGCGCTCAAAGCAAGGAGGAAATAGAAAAATCAGAAATCGACCTCGACGCGCCCATGCTTGACAGCCACGGCCACCTTATCGTCAAACATGATCTCTTCAACCACGACGGAATGACGGGTGATGGCATCGCGGAAGCCTTTACGGAGTTTGCCAAAAAAGAGGGTTTGAGTTTTTTTCGCTAAGCCCCTTCAATAAGGCGCGTTATGAGCGTCTGTTGGAGGGGCTGGAAGCGACGGAAAAGCGGCTTTCTGAATTGGAGCGCACTTGGCGTATTGACGCAGAGTTTTTCCAATACCGCCATGTTTACCTAGCCGAACAACTCGCAAAGCTCCAATGTGAAACCGCCACGAGCGTAGCGAATATTTCTGATGGTAATCATTTTTCCATCAGCGAATCGTTCGTCGAGGATGGAATACCGTACTACCGAGGTCAAGATGTCGTCGGTCATTTTTTCATTGAACAATCAACACCCAACACCATAACCCGCGAAGCGTTCGATCAGTCTTTCATGAAGCGGTCACACCTGCAGCAAGGAGATGTATTACTCTCGATCGTCGGCACTGTTGGTGAAACCAGCTTGGTGAAAACCAACCAAGAAGCAACTTGCAGTTGCAAACTGGCCATCTTGCGTCCGCAAAGCATCGCGCCTGCCTACTTAGCTGTCTACCTTTCATCTCCAATAGGGCAGTCGCTATCGGAACGGTGGAAGCGCGGCGCTGTGCAAACCGGCTTATTGCTGGAGGACATGGATCAGATGCCCGTTGCAAGGTTTTCCATCACATTTGAAAAATCTGTAGCGGATTTTGTTGATTATGCCTATGCGGCGCTAGAGACCAGCCGCAACCTGTCGCAGCAAGCCGAACAAACCCTGCTGCACACCCTCGGCTTGGATAAATGGTCACCGCCCGAAGCCCTGAGTTACGTTCGTTCCAGCCGCGAGGCGTTCGCGGCGGGGAGGTTGGATGCGGATTTTTTCCAACCGAAGTATGAGGAGCTAATTAATATTGTCCGAAATAACAAGGGCGACTATGAACTTATACAAATGGGAGAGTTGTCGCAACCATTGAAATATGGTTGCTCGGACAAACTCGAATACGTTGAAAAAGGGCGCCCCTTCTTAAGAATTGCAGACCTTGAAAACAAGCGGTTTGATGAGAATACCGTTTTGCGCGTGCCTTATAATGTTGAATTTTCGATTTCTGAATTGGTGAGTAAGAACGATGTTCTCATTTCCCGAAGCGGAACATTGGGTATTGCCGTTCCGATCGGAGAAGACCTTGATGGCGCAGCATATGGAAGTTATTTCATCCGCAGCCGCTCCGATACGAAAAGAATATTGCCGGAATATTTATCTCTTTCAATTAACTCGCTGTTTGGGCAAATGCAGATCGAGCAAATAAATACTGGAGGCGTACAAACAAACTTGACAATCCCGGCTATTGAAAGCATTTTGATTCCATTAGGAGATATTTCCTGGCAACAATGCTTTGTTGATATAACAAATGATTCTTTGGCGCAACGCGAAAGGGCAAAATTTTTGCTCGAAGCCGCCAAACGCGCCGTAGAAATCGCCATCGAAGACTCGGAAGCCGCCGCGTTAGCCTGGCTGGAGCAGTTTCGATTTAAATAGGACGTAGGTGTGACCGACCGGTCGCCCCTACAAACCCTCCCCGGCAGTCTTGCAGACGCCAGCCGCGCCACACCCTTTTATAGTGCTTCTCGTAATTATTTTTACCTCTTCTCGCTTGCAGGATAGGATGTCTGAAGGTTGGTAGAGTAAGATTATTTAGGAAAAGCACTATAAAAAACAACCCCCCGGCAGGCGACCGACCACACCTGCCGATGAAGACATCCCCGTCGGACGTAGGGGGCGACCGGCCGGTCGCCCCCTATTAAACCCCCTGTTTCCTTCAATTGCCCTTCAACATGGCGGCATGGCGAATCGTCGGGCTGGCGGCGATTTTGCCTTTCTGCAACAAATTCTCCACGTTATCCTCGATTTCGTCCGGCGTGTACAGATAATTGACCATCAGGCCGAAAGATTGGGCAAGCCCTTTTTCCGAAGTGTCGGCGAGAAAATTCAGGCGCTCTATGCTCGCGCCATTGCCCAGATGAAAACGCCCGACCGGATCAAAAATTTGTTCTTCGCCCGCCTTTGCGCCGAGAAGATAACGCGCCGCCAGACGAACGAGCGGCGCTTGCAGGAGACGGACAAGACGCGCGTCGTCCTGCCAGGCTGATCCGGCAAGCAGCGCGTATACGGCTTCCGCCGTGGCGGGAATATTGGCGTGCCCACCGATTTTTTTAAGTTCGCCGGGAAGCAAGGCGTCCTGCCAATTGGCAGGCGTTTTTTCTGCCCACCGGCGCAACAGTGGGAGCGGCGACAGGGTGGAAAATCGTTTCAGGCGAGGAAAATCGCGCTGCAAATCCTCAATAACGCGCTTCAGCAGAAAATGCCCAAAAGAAACGCCGCGCAGCCCTTCCTGGGTATTGGAGATGGAATAGAAAATCGCGGTGTCCGCCGCGCGGGTATCGAAAACCGGCGCGTCTATGTTGAGCAAATCCTGCACATTGTCGGCAAGATGATCGGTCAGCGCGACTTCCACAAAAATCAGCGGCTCATCCGGCATACGGGGATGAAAAAAACCATAGCAGCGCCGGTCGGAATCCAGCCGGTTTCTAAGGTCGCTCCAGGAATGGATGGTATGCACCGCCTCATACTGGATCAGCTTCTCCAGCAGCATAGCGGGAGATTGCCAGGTAATGCGCCGCAGCTCCAGAAAACCCACGTCAAACCAGGAAGTCAGGAGATACTCCAGTTCGCGGTCAAGCGAGACCAGTTCCGGGTCTTCTTGCAGAAGACGGAGCAAATCCACCCGCAGATCAATCAAAAAACGCACGCCTGTGGAGAGGGCGGCAAATTGCGTCAAAATGCGGGTGCGCGGCGAACGCAGCGCGTTCCATAAACGCGCTTCCGCCTCCCATTGCGCCGGAGAACCCAGACTTTCCTGATAGCGCGTATGCGCTGCCGCGACCCGCGCCGGATCGGGGCCGAATTCCGTAGCAATCAGGCGCAGAAAAGCGTGCTTTCCCACCGAGTCCAGGCGTAAATAACTCTCCCCCAGGCTGCCGGCGCGGATGCGAGCCGCTACCTCGCCGCCCGCGCCACGCGCGCATTCCCGCAATTGTTCCCGTACTTTTTGCAGGGCGCGCGCATCGAGCCGTCTGGGGCGGTTTTGCCAAAAACTCTGCATTTTTTGCAGACTGCGAGCGACCAGATTGGTATTCACATTTTTCTCCGTTCGGCTTGGGGTCAGAAACTCAATCTTAACTGCAAGATGAGGGAAGTTAGCAGCCAAAGAGGCGGAAATAAGCGCAAAAACCCTTAAAATCGTGAAAAAAGATAATTGTGTATAGTTGCGTCTGCGCCGCAACCATTTGCCCATCCATGAAATATTCTGTCCCGCTCCTCTGTATTTGTCTCTTATCAGGCTGCGTCGCCTTGCCTTTTGCCGACTCGCGCCCGGACACAGAGCTTGCGCGTTTTCACGCTTCACCCAATTTTGGGCCACGTCGCGCCAATTTCGTCATCCTGCATCACACCAGCAGCGACGCTTTGATCCATGCCCTTGCTACCTTGAGCCATCCGCTATCCGAGGTGAGTAGTCATTATCTGATTGCGCGGGATGGCGAGATTTTTCAGTTGGTCGCCGAAGCAGAACGCGCCTGGCACGCGGGCGAATCCTGGTGGGGCGGGCAGACGGACATGAATTCGGCGTCAATCGGCATTGAACTGGATAACAACGGCAAAGAGCCGTTTGCGGCGGCGCAAATTGACGCGCTCCTCACGCTGTTGCGCGATATTCAACAACGTCATAACGTTCCTCGCGCCAATTTTTTAGGACATGCCGATGTCGCCCCAGGTCGCAAGACCGACCCCAGCGCCTTGTTTCCCTGGTCTTTGCTGGCAGCGGAAGGCTTTGGCCTGTGGTGCGATACGTCTCATGATGACTGGCTTACTGTATCGCCTGCCTTGGTAGACGGCGAACTGCCGGACTTTTTCCTTGCCCTGACCGCGCTGGGCTACGATCCGCGTGAACCAAAGGCCGCGCTTACGGCATTTCGGCGGCATTTTCACCCGGATGGTCTTGACGATGAAACAGGAACGCCGAGCGCGGAAGAACACACGATCTTAGAGTGTCTTCTGGAACAAAAGAAGGAGCGGTGATTTGCACAGGGGTATCCGGAATGCAGGTTACCCGAAATGTAGGTTAATGGAATGGACTCCTCCTGTCCTTTTCGGCCTCGTGATGTGCCAAACTGGAAGAGTTACAAACCAGTTCCAAACAGGAGGAATCCAAAATGAAGATTACACGTATCGGCCCTGATTTGGTGAAGAATGTTTTTAGGTGCATGGAGTTGATCGTAACGAACGTGTTGTTGTGCGTCGTCGCTTATCGCGTGGGGAGGTGGAAGGCTTTTTCGAGAAACTGGAACCATGCCTGATAGGCATGGAGGCATGTGGTGGTGCGCATCACTGGGCGCGGTTGTTTCAACGTCAAGGTCACAGTGTTCGGTTGATGGCCCCTCAATTCGTCAAGCCGTACATCAGGAAGCAGAAGAACGATGCCAACGATGCCGAGGGTATCTGCGAAGCGGCGGCTCGTCCGAACATGCGTTTTGTGACGATCAGGAACGTTGATCGACATGCAGGCGTTGCACCTGCTTCGTAGCGAGCGTGTTCGACAGAGAACCGCCACGGTCAACCAGATACGCGGGTTGTTGAGCGAATATGGTGTCGCCATTGGCAAAGACATCAATCAGTTGCGGCGCGCGTTACCCGGAATTATCGAAAAGCCGGACAATGGTCTTTCGCCCGGCTTGCGCTCGCTCATTGAAGAGGCGCGGCAGGATTTGGCGCGGCTCGATAGTCGTATTGATGAGCTAACCAGACAGATAGAACGTATTGGGCGCGAGAATGAAGCTGCCCGCCGGTTGCAGACGATTCCTGGCATTGGCCCGCTAACGGCCACGGCCATGGTGGCCGATCCGGGCGACGCTCGTCAATTCAGGCGCGGTCGGGAAGTATCCGCTTTCCTGGGGATTGTGCCGCGTCAGCACAGCAGCGGTGGCAGGGATCGTTTGTTGGGGATCAGCCGCCAAGGTGATCGTCATTTACGAACCTTGCTCATTCATGGCGCCCGTGCGGCCTTACGCACTGCCGGCAACAAGGGCGATCCCAGGAGCCGCTGGGCAGTCGGCGTAAGCGGTCGGCGGCACAAGAACATTGCTGCCGTTGCTCTGGCCAACAAGAACACGCGCATTG
>WRKX01000025.1 GCA_009777925.1 Betaproteobacteria bacterium | reverse complement strand
ATAACGCGAGCGTAGATACCGCTGAAAGTAAACTGGACGCGCTTGTAAACGATCTGCTTGTCGGGTGGGATAGCTGTCCTGTTCTGACTGCCGATTGCGTCCACAAGGCTTATCTTGCCTTCTTCAACCGGCCTGCCGATGTTTCAGGACTCAACTATTGGCGGGATTATCCCGGCTACGCGGTGGATTTATTGACGGAGTTCTCTAAATCCGCCGAATACCTGAGCGATTTTGCTGGTCTGGATAACAGTCAGATAATCGCCAAAGTCTACCAAAACCTGTTTGCCCGCGTTCCTGAAACAGACGGCCTGAACTACTGGGCGGACGCAATGGAGAGGGGCGCGGTAACCATTGCCAATGTCGCGTATGCGGTGTTGGAGGGCGCTCAGGGTACGGACTTACATAGCGTCGTAAACAAGCTGCTTGCGAGCAATATGTTTACTGCCGCGCTGGGTACGGCTGAAGAAATCGCGGCTTACGGCAATGCCGACCTTATCGGTCTTGGCAATGCGGCGAAGGAGTGGTTGAGCGCGATAAATTCCTCCAATCCGAGCGTACATGTCGCCGAAAGCAAACTGGGGACGCTCCTGCATGATCTTGTCGGCAGGTGGAACGATAGCGGCATTGATCTTGTTCAGATTCCGGGGGAAGTACTGGATACGAACTCTGTTATAAGCGCCCCCGATTCGCTCGACTTCGCGGCGCTCACTGCCCGAACTGGTATGAATTCCTTGCCGGATGCCTCGCCTGATGCCTTGCCGCCGGATGTCTTGTTGCTGGATGCCTTGCAGCCTGACGAAGCGCGAGAACCATCCCAACTGATCGGTTATATTGATCTACCCGAAAACTCCTTTACCGGATACGACGCCTTCGTTGCCGCCAACGCCTGCCTGATTGGCTAGAGTGGTTTCGGTTCATCTCCTGGGCCAACCCGGCAAATCCGGGTTGGCCCAGGAGCGCCGGAAACACGAACCACCGCAAAAGCATACCGCTGCCCGGAATAAAACCTGATTCCCCTTGATCCGGAAAAGGTTTTGACAGCATTGGGAAATGCCTATAAAATGCGCGATTCTTTTTTTGCACTCTTTTGGAGTCCAACATGTACGCGGTCATAAAAACCGGCGGGAAGCAGTATCGGGTTACCGTCGGCCAGAAACTTAAAGTAGAACAGATACCGGCAGAAGTTGGCGCAGAAATCGTCCTTGAGCAGGTACTCATGACCGGCGAAGGCGAAAACGTGAAAATCGGCTCTCCTCTGGTTAGCGGGGCGGTTGTCAGGTGCACCGTGGTTTCCCACGGTCGGCACGACAAAATCCGGATTTTCAAGATGCGTCGGCGTAAGCATTACCAGAAACATCAGGGGCATCGCCAGAATTATACCGAGCTGCGCGTTGACGCAATCGGGTAAACGGTCGAACTCCCCGCCATTCGTGGGATTAAAGGAGAAGTAAATGGCACATAAAAAAGCAGGCGGCAGTTCCCGTAATGGCCGCGATTCAGAATCCAAACGCCTGGGCGTAAAACGCTTCGGCGGTCAGGTTGTGCGTGCGGGCAACATCCTCGTGCGGCAGCGCGGCACGGCGTTTCATCCGGGCGAAGGCGTCGGCCTTGGGCGCGATCATACATTGTTCGCGCTGATTGACGGCACGGTCGCCTTCTCCATCAGGGGCGCGGCGCGGCGGCGCACGGTCAGTATTCTCCCGGCGTAATTCTGGCAGTGTCCGGGAACGCAAAAAGCCCTATCCCCGGATAGGGCTTTTTTGTAGAGAGGCGCAGCATGAAATTCATTGACGAGGCGAATATCTACATCAAGGCTGGCGATGGCGGCAATGGCGTCGCTTCGTTTCGCCGCGAGAAATATATCCCGTTAGGCGGGCCGGATGGCGGCGATGGCGGGCGCGGCGGCAGCATCTACATAAAGGCCGACCGCAACCTGAATACTCTGGTGGATTATCGCTATACCCGCAAATTTCTGGCCTGGCGTGGCGAAAACGGGCGCGGTTCGGACTGCTATGGCGCGGCAGGCGAGGATATTGTGCTGAAAGTGCCGGTTGGCACTGTGGTTTACGATATTGACCATAACGCGCAACTGGCCGACCTCTCCGTCGACGGCATGCAAGTATTGCTTGCCAGGGGGGGCAAGGGTGGCCTGGGGAATATCCACTTCAAATCCAGCGTCAATCGCGCCCCCCGCCAGTGTACGCCGGGAGAAGCTGGCGAGGAATTCAATCTGCGCCTGGAATTGAAGGTATTGGCCGATGTAGGCCTGCTTGGTCTGCCCAACGCGGGCAAGAGCACGTTCATTCGCGCCGTCTCCGCCGCGCGTCCCAAGGTTGCCGATTATCCTTTCACCACCTTACATCCTAACCTTGGCGTGGTGCGCGTTGACGAGAATCGTTCCTTTGTCATTGCGGATGTGCCGGGCTTGATCGAAGGCGCGGCCGAGGGCGCGGGGCTGGGCATTCGCTTCCTGAAGCACCTGCAACGCACCCGCATTCTCCTCCATCTGGTTGACCTTGCGCCCTTCGACCCGGAAGCAGACCCGGTTAAAGACGCGCTTGCCATCACGCGGGAACTGGAAAAATACGATCCTGAATTGGCGGCGCGTCCGCGCTGGCTGCTGCTCAACAAACAGGATTTGATTCCCGAAGACGAACGCGCTGCCCGTAGTGCCGCCTTTGTGGCGGCCTATAGCGCCGCTTTGGGATACGATATTCCCCACTTTGCCGTTTCCGCCATTTCCGGCGCTGGTTGTCAGACTGTCGTTTTTCGCTTGATGGAGATGCTGGAAACATTGCCGCCCGCCTTCAGGCATGAAGAAGCGCCACAATGACCTGGATTTGGGCAGGACTGAAGCCGCCATGAATACTGCGTCGCATCGTCGTCTGGTCGTTAAGATCGGCTCAACGTTGATAACTGATAACGGGCTTGGCATTGCCGTGGAGGCCATCCACGACTGGGCGCGACAGATAGCGCGGGTGCGAGAGACCGGCAGGCAGGTCTTGCTGGTTTCTTCCGGCGCGATAGCGTGCGGAATGCAGCGTTTGGGCTGGGAAAAACGTCCGCGCGAAGTCCGGGAGTTGCAAGCCTGCGCTGCCGTGGGGCAGATGGGTCTGGCGCAAATCTATCAGGAAGCCTTTGCCCGGCATGGCTTAAATACGGCGCAGGTTCTCCTGACCCATGACGATCTCGCGGATAGGAAGCGTTACCTCAATGCGCGTTCCACCTTGAATACCCTGCTTTCTCTGGGGGTTATTCCGGTAATCAATGAAAATGATACGGTCGTCACCGATGAAATCCGCTTTGGCGACAATGACACTTTAGGCGCGTTGGTTGCCAACGCTACGGAAGCCGACATCCTGTTGATTCTGACCGATCAGGCTGGTCTTTACAGCGCCGATCCGCGCAAAGACCCGCAGGCCGAATTGGTCAGAGAGGCGGTCGCGGGCGACGCCGCTCTGGAAGTGATGGCGGGCGGGGCGGGTACGGCAATCGGTACTGGCGGGATGTTGACCAAGGTATTGGCGGCCAAACGGGCGGCGCGAAGCGGGGCGCATACGGTAATTGCCAGCGGGCGCGAGGCGGATGTTATCCTTCGCGTCGCGGAAGGGGCGGCCATCGGCACGCGCCTGATTGCCAGAACCGAGGCGCTTGCCGCCAAGAAGCAATGGCTGGCGGATCACCTGCAAACCGCCGGACAATTTTATCTGGATGAAGGCGCAGAGCGGGCGTTGCGGGCGGGCAAGAGTCTGTTGCCCATAGGCGTCATTTCCGTTATCGGCGATTTCGAGCGCGGCGCGGCGGTGGCCTGTATCGGCGCGGATGGACGGGAAATTGCGCGCGGCCTTGCCAATTACAGCGGTTCCGAGGCGCGTCGAATTGCCCGCCATCCCTCGCAGGAGATTGAAGCCCTGCTCGGCTACGTTGCCGACCCGGAGATGATTCACCGCGATAACCTGATTCTGCTAGACTGAAACTTTGCCATAGGAAGTTAGTCCGCATGAGACCTTTATTTAGATTTGCAACATCTGTCGGCATTTGTGCTTTAGCAGGTCCGCTGGTCGGATTTGCTGCTTTTGTTGTATTTTTTCTGGTAGCAGCTGACGTAACCCCATACCAGCTATTCAACTCGAATGTCTTCCAATTCCAATTCTTCTTATTCTTAATAGCCAGTGCATATGTTGTCGGTGGCTTGCCAGCGGGCGTAGTCGGCATTCTGTTCGGCGCAATCATCGCCAAATACAATCTGGGCATGGTTCAAGCAACCATAGTCGGATTCATAGTCGGAGTCGCCATTACAACCCTTTTTTATGGTTGGTTCATTATCGAATGGCATAGTCTTGGTGGGTGGCGTTACAAGTGGGACATGGGCACTTTCAGGTGGACCCGGGACGCTTTTTTGGCTTTAATTCTGAGTGGTGCCGCCAGCGGAGCTATTTGCGGACTTTTCGTAGGGCTTGTAGTCAGAGGCAGGCGGACTGACAATTCACCCACCCCGGACGCGCTAACGCGAATCTGTTAACTCAAACGCTTTGTCCCATGCGCTTAATTGCCTTCTTCCTTGGTTGTCTTGTCTTTCCGGCGCTGGCTGCCGAGCCGGCGGAATCTCCGTCTTTGACGGAGGGGGCGGGCGTGTCCGCCATGCCTGTTGCGGCAGCGCCGCCGGTAGAGGTTGCTCCTTCCGTGACCTGGCGCTCCATCGCCAGCGACAAGGGACGCGCCATTGAAGTAGACACGGCCAGCATTCAGAATTACGCGCCGGGCAAGGTGCTGGCCAATGCGCGTCTGGCGCTGGACAAGGAAATTGTGGATGCCAGAAGCGGCAGCGCCTATAAATATATACTGACGCAAAACCGTTATAACTGCGATGGTCGTAGTGCCGCGACCCTGAGGCGCAGTTTTGTGGATGCGAACGGAACGGTGTTGCGCGAAGAAAACATGCCGGAAGCTCCTGACATGCCGCTACGCAGCAATATGCTGGAAGAGAAGGTTATGCGTGAACTGTGTCGTCCCCTGGGGAGCCAGGTACAACGTTCCAGAGCGCAGGAGGCCGCAGAGGCGTTGCGCCAGTCCAATGAGGAAATCATCAACCGGCAGCTTGCGAATGTTCGCGCCGTTACGCGCCAGACTGCTGCCGCGAGGACATCTTCCAGGCGCGGCGCTGCCAAAAAGGCAACGCCCGCCCAGCCTCAGCCTCCCGTAGTATGGAGCTATAGTGGCCTGGGCGGACCGGAGCGGTGGGGGGATATTGCGCCAGAAAACCGTTTGTGCAAGGAAGGCATACGGCAATCGCCGATAGACATCCGCGACGGGCTGGAGGTAGACCTTGAGCCGGTGCGCTTTGAATATTATCCGGGTCTTTTCAGCATAACCGATACCGGGCGGGGGCTTGAAGTCGCCACGGGCGGCGACTGGGTTAGCTTGCTGGATAAGGACTACTACCTGGAACGTCTGACTTTCCAATACCCGGCGGAAGAGCGGATAAACGGCAGGCTGTTCATCATGGGTATCCATCTGGAACACCGCGCGGCGGATGGCGAACGCTTCAATATTGCTCTGCTGCTGGAGCGAGGCGCGGCCAATCCGGTTATCCAGACATTCTGGGATTACCTGCCGCTGGAGAAAGGCAAGACGGTTTTGCCGGACGCGGAAATTGACCTGAACGCCTTGCTGCCGCAAGAGCGCGGCTACCATACTTACATGGGTTCCATGACCCGCCCGCCTTGCGAAGAAGGAGTTATCTGGGTCGTGCTGCAAACCCCGGTTTCTGTTTCCGCCGAACAGGAGGCCATTCTGGCGCGGCTGTATCCTGTATTGGCACGTCCGATCCAGCCGTTATACGGGCGGCGGATCAAGTCTTCCCGGAGCGCAGGCGAACACCCTTGACGGAAAGCCGCTATTATTCAGATTTCATTTGTTTGGAGGTCTCTTGTTATATCGCGTAGTTTTATTGTTATTTCCCTGATTCTGCTTGCGATCATCATCGGTACATCAACGAATTCTTTAATTCGTATGGCGGCAGAGCAGGGGTATGCGCCTGCCTAAGCCTCTGCCGACTACCAGTAAAACCGGTCATCCGGCTTCTGCTACCCCTGAACCGTAATATGCGGTTTGTTGATTGCCGCAAGCCGTTACGGCGCTGACATTTTGTTACAGTCGCTAGCGCTTTCTAAAACTTATTTTGCTGGAGTTTTTCTATACTCTGCCCGATCTTTTTTACGGGAGTTCAAAATGCGGGCTATTCAATACACGCTGGTTGGCATACTTCTGCTGGTAACGGCGCTTTGGTCATTGGCGGATTCTCTGTTTCCACAGACATTTACCTGGTTTGCTTTCCTGCATGGGGGGCTGGTTCAATATACCGGCGTTCTTGTTATTGCCGCGATGAGCGCGGCGATGGTTCTGGCGACGCGCCCCGTCTGGCTGGAAAAATGGCTGGGCGGCCTGGACAAAATGTATCGCCTGCATAAATGGCTTGGCATTACGGCGCTGACAGGAGCGGTCGTGCATTGGATTGGGGCGCGAGGCGTAAAGTGGCTGGTAGAGTGGGGGTGGATGGCGCGTCCTGAGCGCGGCAATCGCCCGGAACTAAGCGGGCTGGAAGCCTGGCTGACTACTCAGCGCAAACTTGCGGAAACCATCGGCGAGTGGGCATTTTACATAATAGCGATTTTGCTGGTGTTGGCGCTCATCAAAAAGTTTCCCTATCACTGGTTTGCCAAAACGCATAAATGGTTGGCGGCTCTTTTTCTTGCCTTCGTCTTTCATAGTATTGTGCTGGTGAAGTTCGCGTACTGGACAGAGCCGATTGGAATTGTGGTGGCGCTTTGCCTGCTTGCGGGCACGGTTTCCGCCGTTCTTGTCCTGCTGGGCAAAGTCGGCAAGCAGAGGAAAGTCACGGGCAAAATTGCCGCGCTCAAACATTACCCGGACGCGGCGACACTGGAAGTTACTATTGCGCTTGAACCCGGCTGGCAGGGACACGCGGCAGGACAGTTTGCCTTTGTCTCTTTTGGCGGCAAACCGCATCCTTTTACCATTGCTTCTGCCTGGAACAAGGATAAAAGCCATCTGGTATTCCTCATCAAGGCGTTGGGCGATTACACCGGCGACCTCCCGAAGACATTGCAGATCGGACAGGCGGCAATTGTGGAAGGCCCTTACGGACGCTTCACCTTCGAGAGTGATCGGACACGGCAAATCTGGATAGGCGCGGGTATCGGCATTACGCCTTTCCTTGCTCGCCTGGAGGCGCTGGCAAAAGAGCGCGGAACGGCATCTGCCGGCCAGGCAGCGGGAGAGACTGGCATTGATCTTTTCCACCCCGTTGCGGAATGTCCGCCGGAGATGGAGCAAAAACTCCGCGCGCTCGCAGAGGAGGCAGGCGTGCGCTTGCATCTCATCATCAGCCCGCGCGATGGCTTCCTGAACGGGGAGCGCATACGTTCGCTGGTTCCTGATTGGAAGAATGCCAGCCTCTGGTTTTGCGGTCCTGCTGCCTTCGGACAAACCTTACGCGTTGATTTTGCCGCAGAGGGCGCATCTACGCGCAACTTCCATCAGGAACTCTTTGCCATGCGTTAGGGTGGTTTTTTATTCAGCGCGGTTTAGCTTCAAGTGGATACATTCATTCTGGATTTCATCCTACGCGCTGCTGTCGAAATAAAAAATCGGAATCACAGGGGCGCGATTTATCGCGCCCTTACAGTAACGAATTGCGCCCCAGGCTATGGCATATCTCTGAACTGCTTATTCATCCGGCAATTAAGGATCGCCACATATTTGCCCTTTCGGCCCATATGGGGCATCCCCTGAAAAATCAAACCTTATAGTGTTGTTCCTAAATAATCTTACTCTATCAACCTTCAGACATCCTATCCTGCAAGCAAGCGAGAAAGGGTAAAAATAATTACGAGAAGCACTATAATTGCCGGAGCAATAATTGCCGGTTCGATAGTTGCTTACGCCCCGCGCAATGACACCGCGTCTGTTTAAACCCAAACCGCGCTAACCCACAGAATACAGGTTTGGCAGTCGCTTTATCAAAACGCTTGAGTATTTTTCCAAAAGAGATACAATGATAATGATTCTCATTTTTAAATGGGGATATGGCGGCACCAAGGAGTTCCTTTCCCGATTTTCCCTTGAGACGCTGTTTTCTGAATGTATCCTCAACCTCTTTATAAAGGGGCAAACATGCGAAAAACCCTAATTGCGGCGGCAATTGCCGCCTTTGCTTCCGGCGCTGCTTTCGCCCAATCCACTGTCACCGTCTATGGCATGGTAGATATGGGTTTTGCCCATCGCGGCAGCAACATGGAGAGAGGCGTTAAATCCCAGAACGCCATCAATTCCGGTCAAGCCGGCGCTTCCATGCTTGGCTTCAAGGGCGTGGAAGACCTTGGCAATGGCAACAAGGCGCTCTTCGTGCTGGAAACCGCATTTCAGGCTGACACCGGCGCGCATATCGACGCATATTCTTTCTTCAACGAACAGGCTTTCCTGGGCATGAGCGGCGACTGGGGAACCGCGATTGCCGGGCGTCTGATCGCGCCGCGTTATGCTTTCCTGAAAGCATTGGACCCTTTCGGCGATGATACGGTGGGGCGCTTCGGCAATGTCTATGAGGACTATACGGCTCTCAGCGCTACTGTCGCCAATGTTGACCGGGTCAACAACGCGGTAGCCTATGTGTCCCCATCCTTCTCCGGCTTCAACGTAACCGCCGCTTACGCGACGAACGCGTTCGGCGCGGAAAGCTTAGGCAACGATCTTGACGCTCGCACTTACACCCTGCTGCCCCGCTACAGCGACGGCCCCCTGGACGTGGGTCTGGCCTGGCAACGTGTCAACATCAATAAAGCCAAATCCGCCCTGGGTACGAGAATCGCCCTGAACCAGTGGACTCTGGGTGCTTCTTACGACTTCGGCGCGGTCAAGGTCGCTGCCGCTTACGACAACTTCAAGCAGAACATGTCTTCCGGTATCTATGACCCAAGGATGAAATCCTGGATGATCGGCCTTGCCGCGCCTTTCAGCAGGAACGCCATTCAGTTTTCCTACAATCAATCCAAGCTTAAGACGGCGCGGGACACACCCTACGGCAAGGCACGCCAATGGGGTTTAGGGTACACCTATGAACTCTCCAGGCGTACCAACTTCTATGCAGCCTATGCTCACATTACCAATAACAAGAAAGACGGCAGCTTTTTGCGCGAAGCCTCTGTCGCTGACGCAAGCAATGATGGAGAAGGTTTTCGCAGCGGCTTCCAGTTTGGCCTAAAGCATGAGTTTTGATTTTTCGCCAAACGCAACCTAAAAACGGAAGGCTTATACCTTCCGTTTTTTATGGCACCTCCGGCATGGTCTTCCGCCGTGGCAGAAAACGAATCACAACACCATGGCAGTGGGAACGAAGGCCAGACGTTCCAGAAAAAGAAGCCCAAAGAAAATGAGGGCGAAAACAAGCGCAGCCTTGAGCAAGCGCCAGCTAAGCCGGAGGTAGCGGCGGTCATTGGTGAGGGCGTAGGCGAAGAAACCAAGGCCGATGATGATTACCAGCGCCAGGGCGAAGAAGCGAACGTAACCCATGCAACTGTCAATAATCAGGCGGTTGCCCAGCCTTCCGGCATGGCAACCAATCCTGTTTCCGCTCGCGGTAAGGGCCAGGTTTGCGCCAGCCAGCGGCGCGGTTTTTCCGGTGCGGTGGATACTTCCGGGAAGGTTACGATCTCCCATGCTTCGCGCCTGGCAAGGAGGGCGCGCGCAAGGCGATTGTTAAGATCGTGCCCGGACTTATAGGCGGAAAAGGCAGCCAGCAACGGATGTCCCAGGAGATACAGATCGCCGATGGCATCCAGAATCTTGTGTTTGACGAATTCGTCGGTATAGCGAAGCCCATCTTCATTGAGCACCCGAAATTCGTCCAGCACGATAGCGTTTTCCAGCCCGCCGCCCAGAGCAAGACCGTTTTCGCGTAACCATTCGACATCCTGAACGAAGCCGAAAGTACGTGCCCTGGCGATTTCACGCGCGTAGCAATGCTCGGCAAAATCAAAAAACGAACGCTTGGCGGAATTAGCAATGGCCGGATGATTGAATACGATGGAAAAATCCAGACTGAAGCCTTCATAAGGCGCGAAACCTGCCCATTTGTCACCGTCTTCGACCCGTATCGGCTCCAGCACCCGGATGAAACGCTTGGGTGCATCCTGCTCCGCAATGCCTGCCGACTGGATGAGAAAGACGAGAGTCCCGGCGGAACCGTCAAGAATCGGCACTTCCGGTGCGTCCAGATCAATGGTCACATTGTCAATGCCCAGTCCCGACAAGGCGGACATTAAATGTTCGATCGTCCCTACCTTGATTGCTCCTGATGAGGTTTCTGTTTCCAGGCAGGAACACATACGAGTGTCGCCAACTTTATTTGCCAGGGCGGGCAGGAGCACCGGACTGGGAAAATCCACCCGGCGAAAGACAATCCCGCTGTCGGGCGGCGCGGGCCGCAAGATCATATTGACCTTTAGGCCGCCATGCAAGCCAACGCCGGAAGCGCGAATTTCGGATTTCAGGGTTCGTTGCTTGAGCATGTCGGCAAACACTGATAAATCAATTATTTATTTTATCATGATTTTGGCGGCATATTGACTGCTGGCCGCACAAACAAAACCAGACAAACAGGCGCACTGCCTGTTTGTCGGGGTGATAACTGAGTTATCAGTTAAAAGGGTTGGGACGAGGCGTCTTGTCGGCGGAAGGCGGCAGTTGCGGCAGGGTGATATTTGGCCGCTCGCCGGTGAGTGTTTTCAGGAAAGCAACGATCTGGGCGTTTTCTTTCGTGGTGAATTTCTTGCCCAATTGCACACGCCCCATGGTATTAACCGCTTCCGTGAGGGTGTTGGCTGCGCCATCATGGAAATAGGGATAGGTCAATTCCACATTACGCAGAGTCGGCACCTTGAAGTTGAAACGCTCGGCGTCATTGCCGGTCACGGCAACGCGCCCCTCGGCAGGATTGTTGGTATTGTATGGTTCGACCAAACCCATTTTCTGGAAGGAATTACCGCCTACCGCTTCACCATTGTGGCAGGCCACACAGCCGCTGCTCTTGAACAGGGCATAGCCCGCCTTTTCTTCAGCGGTGATGGCATTTTCGTTGCCAAGCAGCCACTGATCAAAGCGGGAGTTGGGCGTTACCAGGGTTTTTTCAAATTCGGCTATGGCTTCCGTCACTTGGTCCATATCAATCTTGTTTTTGCCGAAAACCTGTTTGAATTCACTGACGTAGCCAGGAATGGATGAGAGCACATTAACGGCAAGGGTATGCGTGAAACCCATTTCCATCGGGTTGGCAATCGGTCCGCCCGCCTGTTCTTTCAGGTTAGCGGCGCGACCGTCCCAGAATTGCGCCACATTGAGGCTGGAGTTAAGCACAGTTGGCGCTTTGATCGGGCCCTGTTGCCAGCGATCTCCGATAGAACTCGGAATGTTGTCCGTACCGCCCCTGGCAAGGTTGTGACAGGAATTGCAGGAAATAAAGCCGGATTTGGAAAGGCGAGGTTCAAAATAAAGTTTTTTGCCCAATTCGGCTTTTGCCTGGTTAATGCCGGTGGCCGCCTTGATTGGCTGGATTGGTTCGTCACTGGCGGCAGCAGCAAACCCAGCGCCCAGAGTGAGCGACAAGGCTGCAAACATATTCACAAGATGTTTTTGTTTCATGGCCTGAATCTCCACGGTTTAAGAAATTGGAAAAAAGTGCTAACAACAAGAAGCGCCAGAATCACTCCTCTTATTGAAGTATATCAAAAAATACCGTCCGATTTGTTATGCGCTGCCTGGATGGACACTTTATTCTTCGGCTGGATTTCTGGCGAGCAGACCGGCGACAGCTTCGCGTGGGGAGAGTTTACCCTGCAGGAGCGAGGATACGGCCTGGGTAATAGGCATATCAATGCCGAGTTTTGCGGCGAGACGCGCTGCTTCCAGCGCGGTGGGCACGCCTTCGGCGACATGTCCCAGTTCAGCCAGAATATCGGGCAGACATCCGCCTGCCGCCAGCTTCAGACCGACTGCGCGATTGCGGGAGAGATTGCCGGTACAGGTGAGAATGAGATCGCCAGCGCCGGATAGACCGAGAAAGGTGCTTTTTTTCCCGCCCAGAGCTTCTCCCAGGCGGGCTATTTCCGCGAGTCCGCGCGTCATTAGAGCGGCGCGGGCGTTGTCACCAAGAGACAGACCATCGCAAACGCCGGTAGCGATGGCGAGGATGTTTTTCAGCGCGCCGCCTACCTCAACACCGATCAAATCGTCGCTGGCATAAATACGTAAAGTGTTGTTGTGCAGATCGGTCGCAATTCGGCGCGCAAGGTCCATGTCATGCGCCGCGCAGGTAATCGCGGTAGGCAATCCGGCCGCCACATCCTGCGCAAAGCTGGGGCCGGAAAGCGCCCCATATGGCGGACGTTGGGAAGGGTCGGAAAAAACTTCTTCAAGAACGGAATGCGGCAACTTGCCGCTCTCTGCCTCAAAACCTTTGCAGACCCAGATGATTTGCGGAGGAAAAGACGTGGCGCAATGCTCCCTAAGCAAGGTCAGGGTGGAACGCAATCCCGCAATAGGGGTCGCGACAAGAACTAGGTCGGCCTGGCGGACAGCCGTTTTCAGGTCATGGGTAACGCAAACTTCCTCCGGAAAAACGAATCCAGGCAGAAAGCGGCTATTTTCACGAGTTGCCGTAATTTCAGCGATAACATCCGCTTCACCAGACCAAAGGGTTACAGCATGGTTGCGTGTGAAAGCCAGCGCCAGGGCGCTGCCCCAGGCGCCTGCCGCCAGAATGGTTATTTTCATAACCCCCAAACCTTGCCAAGACGCACGAATCCGCCTGCGCCATCGCGGTGGCGGACTTTCGCCCAACCGGGGGGGCTGTCTTCCAGCAAATCAAGGATCAACCACTTTTCCGCAGTGAATACGATGGGCGCATCGTCGTTTGCGCTTTTGCGAACTTCCGCCTGATTGCTGATGACGATGGCGGTACGGCGCAGCGATAGGGCGCCACGCTCAATCCAGGCAATTGTACCTTCCGCGTCGCGCACCTTTGTCCATCCCTCTATCTGCACCAATACTTCCAGCGGCGTGCCTTCCCTGACCAGATACAGCTTTTCCCCTTGCGCGGAAGGCGCGTCGTAAAAGATGGCCACCGGCACGGAAACAGAGCGATAGTCGAGCGCATGCGCCATGTTTGCGCCCAGCAAGAGGAAAAACAGGAAAAATCGTCTGCAACACATAGCAAGCTCCTGGCGCACAGGGTTCATGAACGCTTAATTCGGCTGCTGCCCGCCATCCTGCGCGTTTTGTCCGGCCTGCTGCGCCTGCCGTTCCTGCAACTGGGTGCGATAAATCGCGTCGAAGTTGACCGGTTGCAGATATACCGGCGGAAAACCGGCGCGCATCGTGGCCTCGGAAATGGCCTCACGGGCATAGGGCAGCAGGACGGTAGGGCAGGCGACTGCAAGCAACGGCTCGATTTCTTCCGTGGGAATATTGCGCATCCTGAAAATGCCAGCCTGCTTTACTTCAACGAGAAATACCGTTTTTTCGCCCAGTTTCGCATTGACGGTAACGGTCAGCACGGAGTTGAACAGGTCGCCCTGAAGTGGCGCGCCGGTGTTGTTCAGTTGCATGTCAATATGCGGCTCGCCCTGCTCCAGAAAGATGCCAGGTGCGTTGGGAACCTCAATTGAAAGGTCGTGCACATAAATTTTTTCGAGCAGAAACACGGGTTGCGTGTCTTCCGGTTGTATGCCTGGGAGAGTTTCCTGGGTCATTATGTTTTCCTTACGGTGGTGAATAATTCAGGGTTTATCCGCGCAGAGCAGCGGGATGAGGGAGCCGGCGCGGTCAAGGGCGTACAGATCGTCACAGCCGCCAACATGAGTGTCGCCGATGAAAATCTGCGGCACGGTACGGCGATTCGTTTCTTTTTGCATAATCTCACGCGCTTCAGAATCAAGATCAATGCGAATTTCCCGGATGTCGCGCACGCCCCGTTCGTCAAGAAGCTGTTTGGCGCGGACGCAATAGGGGCAATCGGCAGTGGTATACATGCGTACCGGTTTCATTTTTTTCGGCTCCGAATCAGGGGCAGGCCGGCGCGTTGCCAGGCGTCTACTCCACCGTCAAGACAATTGATCCGGGCAAAGCCTTGTTTTTCAAGGCGGGCAGACGCCTGCCCGGCGCGCACGCCGGACAGGCAAACGAGCAGCAGGTTTTTTTCTTTCAATTGTTCAAGTTCCGGCATCCTGCTATCCAGTTCCTTCAGCGGGATATTGCGCGCTTCCGGCATATGGCTTGTCGTGAACTCCCCCGCGTCGCGGACATCAATGATGAGCGCCCCTTCGTGGTTGATAAGCTGTATTGCCTGATGGGGGCTGACGCGCTTGCCCGATGAGCGAAAGCCCGGCCACACCAGCATGATCCCGCTGATCAAGGCGATTGCGATAATCAGGATATTATTCTGGACAAATTCCCAAAAAGACACTGAAAACTCCGGCAAATGTTTGATGCGAAAAAGAGGCATTATAGAATAAATCCTTTCTTCACCCTGCATTCCTTCTGTCCTTCAATGCGCAGTTTTTTGCTTGCCATCCTTTCGTATGTTTTCATTGCCGCTGGCGCGCCCGCGCTCTACGCGCAGAGCGCGCAGGAAATCGAGCGCCAGAAAGGCGATTTGCGGGAATTGCGAGAGCGTCTTGACTTGCTGCGAAAAGAGTTGTCTGCCAGCGAGGAATCCAGGGCGGATGTCACGACCCAGCTCAAACAGTCGGAAGAGCAGATTTCCACCGCGCAGCGACAATTGAATTCTCTGCAAAAGGAGCAACTGCGTCTTCAGGACACCCTGCGCGACCTGAAACAGGAAGGCGTGGCGCTGGAAGAGGCGCGCAACCAGCAGCAGCAACAATTGGAGCGCCTGCTTTATCGCCAATATACCCAGGGTTCGCCCGGCGCTCTGGAAATGCTTCTGAACGGCGACAACCCCAATACCATGGCGCGTGATCTTTACTATCTGCGCGTGATTGCCCAGGCGCGCGCCGCTTTGCTTGCGGATATTCGCGTAACGATGCAAAGGCAACAGCAGTTGGCAAAGGATACGGAAGAGAAGGCTGCTGAACTTGCCGCCGTGAAAGGCCAACAGGAAGAAGAACATGCCAATTTGCTGGCACGGCGAAACGAGCATAAAGAGGTTCTGGCGCGTATTGCCGGACAGATTCGGACTCAGCGCCAGCAGATAGGTTCCATGCAGAAAGACGAAAAACGCCTGAATCAGGTAATCAATCAGTTGACCCGTCTGCTTGCCGAACAGGAGAAAAAAGCGGCGGCAGCGCGGCAAAAAGCGGAACAGGAAGCGCGTCGCGCCGCTGGGCAAGACGTGAAAGGACAGGCAAACATACTGGAAAATACCCGTCTGCCGACAGCCACAACCGGCAGGTTTGCCAGGCTGAAGGGGCGCATGGCTTTGCCGGTAAAGGGAAAAATCACGGCGCGTTACGGCGCGCCAAGGGAGGAAGGCGGCGCCTGGAAAGGACTGTTCATCAGCGCGCCGCGCGGCAACGAATTCAAGGCGGTTGCGGGCGGGCAGGTAGTTTACGCGGAATGGATGCGCGGCCTTGGCAATCTCATTATCGTCAGTCATGACAGCGGCTATATGACTGTTTACGGTCACGCGGACGCGCTTTACCGGCAGGTCGGCGACCGGGTGGAAGGCGGCGAAACCATAGGGTCGGCAGGCAACAGCGGCGGCCATTCCGAAACAGGGTTATACTTTGAGCTTCGCCATCAAGGCGCGACGCTCAATCCCATGCAATGGATATCGCTGAAATGAATATTACTTTGAAAAAGATTTCTGTCATCTGCGCCAGCTTCATCGTCGGCGTGTTTCTGACCCTGCAAATGCCCGCCTTTGCGGGCAAAACGGAGACATCTCCGGGGCTGCCGCTGGAGGACTTGCGCCTGTTCGCGGAAGTGTTCAATACCATCAAGCAGGGCTACGTCGAGCCGGTGGAAGACAAGACAATGATTGCCAATGCCATTGCCGGTATGCTCTCCAATCTTGATCCGCACTCATCCTACATTGACGCGGAAGCGTTCAGGGATTTCCAGATCAGCACCCAGGGAGAATTTGGCGGCCTGGGCATTGAGGTCGGCATGGAGGATGGCCTGGTGCGGGTTATCTCGCCGATCGAGGATACTCCCGCCTACCGCGCGGGCATCAAGGCGGGCGACCTGATTTTCAAGCTCGATGATGAGCCTATAAAAGGGAAGACCCTGAATGAAGCCGTCAAAAAAATGCGTGGTAAGCCCAACACCAAGGTACGCCTTTCCATTCTGCGCCGCGGGGAAAACAAACCGCTGGAAATTACCCTGACCCGCGAAATCATCAAGGTGCAAAGCGTCAAATCAAAACGCCTGGAGTCCGAGTATGCCTGGGTGCGTATAACCCAGTTCCAGGAAAATACCCTGGAGCATCTCGCCAAACACATCACGGATCTTTATAAGGAAGGCGATCTTAAAGGGTTGGTGCTGGATTTACGCAATGATCCCGGCGGCTTCCTGCATGGCGCAATCGGCGCTTCCGCCGCGTTTCTTCCGGCGGGCGTAAAGGTCGTTTCCACCGACGGGCGCGTGCCTGAAAGCCGCCAGGAATTCAAGGCCACTCCCAACGATTACCTGCGCGGTTCCGGGGTGACGCTCGACCCGTTAAGAAATCTGCCTGCCGCGCTAAAAACCGTGCCGATGGTAGTGCTTGTCAACGGTGGGTCGGCTTCCGCTTCCGAAATTGTCGCGGGAGCGCTGCAAGATCACAAGCGCGCTGTCATCATGGGGACGCAAACCTTCGGCAAAGGCTCGGTACAAACGGTGCTACCTCTGCCCGGCAATGCCGCGATCAAATTGACCACCGCGCGTTACTATACGCCGAGTGGCCGCTCCATTCAGGCCAAGGGAATAGAGCCGGATATTGAGGTCGAGGAGACTCAGGGAGGCGGCAGTCGCATACCTTATTTGCGTGAAGCCGACTTGAGCGGACACCTTGTCAATGATCGTGACAGTTCCGCGAATCAGCCCAAAGAGACGGATGGCAACGACAAGGAGCGGGAAAACCAGCAGGAGAGCGAAATGCCCTTGCCGCGCATGGAATACGCGACTGCCTCGGACTACCAGTTCCAGCAGGCGCTTAATCTTTTGAAGGGGTTAAACGTAATTCAAAGACAGGCCGCGCCTGTAGATGCAGCGCCTGTAGATGCGGAGAAAGAGACTTCCGCCGCAGGTAACTGAAGCGGCATTGCTCCGCTACAGCCGCCACACACTGCTGAATGAGTTGGGTGTGGCGGGCGGGAGCGTATTTGGGCAGCTTGGCGTCGTGGAATTTGCCCCTGCCGCCGTTAACTGATTCCTGCCCGGCGCTGAAAACTACTGCGCCAGAGGCGGCGCTTTTTGTGTCAGCAGCTTTATTTCACCCGGTTACGATATTCGTCCGTGCGCGTGTCAATTTCAATTTTGTCGCCGATTTCCACAAAAGCGGGAACGGAAATCTCAAAGCCGGTGGAGATTTTTGCGGGTTTCATCACCTTGCCTGAGGTATCGCCCTTGACCGTCGGCTCGGTGTAAGCGACTTCCCGAACCACCGAGTTGGGCAATTCCACGGAAATGGCGCGCTCGTTGTAGAACACTACTTCACAGGGCATGCCGTCTTCCAGATATTTCAGGGCGTCGGTCATGTTCTCCGCTTCGATGTCGTACTGGTTGTACTCGGCGTCCATGAACACATACATGGGGTCGGCAAAATAGGAGTAACTCACTTCTCTGCGGTCGAGCTGGACGACTTCAAATTTGTCGTCGGCCTTATAGACTGCCTCAGAAGCGGAGCCGGACAAGAGGTTTTTCAGCTTCATCTTGACGACAGCGGCATTACGTCCGGATTTGTTATATTCGGTCTTCTGCACCACGAGCGGGTCATTCCCTACCATGATGACATTGCCGGAGCGAAGTTCCTGTGCGCTTTTCATGATTACCTGCAAACTGCAAAAAAATAATTTTTAAGTATACCCTGAGCGAACAGTCTTAACAAACCTTGGGCAAAACAAAACCCCCGGCGCGAAAAATCGCGGCAGGGGTTTTGCGGGAAAGAAAACTGATTATTTAATGGTGAGAATCCATTTCACCAGTTGTTCGGCTTCAGCCTGGCTAACTGTGGCCTTGTTCGGGGTCATGGGAACAGCGCCCCAGACGCCGGAACCGCCCTCCAGTACCTTGTTGACCAGAGCGGGTACATCGGCAGCCTTGTATTTGGCGGCGACATCCTTATAGGAAGGGCCGATCAGCTTTTTGTCGATGGCATGACAGGTCGTGCAATTTTTCTTTTTTGCCAATGCCTCATCAGCGGTGGCCTGCCCGGAAATTACCAAACTGGTAGCTGCTATCAGTGCGATTGCGGAAAGTTTTTTCATTTTGCTTCTCCGAGTTGTAAGGGTTGTTGAATAGTGTATTGATGGTAATTCAGAAAAGCGCATTTGCAAACATGCTTGTTACCTTTTAATTGAGACGTATTTGTAAAATATGTAGGAAATCATTGCAGGATGAGTATTTAGTAACCAGTGTCGCAAAGACGGGCGGGAACCCTATCGTTGCCGCGCGACAGACAGAGGCGAGGCGCGCTGACAAAGGGAAAGGCCAAGGCGCATGAAACCATCCCAGACATTGCCGCTGCCGCTGGCTTCCATGCCTTTCATCTGGCGGTCGAGTTGCGCGGCTTCCTCCAGAGCGTCCTGTAGTATTTTGTTGCTCAGGTTTTCTGCGGCGCGGCGCGTGTCTGTCTGTTTTGCGCCCCACAGACGCAATTCCCGGCAGAGCGAATCCATATTCATTCCTCTGGCTAACCCGGCCTTGACTCTGGCCATTACGCGGATTTCTTCGCTCATTGCCCATAATACCAGCGGCGGCGCTTCACCCTCCTGTCGCAAGCCTTCAAGGGTACGGGCAAAGCGTCGCAGGTCGCCTGCCAGTATCGCTTCGCGCAAATCGTCAATCCGGTAACGCGCCACATTAAGAACCGCATCCTTGATCTCTGCCAGCCGCAGTTTGCCGGGCGTATAGAGGAGGGCGAGCTTTTGTATTTCCTGATGCGCGGCGAGAAGATTGCCTTCCACCCGCTCGGCCATGAAACGTAAGCCTTCTTCGTCGGCCTGCTGCTGTTGCCGGGCAAGGCGTCCGGCAATCCAGCGAGGTAGTTCGGACAGGGGTGGCGTATCCAATTTCAGGACAACACCATGTTGTGCCAGGGTGGTAAACCAGGCCGCTTTTTCGTCCTTCCAGTCCAGTTTGGGCAGGGTGACAATCAGAATTGTTTCATCAGAGAGTTTTTTACAACAATTGGCAAGTGCCGCCGCACCGGTTACACCGGGCTTGCCGCCTGGAATACGCAATTCCACGATTTTTTGCGCGCCAAACAGGGAAAGGCTCTGGGTGGCAGTGGTCAACGCGCCCCAGTCGAATCCAGGCAAAGCGGTCAATATTTCGCGCTCAGCATAACCATTCACACGCGCTGCCACACGGATGGCTTCGGCGGCTTCCAGAATCAGAAGGGGTGCGTCGCCATGCAGCAGATAAAGCCTTGCCAGTTGCCCGGCAAGATGTGCGGTAAGTGCCTCACTCTGTATCTGCGGCATCAGACCTGCTCCATATCTTTATTGTCGCCTCCGTCCTGTTCCGGTTGAAGAACCGGCTTCAGGGTTGCGAGACGGCGCAGAATTTGTTGTACCAAATCATTTTCCATATCCCGCCAGAGAAATTCTTCTTCCTGTTCCTTGGAAAGTACCTGATTGTCGTCATAGGTTAGTTCGCGGATCAGGCGAATGCTGGCGACTGTTGTCAGCGCCTGTCCCTGAGGAGTTTCGATCCGAAAAGAGTAAAGCAGGCGCAGTTGATATTCACGCGCGCGCCCGTCAGAGTCCAGCACCGTGATTTCCCGCTCCCGGTAGCTGCTAAGCTCCCGGAAAACGGCAGTAGCTTCTCCCGCAGTGTCGACCAGGATTTCCGGCTGGTGGGCGTTGATCTGACGGCGCAATGCCGCGCCCAGCGTTGTGTCGGCATAAGGGTTGGCAATGTAGAGACGCGTATAGGGAATATCCACCGCGCCGCGCAGTTGAAAACCGCAAGCGGCGAGCAAGAGCAGCGCGAAAAGCGGCAACGAGCGAAAAATAATGCGAATGCGCATGATAATCTCCAAAAATAGGCTTTTCCCGAATCAAACCACGATGTTGACCAACCGCTTTGGCACCACGACGATTTTTTTCACCGCCTTGTCGCCAAGCGCCTTGCGCGCGGCTTCGGAAGCCAGCGCGGCTGCCTTGATTGCCTCACGCTCCGCGTCGGCGGCAACCTGAAAATTGCCGCGCAGCTTGCCGTTGATCTGCAATACCAGTTCGATGCTTTCCTGTGCCAGCGCTGCTTCGTCTACCCTTGGGAAAGAGGCGCTTGCAGCGTCAGCGCCTGGCTTCAATTCCGCGTAGAGTATCTGGGTGATATGCGGCACGATGGGGAAAAGCATGAGAGTTACGGATTCCAGCGTTTCCTGCGCGAGCGCGCGCCCTTCCGCCGTATCCAGAACGGTTTTTTCATAGGCGTTAAGGAGTTCCATCACGGCAGCCACCGCCGTATTGAACTGCTGCCGCCGGTCATAGTCGTCATTAACCTTGGTGATGGTCTGATGGAGCTTACGGCGCAAATCCTTTAAAGGCGCGGGCAAGTCCGCCGCTACGTTTGCCGCCACAATGCCCTGGCTGACATGCGCGTACACGATACGCCAGAGACGGCGAAGAAAGCGATACGCGCCCTCTACGCCGGTGTCCGACCATTCCAGTGATTGCAAAGGCGGCGCGGCAAACATCATGAAAAGACGTGCGGTATCAGCGCCGTATTGCTCAATCAACGCCTGCGGATCAACACCGTTATTGTGGGATTTGGACATTTTTTCCATGCCGCCCACTTCGACCGGCTGACCATCCGCCTTCAGGGTTGCGGCAATGAGACGCCCGCGTTCATCGGTCGCAAGCGTCAGTTCCGCCGGGTTGAACCAGATTTTTTTGCCGTCCGGCGTTTTGCGGAAAAAGGCGGGCGCAACCACCATGCCCTGAGTCAGAAGATTGCGGAACGGCTCGTCGGGAATTTTAATGCCGGGCAAACCCACATCCCGGATGAGTTTGCTGAAAAAACGGGCATAGAGAAGATGCAGGATGGCGTGTTCGATGCCGCCGATGTATTGGTCAACCCCGTCCCGACACCAGTAATTTACCCGCTCATCCAGCATTGCGTCCTGTTTGTCCGGGCAGGCGTAACGCAAAAAATACCAGGATGATTCCACAAAAGTATCCAGGGTGTCTGTCTCGCGGCGCGCGGACTGACCGCATTTGGGGCAGATGGTTTCGTAAAACTCCGGCATTCTGGCAAGCGGCGAACCCGCGCCCGTAATTTCTACCTGTTCCGGCAGGAGCACTGGCAATTGTTCGTCGGGAACCGGCACGTCGCCGCATTGTGCGCAATGGATGATGGGAATCGGGCAACCCCAGTAACGCTGGCGGGAGATACCCCAGTCGCGCAGACGAAACTGTGTCTTTTTCCCGCCTAAGGACAGCTTTTGCAGATCAGCGGCAATTTCCTCTACCGCTGCCTCGTAATTCAGACCGTCATATTTGCCGGAGTTTATGCAGACGGCGCGACTCTTGTCGGCATACCAGTCCTGCCATTCGTCAAGGCTAAAGGTTTCATTGGCTGCGGTAATTACCTGGCGGATAGGCAGGCCGTATTTTTTTGCGAAGGCAAAATCCCGTTCGTCATGCGCCGGTACGGCCATGACCGCGCCTTCGCCATAACCCATCAGAACATAATTGCCTACCCATAGCGGTACAGGTTCATTTGTGATGGGGTGTTGGACGCAGAGTCCGGTGGGCATCCCCTTTTTTTCCACGGTTGCGAGATCGGCTTCGGCAAAGCCGCCTTGCCTGCATTCCTCAATAAAGGCTGCTATTGCCGGATTGTTTTTTGCCGCGTGGAGCGCGAGCGGATGCTCGGCGGCAACTGCCACAAAAGTAACGCCCATCAGGGTATCGGCGCGGGTCGTGAAGGCCCAGAGCAAGTCTTTCCTGCCATCCAGTTCATAAGGAAAGGCAAGCCGTACCCCCACGCTTTTGCCGATCCAGTTTTTCTGCATCAGGCGCACCTGTTCCGGCCAGCCAGGCAATTCTTCCAGACCTTGTAGCAATTCCTCGGCGTAAGCGGTGATTTTCATGTAATACATGGGAATTTCCCGCTTTTCCACCACTGCCCCGGAACGCCAGCCGCGTCCGTCAATAACCTGTTCGTTGGCAAGTACGGTTTCATCAACCGGATCCCAATTCACCGTACCCAGCTTTTTGTAGATCAGTCCCTTGGCAAACAGGCGAGTAAAGAGCCATTGTTCCCAGCGGTAATATTCCGGGGCGCAGGTTGCGAATTCCCGTGTCCAGTCAATGGAAAACCCCAGGGACTGAAGCTGTTTTTTCATGTAGCCGATATTCTGATAAGTCCATGCTGCGGGCGCCACCTGATTGGCGAGCGCGGCATTTTCGGCGGGCATCCCGAAGGCGTCCCATCCCATCGGTTGCAGGACATTTTTTCCCAGCATCCGGTTAAAACGCGCCAGAACGTCGCCGATGGTGTAATTGCGGACATGTCCCATATGCAGCTTGCCGGACGGATAAGGGAACATGGACAGGCAATAATATTTCGGGCGATCGGGCGCATCAATGGCGTAATCGGCAGCGTTTTGTCGCCAGATGGCCTGGGCTCTTGGTTCGATGTCGGCGTGGCTGTATTTTTCCTGCATGGCTTTGCAAAAGTGTCGAATTGATTGAAGAGGCATTATCCCGGTTAATGGGGCGGTTATAACACGGGAAACCGCATGCGGCTTGTTATGCTGGAGGGCGAAAGAAAATGTGATTATAGAGCCAGCCCTGAACAATATGCAAGTCATTGATAATTATAGATAAAATGCTTACCTCTGCTTTATGATTTGCAAGAAATCAATTAAAATACGGCTTATTTCCTGCAAATTTTTCTGCCAATGAAACCCAAAGAATCGTCTCCCTAGGCTCAGCTTGAGGCGCTGGAGTTGTGCGGCTGTCTGGTGAGCATTGATGCCGTCGGATGCCGTAGCGATATGGCGCAACAGATTCGCGTGCGCGGTGCCGACTACCTGTTGTGCATCAAAGGCAATCAACCCAAGCTGCGTCAGGCTCTGGAGGATGCCTTTGCCAATACCACCGAGGCCAGTAGCTTTGAGCAAACCGAGTTCGGACACAGGCGACGCATCGCACGGCACGCCGAGGTGATCGCCAATACCGGCTTGGTTGATCCCCAACTCTGACCCGAGTGCCGCACGCCTGGGTGCATCCTCTCACTCAGAGCCGAGAGCGACAAAACCCCATAGATCGAAGCTCGTTACTACATCAGTTCGCCCGCACTCAGTTCCGAGCAACTGGCCAGAGCAGTGCGCCAGCATTGGGCGATCGAAAACGACCTGCATTGGCGGTTGGACGTCATGATGTGCGAGGACGCTTGCGTGGTCAGCCGTGACAACGCGCCGGAGAACCTCTCGATCATCTGCAAGTTCATCCTCAATATGCTCAAACTCGATACGGCGCATCCGAAGAAAAGTGTGCGTCTGCGCCCAAGAGGGCAGCATGGGATGATGATGAACGTATGTGTGTGCTGGGAATGAAACCGCTATGACAAACAGGTGCAATCGCTCCAGCATGATATGGGTTGGAGGAAGCTGAGCCGAAACAGCGCTGATCAGAGAGTAATTCTGGATTATGCGATAGAGGCGTTTGCCGCCAACCCGGACAAGGGCGTTCTGTTACTGACTTTCAGAGTTGTCCGGTTTTTTAGTTTTCAAGTTGTCCACCTGTATTATGCCGTGTGGAATTCGCTGAAGGGCGTAGCCCGGAAGCGGGTTCCCCACGGCGCGGCCCGAAATCAGGCCGCTTGCTGCAATGGGGGCGCGGCCAAATCGATCAATTGGCCTCGTTCATTGTAGCTTGCCAACTTGCGTGGGCCATGAAAGATTGCCAGCGTCCCATC